>JBHELO010000102.1:0-12041 GCA_046263055.1 Acidimicrobiales bacterium | reverse complement strand
TGTCCACGCTCGTCACCCGTGGAGCGCCTCCACGGTCGGGTCATGCTCATCCCCCCTGGGTTGGTTGGAACCGGGACCACGGGAAGCCAGGTGTGCGGCGATTCGCCCCGAGAGGCGCTGGTGCTCGTCTGGAACGGCGTCTGTGGCCCGGAACGTCTAGCACGGAAGTGAAGCGGGCGCACTCTATGACCTTCGCCCGTGCGGAGCAATACGCCCGCCAGAAAATCCACCGGAGAGAGGCTCCAGCGGTCGGTATATCGTTGCAATGAATCCCCCATGTTCATTGCAAGGGTCGATGGGGGCGGTGCCACCTCCCGGCCACCGGGCGTGTCATCCGCCTCCGGTCGCGGTCCCGTACTACCGCTCGTGAGCGCCACCGGGTGGGATGCCCGCGGCCGTCGAGGGTTCGGCCACTCCCAGGACCGCCGGCAGGTGATGGCGGCAGAGGCGCAGCTCATTCGCGAGGCTGCCCGGCGGGTGCTTGGTGGCGACACCCTGGTATCCATTGTCGCCGACTGGAACGCTGCGGGGGTGACCACCACCACGGGCGGCCCGTGGCGGATAAATGCATTGTCCGCCCTGCTCATACAGCCCCGACTGGCGGGCCTGGGCCCGACGGGTGAGGAGGGCGCCTTCCCGGTGCCGGCCATCGTCGACCGGGCCACCCACGAGCGGCTGCTGGACCTGCGTCGGGCCCGGTGCAAGGAAGCCGCCGCCGCTCCGGGCACGGGCGGCGGGGAGCGAGTGCCCCGCCGCTACCTGCTGAGCGGGTTCCTGCGGTGCTGGCGCTGCGGGGCGCGCCTCGGGGGGGCGGCCCGCTCGACGTCGTCGGCCCAGCCCTGCTACCGCTGCCCGTCCCGGGGGGCGGGCGGCTGCTCTGGCGTCGTCATCCCCGCATCGGCGGCCGAGGCGGCGGCCACGGACCTGGTGCTGGCCCGGGTGGACGACGCTTCGTTCGTGGCCGCGGTAGTGGCCCGGGCCGCCCGCCTGGTCGAGCAGGAACACCACCTGGCCGCCTTGGTGACTTCGGCGGTGACGGGGACCGGCACGGGCGGCGGAGTGGACGGCATGTGGGCCGGCGGCTCCCAGATCGACGACGACGCCTGGCAGCGCCTCCGCCGCCAGCTCGAGGACCGGGCCCGGACCACCGATGCCGGGGTGGGCGACCAGGCCCTCCTCCGCCGCCAACGGGAGCTGTGCGGCGCCGGCTCCGCCCTCCGCCGGGCGTGGGACGACATGGGCCTGGACGAGCGCCGGGCCACCCTGGCCGCCGTCATCGACCATTTCGTGGTCCTGGCCGCCCGCCGCCGCTCCGGGGCGGCCGGCGCCCCGGTGGCGGCTCCCGCCCAGGGCCGGGGCGTACCCGGGCGGCTCAGCCCGGTGTGGCGGGACTGAGGGCGGTGGCAGGACGGAGAGCGGCGCCAGGCCGTGGCTTGGTGGCGGTCCCGGCCCCAGCCCTCGGGGCGACACCAAGCCGGTGGGCCCGTGAACCGTTGAGGTAGGACGCAGCGCGATCGGCAGCGCCACCCCGGCCGCGGAGCACTTGGACGAGTGTTGCACTCGCCAGGAGCGTCGACAAGAACGCGGGGCGCGTCAAAACGCGTCAGAAGGAGCGCCGAGCCCTGGAGCTGGGGGGTCCCGAGGGCTCGGCACTCCGCAGGTCCATGCTCCCGGCCGGTGGCGCGTCACGCCTTGGCGGGCGATCCGGTGGAGGAGGTTCCGGGAGGAAGAGGGGGCGGCCGTCGCCGACGACGGGCGGGACGGCGGCAGACGGCCGCCCCCGAGCCGACCCGCGGCCGTCCCAAGACGACCAGGGCCGCATCCCCCCGTGCGGGCCCGCCGTTGGGCTCGCGTCAGGAGAACACCATGAAGACGGGCCAGAGTGGCGATCATGACGCGGTGCGGATCGCGAATCTTCCTGCCGCCAGGAAACGGGCGGCGGCTGCCGCCCGCCGCCTCGTCGCCGGCGAGGTGGTGGCGGTGGCACCGCACGGTCGGGGCCACATCCACGAGACCTGGCTCGTCACGACCAGCGCCGGCGGCTCGACCACCCGCACTGTGGTCCAGCGCCTCAATGGGGCGGTGTTCCCCGACCCGATGCTTGTGGCCGCCACCGCCGCCCGGGTGGCCACCCACCAGCACGGCCGGCTGGCCGCCGCTCGGTGCCCGGATGCCCCCCGCCGGGCGCTGACGGTGCTGGCGGCCCACGACGGGCGGCCGTTCGTGATGGACGGCGACGGCGCCTGCTGGCGGGGCTTCCTCTACGTGGAGGGGGCGGCCAGCCTGGCGCCCGTCCGCTCGCCGGCCGGCGCCGCCCAGGCGGCCGGGGTGGCGGCCCGCTTCCTCGACGAGCTGTCCGACCTGGGCGGCCCGCCGATCACCGAGGCCATCCCCGGCTTCCGGGACTTTCGTGGCCGCCTGGCCGCCCTGGACGCGGTGGCCGGCGCCGATCCGGTGGGCCGGGGCGCCGGGTGTGGGGCGGCGGTGGAGGCGGTGCGGGCGGCGGCCACCGTCGTCGACGAGGTGGACGCCGCCCGGGCCACCGGCCACCTGCCCGAGCGCACGGTGCACAACGACGCCAAGGCCGACAACGTCCTGGCCGACGAGGCCACCGGCGAGGGCCTGTGCATGGTGGACCTGGACACCGTGGCTCCCGGGACCGTGCTGGCCGACGTGGGCGACCTGGTGCGCAGCACGGTGGCGGCGGTGGACGAGGACGACCCCGAGCCACCCGTCGCCCTCCGTGGGGACCACCTGGAGGCGGTGCTGGGCGCCTACCTGGACGGGGCCGGGCATCTCCTCGTGCCCACCGAGGTGGCGCTGCTGCCACTCGCCGGCCCGCTCATGGCCTGGGAGGCGGCCACCCGCTTCCTCACCGACCACCTGGCCGGCGACGTGTACTTCGCCGTCGACCGCCCGGGCCACAACCTGGACCGAGCCCGGGCTCAGCTCCGCCTCCTCGACGCCCTGGTGGTGGCCCGCCCCGCCACCGCCGACCTGGTGGGTCGCCTGGCGGCAGCCCGGGGCCTGGGATGAGCGCCACAACCTGGACCGGGTCGGATGACCGCGGCGTCGCCGGGTGCTCGTGTTCAGCGGTGCCCTCCGTTCTGACGGCCCCGCCCCCGCAGCAAGGTCGGGCGGAACCCGGTGACCGAGCGGTCCGAGGACCACGGCGCGTAGGGCGCCATGACCAGGCCGGCCAGGGTGACGAGGACGGCGTCGTAGTTGACCCGCCAGCCGGCGAAGTCCCGCCACGCCTGTTCGCGATCGGGCTTCAGCCGCACCCCGGCGGCCGCCAGGCGGTCGTAGGCCTCGTCGTACTCGTCGCGGGCCACGGTGATGGGATCGCCGGGAGCAGGCTCCCGGTCGTAGGGGATGTCGAAGTAGTCGGCGATGCGGCGCAGCGACAGGTAGCCGGCCCGCACCATGAGGGCGGCGTCGGGGTCGTGGTCCTCCATGGTGGACGAGGCCAGGGCGGCGGCGTCGAGCATCGCCCCGGCGGCGGTGACCCACGAATGCTCGGGCTGGGGCGACCGGAAGAAGGCGAGGGCGGGGAAGGAGGTATGGGTCTCTTCCAGCTCCACGAACCACTCCTCCCAGCGCTCCCACATGCCGGCCAGCCCTCCCACCCAGCCGATGCGGGCGTAGCGCTCGATCATCTCGGGGCCCGACGGCGGCGACCCGGCGCGGACCTCGAGGTGGGCCACCGCCGCCTCCCGCCGGGAGAAGGCGTTGTAGAGGCTGGGCAGATAGGTGATGAGGAGGGCCAGGAGGGCCAGGCCGAGGGACGACTCGCTGAACACGGCCACGGTGGTGGGCAGGTCGTGGGGATGGAGGAAGCCGAGGGTGAAGAGCGACGACCCCGACAAGGTGAAGGCGGCCCGTAGCGGGTGGGTGCCGAGGGCCCAGAACATGGCCGTGTAGCCGGCGCCGACCACCGCCAGCCACACCAGGGCAAGGGTCAGCAGGCTCAGCGGGCCGTAGGCGGCCATGACCCGGTCCCGGCGCTCGAAGCTGGGGGCCCGGCCCAGGCGCACCCGGAAGACGGCCCGCACGACCAGGAAGACGGTGGTGGCCAGCTTGGCCTGGATCCCCCGGGGCAGCACCACCGTGCGCACCGCCGAGCCCAGGGTGGCGGCCACCATCACCGCGCCGGCGGCGAAGACCCCGATGTCGGCGAAGACTCCGATGTCGGCGAAGACCCCGATGTCGACGAAGGTGCCCACCGGGCGGCGAGCGTAGGGCCACCGGCGGCGGCAACCAGCCCCCGGGGGTCGACCGGGGCGGATCCCAGCGGGCAGGGGGGTGCCACACTGGGTCGGCCATGGCCACCGCCGTCGTCGTCGACGCCGTTCGCACCGCGGTGGGTCGTCGCAACGGGAAGCTGGCGGCGTGGCACCCCGTCGACCTGGCTGGCCAGGTGTTGGCCGCCCTGGTCGAGCGCAACGACCTCGACCCGGCGCTGATCGACGACGTCATCTTGGGCTGCGTCTCCCAGACCGGCGAGCAGGGCCTCAACGTGGCCCGCAGCGCGGCGCTGGCCGCCGGCTTCCCCGACTCGGTGCCGGGCACCACCGTGGACCGCCAGTGTGGGTCCGGGCAGCAGGCCCTGCACTTCGCGGCCCAGGGGGTTGCGGCCGGCGCCTACGACGTGGTGGTAGCGGGTGGGGTGGAGTCCATGAGCCGGGTGCCCATGGGCATCACCACCGTGAAGGGGCCGGGCATGCCCTTCGGCCCCCGGATGGCGCAGCGCTACCAGCCCGCCGGGGGGCTGGTGCCCCAGGGCATCGCCGCAGAGGGGGTGGCCGAGCGCTGGGACCTGTCCCGGGAGGCCCTGGACGCCTACAGCCTGGACAGCCACCGCCGAGCGGTCCGGGCCGCCGACGAGGGCCGGTTCGCGGCGGAGATCGTGCCCGTGGTGGTGGAGGGCCGCCGGGGCAAGGAGCAGGTCACCGCCGACGAGGGCGTGCGGCGGGACACCAGCCTGGAGGCCCTCGCCGGCCTGAAGGCCGCCTTCCGGCCCGGCGGGCGCATCACCGCCGGCAACTCGTCGCAGATCTCCGACGGGGCGGCCGCCGTGCTGGTGGCCAGCGAGGACGCCGCCGAGCGGCTGGGCCTGGTGGCCCGGGCCCGGTTCGTGGCCTTCTCGGTGGCGGGTGTGGACCCCGTCACCATGCTCACCGGCCCCATCCCGGCCACGACCGCGGTGCTGGAGCGGGCCGGCCTCACCTTGGACCAGGTGGACCGGGTGGAGGTCAACGAGGCCTTCGCCTCCGTGGTGCTGGCGTGGGCGGCCGAGCACCACCCCGACCCCGAGCGGGTGAACGTGAACGGCGGCGCCATCGCCCTCGGCCACCCGCTGGGCTGCTCGGGGGCCCGCCTGTTCACCAGCCTGGTGTGGGAGTTGGAGCGCTGCGGCGGGCGGTTCGGGTTGCAGACCATGTGCGAGGGCGGCGGCATGGCCAACGCCCTGGTCGTCGAGCGCCTCGGCTCGGCGCGTCGGTGATCTGGCTCCTGCTCAAGCTGGTCGTGGCGGTGGCCGTCTTCGTGCTGCTCATGCGGGTGGGCATGGCGGTACTCGGCGGTCTGGCCCGCCCCAACGTCCCCCCGCCGCCGGGCGAGATGCGCAAGGTGAACCTGCGCTACCGGTGCTCGATCTGCGGCACCGAGGTGCGCATGACCCAGGCCGCCGAGGAGCTGCCGCCCCCGCCCCGCCACTGCCAGGAGGACATGGACCTGGTGGCCCCCACCTTCGAGTGAACGTTGTCCCCAGCTGTGGACGAGCCTGGGGACGAATGACAGGGCTGTAGTTACAGAGGCCAGGCCGGACGGGCGGCCGCCGGCCAGCCGCCTGGTGGGCCTTCAATGGAACTTGGTGGCGGTGATGAAGCCGACGGTGATCAGCCCCAGGCCGCCGAGCAGCCAACCGTTGCTGGGGCTGGCCGGGAGCAGGCTCACATAGTTGGTGATGATCATGGCCATGCCCAGCAGCAGGCAGGAGAACATGAGGATCGGCACCCAGATGGGGCTGACCTTGACCTCTTTGGGGATCGGCGGCGTGTAGCGCCCGCTGGTCGTGCCGGTCCCCTTGGGCGTGACCCGCTTGCTGGGCGTCGGCGCCTTGGGCGGCACCGGCCTGGGGGCCGGCCGGCTGGCGGCCGACGACGGGGCCGACTTCGGCGGCGTGGTGCGGCCGGGCTTGGTGGAGCGGGAGGACGAGGAGCCGCTGCGCTTGTTCGCCATGGCGGCAGGATAGGCAGGCCCCGGCCCGCCCCGCAGGTGGCCCGGCCCCCGGGGCGCGAATGCCGGGGTGGGGCCTCGCACCGGCCCACTACGGTGGCCCGATGGGCCCCCGGGTGGTGGTGGTCGACAACTACGACTCATTCGTCTACAACCTCGTCCAGTACCTGGGGGAGCTGGGGGCCGAGCCCCTCGTGCACCGCAACGACGAGATCACGGTGGATGCGGTGGTGGCCCTCGAGCCCGACGCGGTGGTGATCTCCCCTGGCCCGGGCCGCCCCGCCGATGCCGGCATCAGTAACGCCCTCATCGAACGGCTGGCCGGCTCGGGCCGCGGTCGTGACGGCCGGCCCACGCCGGTGCTCGGGGTGTGCCTGGGCCACCAGTGCATCGGGGAGGTGTTCGGTGGGCGGATCGTGCCGGCTCCCGAGGTCGTGCACGGCAAGACGTCGGTCGTGCACCACCGGGGGCAGGGCGTGCTGGCCGGGCTGCCCGAGCCGTTCGAGGCCACGCGCTACCACTCGCTGGTGGTGGATCCGGGCGCCCTGCCCGACGACCTGGAGGTCACCGCCACCATCGCCGACGGCACCATCATGGGACTGCGCCACCGCCGCTTCCCGGTGGAGGGCGTGCAGTTCCACCCCGAGTCCATCCTCACCACCGCCGGCCACCGGCTCCTGGCCAACTTCTTGGCCTCGGCGGGGGCGCCCGTCAGCTGAGGCGGGCGGCGGCGGCCGTCAGGGCTTGGTGCTCGACGTCGTCGTCGTCGGCTTGGTGGTGCTGACCGGCGGGATGGTGGTGGTCACGGTGGTGGGCGTGGGGCCCGAGGACACCACCAGGGCCACCGTCGACCCCTTGGCCAGCGGCGTCCCCGCCGACGGGGCGGTGCGGATGACCTTGCCCTGGGGCACGGTGTCCGACGCCTGGAGCTGGACCGACGTGGTGAACCCGGCCTGGCCCAGGCGGTTGGCGGCGTCGGACTGGTCGGCGTTGGTCACGTCGGGGACCTGGACCTGCTCCCGCCCGGTGGAAACGGTGAGGGTGACCTTGGAGCCCGGGGGCGCGGTGCCGCCGGCGGCCGGGTTCTGGGAGATGACGACGTCGATGGGGACGCGGTCGTCGGACTGGCTCGACACGTCCACCGTGAACCCGGCCGTGGTCAGCACGTCGGAGGCGGCGTCCACCTTCTTGTTCCGCACGTCGGGCACGGCCACCGGTTGGGCGCCCAGGCTGACCCTGATGTTGACGGTGCTGTTCTTCTTGAGCTTGGTGCCCGATCCGGGATCCTGGGCGAAGACCTTGCCGGCCTCGGTGGTGTCGTCGTTGACGGCGGTGGACTTGGCCTGCAGCCCGGCGTTGGCCAGGGCCCGGACGGCGTCGGCCTCGGTGTTGCCCACCACCTGGGGAACGATCACGGTGGTGGTCCCGCTCCCCAGCTGGCGGGCCAGCAGCACCAGCAGGCCGGCCAGGAGGGCCAGGAGGACGACGAGCACCACGAAGTAGGCGCCGGTGCGCCGGGGCGGGGCGGCCTCGGGCTCGACCACGGCCACCGGGGCGGCTCGCGCCATCATCCGGGTGCCGTCGTCGGCGCCCCGCCCGCCGGTGGCCGCCACCGCCGGCTGCGCCCGGGTGGCGGCCATGACGCCGGTGACGTCGGTGGGGGCGAGTAGCGGCTCGGCCCGCACCGGTAGGCCCCGGCCGAACCGCAGGAGGTCGTCCCGCAGCTCCTCGGCCGAGTTGTACCGGTTGGCCCGGTTCTTGGCCATGGCCTTGAGGACGATTGCCTCGAACTGGGGGGCGACGTCGGGGTTGTGGTGCGACGGCGGCACCGCCGTCTCCCGCACGTGCTGGTAGGCGATGGCCACCGGCGAGTCCCCGGTGAACGGCGGCCGCCCGGCCACCATCTCGTAGAGCACGACGCCGAGCGAGTACACGTCGCTGCGGGGGTCGATGGGCAGGCCCTGGGCCTGCTCGGGCGAGAAGTAGGTGGCGGTGCCCATGACCGCGCCCGTCTGGGTGAGGCTCTCCTGGGGGTCGGTGGCCCGGGCGATGCCGAAGTCGGTCACCTTGACCAAGCCGCCCCGGCCGAGCAGGACGTTGCCGGGCTTGACGTCGCGGTGGATGACCCCGTTGCGGTGGGCGAAGTCCAGGGCGCCGGCGATCTCCGCCCCGATGCCGGCCGCCGGGTCGGGCAGGAGCGGGCCCTCGCCCCGGATGACGTCGCGCAGGGTGCGACCCTCCACGTACTCCATGACGATGAAGTAGGTGCCCGCCTCCTCTCCCCAGTCGTAGATGGACACGATGTTGGGGTGGTTCAGGTTGGCCGCCGCCCGGGCCTCCCGGCGGAAGCGCTCGACGAACGACCGGTCGCCCGAGAACTCGGGGAACAGCACCTTGAGCGCCACCGGGCGGTCGAGCAGCAGGTCGCGCGCCAGGTACACCTCGGCCATCCCGCCGCGGGCGAGGAGGCGGTCTATCTGGTAGCGGCCGGTGAAGACCTGGGACGCCATGCCGGTCCCCCAGCCTACGGCCGCGGCGGGAGGCGGTTCACTTCCCGCCCAGGGCGGCTTGCAGCACGGTGCGGGCCACCGGGGCGGCGATGGCACCACCGGTGGCCTCGTTGACGTTGGGCTGGTCCTCGATGATGACGGCCACCGCCACGGTAGGGTTCTCGGCGGGGGCGAAGGCCACGAACCAGGCGTGGCTGGTGTCGCGCCCGGTCTGGGCGGTGCCCGTCTTGCCGGCCACCGTGACGCCCGGGATCTGGGCGGCGGTACCCGTGCCGCCCTGGACGACGCCCACCATCATGTCCCGCACCTGGTGGGCGACGTCGGCCGGCACCGCCGTGGTCCACGGCTGGGGCTGGTAGGTGTCGACCACCTTGCCCTCGCTGTCGCGCACCTCCTTGAGCACGTGGGGCGTCATCACCACACCGTCGTTGGCGATCCCGGCCGCCACCAGCGCCATCTGCAGCGGCGTGGCGGCCACGTCCTGCTGGCCGATGGCCGACTTGGCCAGGGCCGGCTTGTTGTGGACGAACGCCGCGGCGTCCGGGAAGTTGGACGCCGCGCCGAAGGGCAGGTCGATCGGGGGGACCTTGGTGAACCCGAAGGCCGAGGCGCCGGCGGACAGCTTGTCGCCCCCGAGGTCGAGGCCGAGTTGGGCGAAGGCGGTGTTGCACGACACCTTCAGGTCCTGGGGCAGCGGGCCGCCGCAGCGCTCGCCCCCGAAGTTGGACAGCGGCTGGGTGCTCTGGGGCAGCGGAAGCTGGGACAGCACCGGGTAGGACGGCGACGTGAGGCTGACGGTGCCGGTGGCCAGGCCGGTGGCGGCCGTCACCACCTTGAAGCTCGACCCCGGGAAGTAGCGCTCCCGGTACGTGCGGGGGAGGAGCGGCTTGTTGGGATCGGCGTTGAGCGACGTCCAGGCGTCGCGGACCGTCTTCTGGTCGTGGCTGGCCAGCGGGTTGGGGTCGTAGGACGGGTAGTCGGCCATGGCCAGGATGGCGCCGCTGCGGGGGTCCAGGGCGACGACCGCGCCCTTGCGCGGGCCCAAGGCGTCGGTGGCCACCTGCTGCAGGGCCTTCGAGACGGTGAGCGTCACGTTGGCGCTGTGGTCCTTCTGGAGCAGGAGGTCGCCCAGGCGGGTGATGCTCAGCTTCTGGTCCCGGCCGGTGAGGGCGTCGTTGTACGTGCGCTCGGCCCCGTCGGTGCCGTAGGTGAAGGAGAAGTACCCGGTGAGGTGGGCGAACAGGGAGCCTTCCGGGTAGCTGCGCTGGCGCTGGAAGGCGTCGTTGGTGGGCGTGGACTGGGCGATCACGACGCCGTCGGCCGTCTGGATCACCCCCCGGGGTTGGGAGAAGTCCCGGATCACCGCCCGGGTGTTGGTGGGGTTGTCGTTGAGCTTCTTGGCGTCGACGACCTGCAGCCAGTTGAGCTGGACGAAGAGCAGCACGAACAGGGCCCCGAGGACGATGCCGAGGCGGCGGATCTGGGCGTTCACGCGGGGGTCACTCGGTCACTCGGGCCTCACACTCGGGCCTCACACTCGGGTCTGGTCGGCGGCCGCCGCCTCGGCCCGCTCCCGGCCCGCCTGGTCGTGGGAGATGCGCAGCAGCAGGGCCAGCAGCACGTAGTTGGCCAGCAGCGACGACCCACCGTAGGACACGAACGGCAGGGTGATGCCGGTGAGGGGGACCAGGCGGGTGACGCCGCCGATGATGACGAAGCTCTGCACGGCCAGGATGGTGGTGAGGCCGGCGGCCAGTAGCTTCTCGAACGGGGGCTCGGCCCGCAGGGCGATGCGGATGCCGGTGCCCACCATCAGCAGGAAGGCGATTACGACGGCGGTCGTGCCCAGCAGCCCCAGCTCCTCGCCGATGGCGGCGAAGATGAAGTCGGTGGCCACCGCTGGGATGCGCTGGGGGCTGCCCTGCCCCAGGTTGGTGCCGGCCAGGCCGCCGGCGGCGAAGGCGAACAGGCCCTGCACGATCTGGTAGCCGCTGGAGGACGCCGTCTTCCAGGGGTTGATCCAGATCGTGACCCGCTCCCGCACGTGGGCGAAGGCCGACCACGCCAGGTAGGCGCCGCCCGCGAACAGCGTGCCGCCGATGCCCAGGTAGGCGCCCCGGCCGGTGGCCACCCACAGCATGGCGATGAACAGGGCGAAGAAGAGCAGGGACGAGCCCAGGTCGCGCTCGGCGGTCATGATCACCAGCGACACGCCCCACGCCAGCACCACCGGCCCGAAGTGCTTGAGGTCGGGCACGAAGACCCCGCCCACCCGGTGCAGCGTCTCGGACAGGAGCTCGCGCTTCTCGACCAGGTAGGACGCGAAGAAGATGCACAGGACGATCTTGGCGAACTCACCGGGCTGGAAGGTGACGGTGCCGAAGCGCACCCACAGGCGGGAGCCGTTGATGTTCTGGCCCACCACCGGCAGCAACGGCATGAGCAGGAGCCCGATGCCGATCAGGGCGAACGTGTAGCGGAAGCGCTCCAGGTCGCGGACCCGCCGGACGACCACCAGGGTGCCTACGAAGGCACCCACGCCCAGGGCCGTCCAGAGGGCCTGCAGCCCGGCCAGGTTCTTGTCCAGGCGGGCGATGAAGACGTAGCCCACGCCGTTGAGCAGGCCGGCCACGGGCAGGAGGATCCCGTCGGCGCCGGGGGCCAGCCGGCGGGTGGCCACGTGGGCGCCGGCCAGCAGGGCGAGGATGACGACGAGGAAGGGCACGACGTCGGCCGGCAGGGACGCCGAGCGGCCCAGGCTGGCCAGCACGTAGGCCCCGGCGGTGAGGACGGCGGCGAGCAGGACCAGGCCCAGCTCGGTGTTGCGCCGGGACCGGAACAGGACGCTGTCGCGCAGGCGGCTCCCGTCGATCACGGCGGCGGGGCGCCGGCGACGGTGGTGGACGTGGCCGTGCCCGTACCGGTGCCGCCGGGGCCCGTGCCCGGGCCGGTGCCGCCGGGGCCCGTGCCCGGGCCGGTGCCGCCGGCCCGCTCGGCGCCCTCGATGCGGAGCTCGTTGACGTAGCGGTCGGCGTCGGCCTTGGTGGGCTCCTCGTGGCCCGACCGCAGGTCGGGCAGGCGCGAGGGCAGGATGTCGGCGGTGGTCAGGGGCTTGCGCTCCTGGAGGGTCGGCTCGAACCACACCAGGCCGCCGGGGCGACCCTTGTAGATGGCCACCCGGTCACCGGCCAGGCCCACGTAGTAGGTGTGGCGGGCGTACCAGCCGATGGCCACCACGGCCACCCCCAGCACGCCCACCAGGGCCACCACGAAGGCCACCACCCGCCAGGT
>JBHELO010000101.1:0-8805 GCA_046263055.1 Acidimicrobiales bacterium | reverse complement strand
GCCTTGGCCTGGACGGTCGCTGTGCTCACCCGCACGTGGGCGGCGCCCGGTTCCCTGCACCCTGGGAGCGGCGGCGAGCGGTGGTGACGGCGGCCGGGCCTGGGTAGGCACTGAGATGCTCCGACGCCGCGGTGAGGACGCCGCGGTGAGGACGCCGCGGTGAGGACGCCGCGGTGAGGACGATGGGTGAGGACGATGGGTGAGAACCATGGGTGAAGACGATGGGTGAGATGGTGGAATTCGCGAGCAACGGCTCCACGGCCGGCGGCCTCTGGAGAAGGGCGACAAGTACCGGCGCCGGCGGGGGTACCGGGAGACGTGGCGGATGTCCTGGCACCTGATCGGCCTAGCGGCCACCGGGGTGGTCCGCCGGCGCCCCTACTGGTTCTACCGGCGCGACCTCACGGTGGAGCACTGAAGATGGTGGAAGCCCGGTCGGCGAACGACGAGGTGGCGGGGAGCCGTCCCGACGTCACCGTCGTCGTCATCGCCCACGATGTCGTCGACCTGCTGCGTCAGTGCCTGCAGAGCGTCCGGAACGCGGCCGGGGGGATCGCGGTCGAGACCATCGTCGTCGACAACGGTTCCACCGACGGCACTGCGCAGATGGTCACCGCGAGCTTCCCGGAGGTCCGCCTGATCCGCCGGCCCGGCAATGAAGGGGTCCCGGGCCGCAACCACGGGCTGCGCGCCGCCCGCGGCCGGCACCGCATGTTCCTCGACAGCGATGCCGAGCTCACCGAAGGCGCACTTCCCGCCCTCGTGGCCGCCCTGGACGCCTCTCCGGACGTGGGCCTCGTGGGGCCGCGCCTGGTTTACCCCGACGGCGGCCTCCAGCTCAGCACCCGACGCTTCCCGCCCCTGCTCCTTCCCCTCTACCGGTTTCCACCGTTCGCCGCCCGGTTCGAGTCGGGGACCACCATGCGCCGCCACCTGATGGCCGACGACCCCCACGACCGCCGCCGACCGGTGGAGTACGTGCTGGGCGCCTGCCAGCTCTTCCGGGCCGACGCCCAGGCTGCAGCCGGGGAGATCGACCGGCGCATCTGGTTCGGTCACGACGACGCCGACTGGTGCTTCCGGATACGCCAGGCCGGGTACCAGGTCGTCTATGTCCCGGAGGCCGAGGTGGTCCACCACTACCAGCGCCGGGCGGCGGCTCACCCCCTGTCACTGTTCACACTCCGGTTCCTGCTGGCCCACGTGTACTTCCAGCTCAAATGGATGACACGGCGGCGCCATCTCGTGAACGAAGGGGCCGCCATGGACCGGCGGGCCGCAGCCGCCAGAGGCCGGTAGCATGCGGTACGGGCACGAGGCATTCGGAGCGGCCGGTTGAGTGCTGAGCAGGTCCTCGCCATTCTCTGGCGCCGGCGGGCTCCCCTCGTGTTCGTGTTCCTGCTGGTCCTCGGGGCGACCGCCGCGGTCACGGCCCTGCTGCCGCGCGTGTACAGCACGAGCAGCTATCTATGGGTCACCTCCAGCCGCCAGGGCGGATCGGACTTCGAGGCCACCCAGACCAACCAGGTCCTCAGCAAGACCTATGCCGAGCTCCTTCAGACCCCAGGCGTGGCCGGCGAGGTGGCAGCCAGGCTGCCGTTCCGGATGTCGCGCCAGGAGGTCGAGGGCGCGGTCGCGGTGGCGCCGGTCACCCAGAGCCAACTCATCCGCGTGAGCGCCGACGCGTCGTCGCCCCGGCGGGCGCAGGTCCTGGCCGACACCTACGCGTCCGTGTTCCTCGACCGGGTGGGTCGTCTCGGTGCCGACAACCCCGAGGGGGTCACCAGCCGCATCTTTCGGGCCGAGGGCGCCGACCTGCCGTCGAAGCCCTCACGTCCCCGGCCGTTCCTTTACATGCTCGTGGGCCTCTTCCTCGCCCTGTTCGCGGGGGTACTCAGCGCCCTGGCCTGGCACCGCCTCGACCAGCGTCTCGAGGTCGACAGCTCCACCACCGAGCTGGAAGGCCTGCCCATCCTCGCCCGCCTGCCGAACGTGCCGGGGCTCACGATGCGCCAGTTGCTCGAACCGCCCGACGACGCCAGCCGAGCCGCCCGTCTCCTCGACGCCTGCCGCCTCCTGCTCGTCAACCTCATCTTCGTCAACAACGGGCAGCGACCGCGCTCACTCGTCCTGGTCAGCCCGGGCGAGGGTGAGGGCAAGTCGATGTGCTGCATAAGCGTGGCCGCGGCCGCCGCAGAACGAGGTGTCGACGTGGTGGTCGTGGATGGTGACCTCCGCCGTCCCAGCGTCACTTCCAGCCTCCACCGCCCGCCCGGGCCATCGGGTGTGGGCTTCTCCAGCCTGCTCACGCGCCAGGCCCCGGTGGCGCTGCCCGACACCCTCGTCCGCCTCCCCGGTTCGACCGTTCAGCTCATACCTTCGGGTCCGGTGCCGCCCAACCCCGCGGCGTTGCTGGCCGGTGAGGAGCTGGAAGGTTTCGAGCGGCGGACGCGAAACCGGTTCGAGCTGGTGGTGTTCGACAGCCCCCCCGTCTCGGTGGGAGCCGACGCGTCCCTGCTGGCGGCCACGGCCGAGGGCACGGTGCTGGTGGTCGACGCCCGCCGGACTGGCCGCAACGCCCTGGTCCAGACGGTGGACCAGCTGCGGCGGGCCAACGCCAACGTGCTGGGCATCGTGCTCAACCGCACGCCCGACACCAGCCGCACCGGGTACTACTACCGGTCGCAGGTACCCAGCTCGGCCGACGAGGCCGCGCCCGACGCCCCCGCCGGAGATGCCGCGGGCGTCCCCGCCGACCTTCCCTCGGGCGCCCCCACCGGTTGGTGACGCCGTCGGCGACCGCGGTGCGGCGCCGCCGGGCCGCAGTGGTGCCCGCCCTCGGGGTCGGTGCCCTGGCCCTCGGCGGCGCCGGCGCGATCAGCGCCTACCGTGGCCAACCTCTCGTCCTGCCTGGGCTGGCGGTGGCCGGCGTACTGGCGGCGACGGCATTGGCCAGGCCCGAGGTGGGCGTGGCCGTGGCTTTCGTCCTGGCCGCCCTCAACGCCGGCCTGGCCGGGAGCCACCCCTGGGTGGCGGGCGCCGGTTGGGCGGTGGTTCTCGTGATCGTGACCGTGGTCGACGGCCCCCGTCGCCACCACCGCGGTCGAGCCCTGCGGCCGCTGGGCGCCGCCGTCGTCACCTTCTTCGTCGTGACCGTCGTCGGGCTCACCCGCACGGCGAGTGTCGCCGATTCCGCGTCGTTCCTACGCACCACGGCCACCGGCTTGGTGCTGTTCTTCGTCATCACGTCGGTGATCCGCACGCGCGCCCACGCCGAATGGGCGATCGGCGGAGCGATCGCAGGGGCGGCCATCATCGGGCTGTACGCCACCTGGCAGTACCTGGCCGGGGCCCCTTCGTCCGTCGGCTTCATCACCTCCACCGGTCGTCTGGTCCCTCGGGTCACCGCCGGCTTCGACCAGCCCAACCAGCTGGCCGGGTTCCTGGCTTTCGTGCTGCCGCTGGCGGCAGCCGCCGCCCTGGCCGCCCGGCGGTGGCGGGCCGCCTACGGGCTGGCGACGGTGGTCGCCGCCGTCGGCGTCTACGCCAGCTTCTCTAGGGGTGCGCTGGTGGCCCTCGCCGTCGTCCCCCTGATCCTGTTGCGCCGGGCCCGGTGGCTGCTGGTCCCGCTGGTCGCGCTCGCGGTCGTGGTCGCCGCCCCGTCCCTGCTGCGTGACCGCTTCGCGGCGGGAACGGCTCAGGGGGCTGAGGTCGCGGGTCGGGCCGACTTCTGGCGCGCCGCCGGCCGGATCTGGGCCGAGCACCCGGTGCTCGGCGTAGGCCCCGGGGAGTTCCCCGCCGCCTACGCCGCCACCCGTGTGCCGGAAGGCAAGGACTTCCTCGAGAACACCATCTTCGAGCCACCGCCCCATGCCCACAACCTGGCTCTCAACCTGCTGGCCGAGCAGGGGATCGTCGGGCTGGCGGCCTTCGCCATGGCCTCCGCCCTCGGCGTGCGGGCCGCCGTCCGTCTGCGGCGGTCGGGCGACGCCTGGACGGCCACCATGGGAAGCGGGCTGCTCGCCGCGCTGGCCGTATTCGGGATCCACAACCTGTTCGACGTCACCCTCGTCGAGGGCACCGGGATCTACTTCTGGGCCATCCTCGGGATCATCGGCGCCCTTGCCAGGATGCAGGAGCCGGTCACCGGAGCTCCGGTTGGCGCGGCCTGAGCTGGAAGGGTCCGGCTCGCCGTTCACGGTCGTGATCTGCTCCCGCAACCGGCCCGATCAGCTCCTTGCGGTGCTGGGGGCGCTCCGTGGCCAGACGGGTGGCGCCTTCCCGGTGTTGGTGGTCGACCAGAGCGACGAGTGCGATCCGCGGGTGGCCAACCGGGTGGCCGCCGACACCTCCGTCACCCTCGTGAGGGACCACGGCAAGGGCCTCTCGCGGGCGAGGAACCTGGCCTGGCCCCGAGTGACCACGGAGTGGGTGGTGTACCTCGACGACGACTGCCTCCCGGAGCCGGGGTGGGCCGCCGCCCTCGGCCGGGTCCTGGCCCACCACCCCGACGTCGGGTTCGTCAGCGGCCACGTCGGTGGGGGGGCGACGCGAGGTGACGACTACCCGACGGTGACGGTGTTCCCGGTCGCCACCGAACAGGTGCGGGCCGGCCGCTGGACGCGCCCGTGGCACATCGGCTTCGGCGTGTGCATGGCGGTGCGGCGCTCCGTTGTCGAACAGCTCGGCGGCTGGGACGAGCGCCTGGGCGCCGGCGTGGACGACTTCCCCGCGGCCGAGGACATGGACTTCAACTACCGGTACCTGAGGGGCGGGGGCGTCGCCCTGGCCACCCCCGATGTGCGGGCCACCCACGAGCAGTGGCGGAGCCTGGAGCAGCTCGGCCCCCTGTACCGGGGGTACATGACGGCGTGGGCCGGCTTCGCGGTGAAGCACCTCCGCGGCGGCGACGTCGCCGGCGGTTGCTGGTTGTGGCTCCTCGGGCTGGCCGACCCGGCGCGCATGTTCGCCAGCGGGCTGCGCCGGCGCAGCCCCGCCCGCCTGCGCCTCGCCCGTACCAAGCTGGCCGGCGTGCTCACGGGCACGGTTCGGGCCCTGGGCCGACGGTGGTGACACCGCCGGCCGCTCGACCGGTGCTCTTCTACTCGGCCTGGCCCCTCGGCTACCACAACGTGGAGGCCGAGCGTAAGGCGGTCGCCCTGGCCGAGGCCGGCTTCGACGTCCTCTACGTGGCCGGGATCGGTACCCGCAACCCCCGGCTGTCCCGGTTGGCGAAGGTGGCCGACCGGCTGGGCCGACGCCTGCTCCCGTCCAGCCCGCGGTCGGCACCCCCGTCGTCCCGGGTCGACGGGCTCCGGACCGCCGGTCTCCTAGTAATCCCGCCGCGGCAGTGGTCGGTCCTGCGGCGTCTCAACCGGGCCTGGGTCGGGCGCCAGCTCCGTGCCGCGGTGGGCGACTGGGAACGGGCCGTCGCGTGGGTGCGCTGGCCCACTCCCGAGCTGGTCGATCTCCTCGAACGGCGACGTCCGGCGGCCGTCGTCTACGAGAGCGTCGACGCCTACCACCTCCTCCCGGAGTGGACGCCGTCGTGGCTGGCCGTGCACGAACGGGCCGAACGGGCGCTCGTCGCCATCGCCGATGTGGTGGCGGTCTCGGGTGAGGTGCTGGCCGGCCGCTACCGGGCCTGGGGAGCCGACGTCCGGGTGATTCCCCACGGCGTCGACCTCTTCGAACGCAAGCCTCCCCGCCCCGACCGGGCGGTCCCGGTGCTCGGTTTCGTGGGCACCCTCGACTTCCGCCTCGACGTGGCCTTACTGCGGGGGATCGCCCGAGCCCGGCCGCACTGGCGGGTGCGCCTCGTCGGGCCCGTGCAATGGGGGTTTCGTCGGGCGTCGGTGGCCGACCTGCCCAACGTGACGATCGAGCCGCCGGTGGCGCACGCCGACCTGGGCCGACTGCTGGGCCAGCTCGACGTGGTCGTGACGCCGTACGTTCGGGAGCACTCCGGCCCGGTGCTCACGCCGGTGAAGGCCCTGGAGGCGCTGTCGGCCGGGCGCCCTCTGGTGTCCCGCCCCCTGCCCAGCCTCCTTCCCTACGCCGACGTCGTGGCCTTCGCCGACACTGCCGACGAGTTCGTGGAGGAGGTCGAGCGGGCGCTGGCCGGGGACGACGAGGCCGCCGTCGCCCGCCGGCGCACCGTCGCCGAAGCCAACGACTGGGGCACCCGGCTAGCCCAGGTGGTGGCCCTGGTCGACGAGGTGGCCGGCGGTCGCCTCGGCCCTCCTGGCCCGAGCGGGCGTTAGCCGGGGCCGGAGCGGGTCAGCCTGGGCCAGGCCCGACCGGCGTCGCCGGCGCGCCTACTTGTCCCGGCGGGCGAGCAGGGCGGTGCTGCTACCGGCGCGCCGCAGCCGGGGCACGAGCGAGCAGACGGCGTCGTCGACGCGGGTCACCGTGGCGACCACGGGAAGGCCCAGGGGCACTCCCACCTTGGCCAGGGCGATCAGCGGGTAACGGGTGAGGGCCCCGTGGTGGACGATCGTCGCCGTCCCGAAGGCGTCGGCCAGCGGCGCCGCCCGCTCCGCGGTCATGGGCCGGCACCGCACGTTCTCGCGCTTGCCGAAGAGGGAGATGCCGATGTCGTACAGCGGCGCCTTCCAGGGCTCGATGGCGGCGAAGCGCCCGCCCGGCCTCAGCACCCTGGCGCACTCCCGGAAGGCCAGTTCCGTCACCATGTGGTGGGCGGTGCTGCCGGCGTACACGGCGTCGACGCCGGCGTCGGGGAACGGCAACTCCTCGGCGACGGCGACGACCGTGCGCAGGCGGTCGGCCACGCCTACCTGGCGGGCCAGCCGTCGGGCGAAGGAGACCTCACCCAGCATGGGACTGACGATCCACGCCTCGGCTGCTCCGGCCAGCAGGAACCTGACCGCTTGGACGCCCTTCCCGCCCAGCTGGACCACCGACTTGGCGCTCAGTGGCGCCAGATGGCGGAAGGCGTCCCATTGGGCGGCGGGCTCGAAGGTGGCGTCCAGCCAGGCCCGGCGGAGGCGGGGCTCACCCTTGTCGGGCCGAGCCCGGGTGCCCCCGGGCCGCATGGACGCAATGAGGCGGCGGGCCGCATCCTCGACCGTCTCCCGGTCGGCCTCCTCGTCGTAGAACGCCATCTCCTCGTAGGCCTCGGCGTAACGGTGCTCGCAGGGATCGGCGGGGGAGGCAGCCCCATCGCGGTCACCGGTGAGCATCTCCGGCGCCAGGAGGATGGCCACGCCCTCGACCACGGGATAGGCGGCGGCACCGTCGTCACGCACCAGAACGCTGGGGGTGGGGCCCACTGCGGGCACCGGCCCCGTACGTCGGCTGATCAGGGGCCGCCCCTCCGACAGCCTGGCCTCGGCGGCGGCCAGGGTGGAGACCTGCAGGCCGCGCCGGGTCCGGGGGCAGACCAGGCCGCTCAGGTTCGAGACGTCGTCCATCACCGCTCCGTCGCCGGGTCGAGGAGAGAAGGGGGTAGCCGGGTACCGTACCGTCCGCCGTGCAACTGGCCCCCGAGATCTCCGTGGTCGTCGTCTCCTGGCAGGCCCGGGACGACCTTTTGACGTGCCTGGGCTCGTTGGCCGAGGACGCGGGGGTCGACCACGAGGTCATCGTCGTCGACGACGGTTCCACCGATGGTACGTCCGACGCCGTCCGGCGCCAGTTCCCCGGAGCCCGCCTTCTCACCAAGACGGTGAACGAGGGCCTGCCCGCGGGCCGCAACAGCGCCCTCCCGATGGTGCGCGGCCGGCTGGTGCTCATGCTCGACGCCGACACCGTCGTGCGTCCCGGGGCCCTGCGCTCGCTGGCCGCAGTGCTCGACACGGACCCCGGCGTGGGCCTGGTGGCTCCCAAGCTGTTGAACCCCGATGGCTCCGTGCAGCTCTCCAGCCGCCGCTGGCCCCCGCTGCTCCTGCCCGTGCTGCGAAGGGGCCCCTACGCGCGCATCAATCCCGACCCCACCTCTCACCGGCGCCACATGATGGCCGACGACGACCACGACGTGGAACGGCCGGTCGGGTGGGCGATCGGCGCCGCCCACATGTGGCGCGGCGACCTTCCGGGCCGCATCGGCAGGTTCGACACGCGGGTGTCGTCGTACGGGGGTGAGGACATGGACTGGTGCTTCCGCGTGTGGGCGGCGGGCCTGGAGGTGCGCTACGTCCCCGACGCGGTGATCGTCCACGTCTCCCAGCGGGTCACCCGGCGCTCGCTCTACGGCCGTCACAGCCGGCGGGCCCTGCGGGACTTCTACTACCTGCAGTGGAAGCACCGCCGTCTCCGTCGCGACCCTCGCCTGGCGCGCGCGCTGGCCTGATGCGGCTGCGAGCGACGGGCCGGGGCCGGACCCCGTGCCGGGGCTAGGGTTGAGGGAACACCGGGCGGGGTGCACATTGCGTCGGCGAGCGCGGTGCGGGGCCCCATCTGGCCGTACCCCCGCGGAGGTGCCCGATGTCGTGTTCCCTGCCGTTCGCCGTCCGGACCCGGCGGCAATTGGCGACCCTCACGCTGGTGATGGCGGCGGTGGCCGCCACCGCCGGCCTGTCGGGCACCGGTCCGGCCTCGGCCGCCACCAGCCTGCGGGTCGGGGTGGTGGGCGACCTCACGTGGGGCATCTCCCGGTCCGACATGGACCGCACGGTGGCGGCCATGCAGTCGGCCGGCGTGCGCTGGGCCCGCACCAACGTGAGCTGGAGCGGCGCCGAACCGACGGCCAAGGGCGCCTTCAACAGCGGCTGGCTGGCCGACATCGACTATGGCGTGAACGCCCTGCGCCAGGCCGGCATCTCGGTGCTCATGCCCCTGGCCGAC
>JBHELO010000100.1:0-7218 GCA_046263055.1 Acidimicrobiales bacterium | reverse complement strand
TCGCTGACGCCCCAGATCGCCGGCCGGTGGGAGGACGATCCCGACCTCTTCAGCCGGGTCTTCCCCATGGACCTGCGGGCCCAGGCCCATGACATCATCCGTACCTGGCTGTTCTCCACCGTCGTGCGCTCCCACTTCGAGGAGAACATGCGGCCGTGGCGCCACGTTGCCATCTCCGGCTTCGTGCTCGACCCCGACCGCAAGAAGATGTCCAAGTCCAAGGGCAACGTGGTCACCCCGCTGCCCCTCCTGGAGGAGTACGGCGCCGACGCCGTCCGCTACTGGGCGGCCAGCGGCCGTCCCGGTGTGGACACCGCGGTGGACTACGGCCAGCTCAAGGTGGGCCGCCGCCTCACCATCAAGCTCCTCAACGCCTCCCGGTTCGTGCTCGGCCGCCTGGAGGGGGCAGACGCCTCGCCCACCCCAGCCGCTGGCGGGCCGGTGGCCCAGGCCCTGGACGCGGCCATGGTCGCGGGCCTGGCCGATGTGGTGGACGACGCCACCGCCGCCTTCGAGGCCTACGACTACACCCGAGCCCTGGAGCGCACGGAGACGGTGTTCTGGGCGTTCTGCGACGACTACCTGGAGCTGGTCAAGAGCCGGGCCTACGGCACCCAGGGGCCCGAGGCCAGGGCGTCGGCCACCACCGCCCTCGTCGCCGCCCTGTCCACCCTCCTGCGCCTGTTCGCCCCGTTCCTGCCCTTCGCCACCGAGGAGGTGTGGTCGTGGGGAGCCGGAGAGCTGTGGCCGGCGGGGTCGGTCCACCGCGCCCGGTGGCCGGCGGGCGACGAGCTGCGGGCCACGGCGGGAGCCGCCGACCCGCTGGTGCTGGAGGTGGCGGCCGCCGCCCTGGGCGAGATCCGCAAGGCCAAGACGGCGGCCCGGGCCTCCATGCGGGCCGACGTGGCCCGGGCCGTCGTGCGCGACACGCCCGACCGCCTGGCCGCCCTGGGCCGGGCGGCGGACGACGTGGCCGAGGCCGGGCGGGTGGCCGACCTGGCCACCGAGGCGGCCGGTGCCTTCTCGGTGACCGTCGAGCTGGTCCCTGGCGATTAGCGAGAAAAAATCTTCCGCCGCCAGGTTTGGCCCCGGCGCCGGAGGGTATGGACTCGTTCGCACCGTACTGCGGTGCAAACCCCCTCCCGAGAAGGGGCCTCTTGCCAGTCGAGGCCCCTTCTCGCCCCTTTTCTGCGGGCACCCGTCTCCCCCCTGCTCCTTCCACGGGTCCGCGCCCGCGTGGCGCGCTGACGGCCGGCCCGGTTGTGGCCTGCTTCGGTAGGTTATCGGCGTTCACCGCCGGGCTGGCGACCGGACCGGGCGTGGTCTCCGCCGTGTCCGTCCACGTCGGTGGGTCGGAAGAGGCGTTCCGCCAGGTCAGCAGCCAGATCGAGGCCGACCTCGGGCGGTCCCCCGGAGCGGCCCGGGTGGACGCCCGGACCGGCTCCTGGGTGGGCGGGCCAGGGTCGCGCCCCTTCCGAGTCGAGGTGGGCGGCGCCTCGGCGCAACTTGGGCTCCAAGCGGTCGCTGTTCGGGGCCGTGCCCCCCTGGCCGGGGGGATCATCGCTCTCGTCTCGTTTGTCGCACTTTTTCTGCTCATGGGTGGCATCCTCGGCCGGCCAAGGCGGTGGCAGTCAACCTGCTCAGCCTGACGGCCACGTTCGGTGCCATGGTGTGGGTGTGGGTGTTCCAGGAGGGGGCATTTGTCCGGAGCGTTGAACTTCACGGCCACTGGCACCATCTCCACGACCATCCCAATACTCATCGCCTTGGTGGCCCTGGGACTCGACTGGTGGGCGCCGGGCCCACTCCGCCGCCTCCAGGCCCGGATCGGCACCTCCGAGGGTGAGCGCCCGCCCGCCGGCGCCGCCCTCCCACCGGTTCCCGGCGGTGGCCGGCCCGCCGCCTCCTCGGGGCGGCAGCCGTGACCGACCGGGCCGCCGCGCCGCCGCATCGGCGGGCCCGAGCCCGGCGGGGCGAGGGCGAGCGCCTCCGCGACGAGATCGTCGACGCCGCCGAGCGCCTGCTGGTGGAGACGGGAGACGCCGACCGGGTGTCCATCCGGGCGGTGGCCGACGCGGTGGGCGTGACGCCCCCGTCCATCTACCTGCACTTCACCGACAAGGCGGAGATGCTGCTCAACGTCTGTGGCCGCCACTTCGCCGAGTTCGACACCATCCTGGCCGAGGCGGCGGCCGCCGCCTCCGGCCCCCTCGACGCCCTGCGCCGCAAGAGCCGGGCCTACGTGCGCTTCGGGGTCGACAACCCCGAGCACTACCGGATCCTCTTCATGGTCCGCAACCCGGCGCGCCGCCTGGACGACGACCGCCCGGCCGCCCAGGCGTTCACCCACCTGGTGGAGGACGTCTCAAGGTGCCTGGAGGCCGGCGTCTTCGCCCCCGCCAACCCCATGCTGGTGGCCACCGGGCTGTGGGCCGCGTTCCACGGCCTCACGTCGCTGCTGATCTCGTCCCCCGGGTTCCCGTGGCCCGACTTCGACGTGATCGTCGACCACATCGTCGACGTCCACCTCCGCGGCCTGGCCCGCCGGTAGCGCCCGGCCTGCGCCCGCCGGGCCCTCGGTAGAGTGGACCGGGGGTCACCGATCGAGGAGGACACCTCCCCCTCGCTCGCTCGCAACCCCCGCCGGCCGGACAACCGAGTGGTGTCCTACCGGGTGGACCGCCCCGGGTTCTCGGCCGCCATCCAGTCCAGCTTGGACGGCGGCGGGACGTGGGCACCCACCGCCCTGCCCCTGCCCCCGGCCTCGACCGCCCCGCCCCCGACGTGGCCTTCGCCTCCGACGGGCCGACAGCCGGTTGGGCAGCGAGGCCACCGAGCGCCAAGATGTGGCGTTCACATCGATTCGCCAGCCCGCCGCCGTGCCGGTGGTGGGACGATGGCCGATGATCGCCGGGTTGGTGGTGTTCGGGGTGGCGGCGGTGGCCGCGTCCAGGCGGCCCCGGCCGCACGAGGAAGGGGAGGCATCGTGAAGGTGGCGTTCGTGGGCAAGGGCGGGGCCGGCAAGTCGGCGATCGCCGGCACCTTCGCCCGGGCCCTGGCCCGGCGGGGCACGTCCGTGCTGGCGGTGGACTCCGACCCCCTCCCGGGCCTGGCCTTCTCCCTGGGCCTGGAGTCCGAGGACGCCCCCATCCCCGACGACGCCGTCGTGGAGCGGAAGGAGGGCGAGACGGGGCCCCGGTTCCGGCTCCGACCCGGCCTGGGGGCGGCCGAGGCAGTCGAGCGCTACGCCGTCCCCGCTCCCGACGGCGTGCGCTTCCTCCAGTTCGGCAAGGTGGGGGGCGCCAACACCAACCTGTGGCGGTCCCAGCTCGCCTTCCTCCAGATCGTGCGGGACCTCCCGGCCGACGAGTGGAACGTGATCGGCGACCTGCCCGGCGGCACCCGCCAGGCGTTCACCGGGTGGGGCAACTTCGCCCAGACGGTGCTGGTGGTGGTGGAGCCCACCGCCCACTCGATGCTCTCCGGCCGGCGCCTGGCCCGCATGGCTCAGCTGGAGAGCGGCCCCCAGCGGGTGGTGGCGGTGGTGAGCAAGGCCCGGGAGCCGGGCGACGCCGAGCTGGTGGCCCGCCGGACGGGCCTGGAGGTGGTGGCCACCGTGCCGTGGGACGAGGCCCTCGCCGATGCTGAGCGCCGGCGGCTGGCACCTCTCGACGCCGCCCCTGACTGCCCGGCGGTGCAGGCGGTAGAGTTGCTGGCGGACGTCCTGTCCGAACAGATGGTGCGGTGACCGCGATGCTGCTGTGATCGCTCCGCCCCGTGCACGAGCCGAGAAGGTGGCACTGCGTTGAAGCTGGCTGTGGTGGGCAAGGGCGGATCGGGCAAGACGACGACGTCGTCGGTGGTGGCCCGCAGCCTGGCCCGGACCGGGAAGTCGGTCGTGGCCCTGGACTGCGACTCCAACCCCAACCTGGGCATCTCCCTGGGCGTGGGTGACGAGGAGACCGAGCGGCTGGTGTCCATGCGCCAGGCCCTCGACGAGGGCGAGGCCGAGCACGCCCCGTCCTGGGACACGGTGATCGAGCGCTACGGCTCGGAGGGGCCCGACGGGGTTCGCCTGGCGGTGGTCAGCCGCATCGACAACCCCGAACCCGGCTGACTCTGATGTGGCTTGTCCCCCGAGCAGTTGCTCGGATCCGTCGAGTTCCCGAATGACGTGGTGGTCGCCGACTTCGAGGCCGGCGTCGGCACCCTGACCCGCCTCTCCGAGCAGCGGGTGGACACCGTGCTGGTGGTGGTGGAGCCCACGCCCAAGTCGGTGGAGGTGGGGATGCGGGCCGTGGACCTGGCGCGCGAGCGCGCCGTCACCCGGGTGGTGGTGGTTGCCAACCGGCTGCGGGGCGACGCCGACCTGGAGATCGTCCGCTCCGCGTTCCCCGGCTGCGAGGTCGTGGGCGTGCCCGACGACCCCAAGATCGTGGAGGCCGACCGCAAGGGCGTGGCCCCGATCGACCTCGCCCCCGACGCCCCCGCGGTGCGGGCCCTGGTCGGCCTGGCCGAGAGCCTGACCCCGGCCGGCTAGCGCCGGTGGCCGACGCCCCCGAGGCGCCCCGCCGCCCGGCTCAGGCCCGGCCTCCCACCCGTCCGGCGGCCAAGAGGCGGACGGCATCACCCGGCCCCAGGACCGCGCCCGCCTCCAGCACCACGCCCCGCCCCGGCGACGGCAAGAGGGCCGAGGGCCGGCGCGGCGGCGGAAAAGCCCCCGGGGCGGGCGGCGGCGGGCGGGGCGGGCGGAACGACGCCACCGCCGGTCGGGCGGCGCCCGTTTCCGGCCGGGCCCCGGCGGCCACCGTCGGCCGCCCGGCGGCACCCCCGTGGCTGCCGTTCGTCGGGCTCGTGGTGGCAACCTGGGCCGCCCTCCCCCATTTCCTGACCCCGGCCCTCAACACCAAGAACTCGGTGGAAATCGCCGACCACGTCATGCCGGGCCTGGTGGTGCTCATCGTGTGCGGCGCCGCCCTCCTCGTGCAGCAGCGGGGCGGTCCCCGCAACGGCGCCTTCCAGTTCGTCGCCGGCCTGGTCCTGGTCCTGACCGGCCTCTGGATGGTTGCCACCCACGTCCCCCTGGTGGCCCAGGCCACCCGGGGCGAGGCCCCCTGGCCGGGCACGATCTACCACACCACCGCCGCCGTCGCCGTGCTCGGCTTCGCCCTCCTGTGGACCGCAGTCCATTGGGACCCCAGCCTTTTCGAAGACTGAGGTCGGCGTGAACGGGGACCGCCCAGACGGGGCTTGAAGGTGTCAGGGGGACGCCGCCGGCCCCGCCGAGATCACGGGGTGAGGTACACCCGGTCCCAGGTCTGGGCGCCACCGAGGGGCGTGGCGGTGAAGCCCTGGACTCGGGGCGACACCAGCCACTCCGTGCGGAGGGTGGCGAGGGGGATCGCCGTCACCCGGTCGACGGTGACGACCTGCATTAGGTCGGCGGCGGTGCGCCGGGCGGTGTCGATGGAGGGGGCCGCGTAGGCGGTGTCGAACAGGTCGTCGGCCTTGGGGCCGCCGCCGACCGTGCCCGAGTAGGTGAGCTGGCCGCCGGGGCGGATGGAGAAGAACCGGCACAGGGCGCAGGGGTTGGCGTCGTCCTGCGCGGAGGTGGTGAGGAAGAGGTCGTAGGTGGCGTTGTTCACCCGGACGAACGGCGAGTCCGGGCTGGGGTCGGTCACGCTGACCGTGATGCCGACCCGGCCCAGCTCGGCCACCAGCTCGTCGGCCGCCGCCTTCTCCTCGGGCGGGCGGGCCAGCATCAGCGAGAGGCTCAGCGGACGGCCGTCCTTGGTGCGGACGCCGTCGGGGCCGGCCGTCCACCCCGCCTGGTCGAGGAGGTGCCCGGCGGCAGCCGGGTCGGTGCCGGGCAGGCGGACGCGGTCGGCGGCCGAACCCAGGACCTGGGGTGGGATGAGCGTGTCGCTGGGGTCGCCATCGTCGGGCCAGCCCATGCGGGCCACCGCCCGGCGGTCGAGCGCCAGCTCGATGGCCTTGCGCACGGCGTCGTCCTTGAGCGTCGTCCACTGGTCGATCCCGCCGGTGTTGAGCAGCAGGTAGGTGGGGCGGGCGGGCGGGGACGCCACCGGGTGGTCAGTGCGCCCCGACACCTTGGCCAGGGACTCGTAGGCCACCTGGCCGACGAGCTCCACCTGGCGGGTGGCCAGGAGGCGGCTGGCGTCGGACTCGGGACCGAACCGGAAGGTGATGCTCGACAGCTGGGGCTTGCCGCCCCACCAGTGGTCGTTGGCCACCACCTTGAGCAGGTTCTTGGCCGAGTAGGAGTCGAAGCGGAACGGCCCGGTGCCGGTGGCGGTGGTGGCCGGGTCGGGCCCTGCCCCTGCCGACGTCCCCGGCGCCACCATGGCCATGGTGGGGTTGGCCAGCTGCTCGGGCAGGCGGGCGTTGGGCATGCTGAGGTGGACCTCCACCACGTCGTCGGCGGTGGCGGTGGCCGCCCCGGGGTCGAGGCCGCGTGGACGGGTCTGGCGCTTGGCCACCGTCTCCAGGGTGCTCACCACGGCGGCGGCGTTGAACGGGGCGCCGTTGTGGAAGGTGACCCCCGGGCGGAGGAAGAAGCGCCAGGTGGCGGGGTCGGGCGACTCCCATCGCAGGGCCAGGCCGCCAGCCACCCCGAAGTCGGGGGTCAGCTGGGTGAGGGTCTCGAAGATCCCGGGGTCGGGCCCGGCGCTGAGCAGCCCCAGGTTGTAGCTGGGGGCACCGTTGGCGCCGGCGGCGAGGAACGGGTCGTCGCCCACGGCCACCCGGAGGTCCTGCACGGCGGAGCGGGTAGGGCTGTCCTCCGGCGCCGGTCCGCCCGATGACCCGCCCGAGCACCCGGCGGCGACGGTGGCCAGCGTGGCCAGGAGGGCGACGAGGACGAGCCGGCCTCGGCCTCGGGCTTGGCCTCCTGACGCGCCGACGCCGGGCGCCCCTTCTCGGGGAGCCCGGCGTCGTGCTGAGTGCTGCGCGCTGGTGAAGCTCAGGACTTCTCGGAAGCTCAGGACTTCTCGGGAGCTCAGGGCGCTTGGAAGGCTCGGGGCTCTTGGAAGCTCAGTGCTTCAGTGACGCTCGACTGCTACTTGCGGACCTGAGCGGTGACGGGGACGTCACGGCGGCGGGCCTGACGGACGAAGGCGATGAAGCCAGCGCCGAACAGGGCCAGGCCGAGGGCGCCGAGGCCAACGGTCAGGGCGATGATGCCGGACGACGAAGCGT
>JBHELO010000099.1:0-16991 GCA_046263055.1 Acidimicrobiales bacterium | reverse complement strand
GCGGTATCAGGCGGGCGGTGGTCAGGCGGGCGGTGGTCAGGCGGGCGGTGGTCAGGCGGGCGGTGGTCAGGCGGCGGTGTCGAGGGCGGCCCGGCCCTCGGCGTCGAGCACCAGGTCGGCGGCGGCCACGTTCTCCTCCAGGTGGGCCACCGATGAGGTGCCGGGGATGGGGAGCACGTTCGGTGAGCGGGCCAGGAGCCAGGCCAGGGCCACCTGGGCGACGGTGGCGCCGAGGCGTGCGGCGGCGGTGGTGACGGGCGGCAGGTCGAGGACACGGACCGCGCCCGGGAACCCCGAGCCCATGGGGAAGAAGGGCACGAACGCCATGCCTCGAGCCTCGCACTCGGCCAGGATCGGGTCGGACGAGCGGTCGGCCAGGTTGTAGAGGTTCTGCACGCAGGCCACCTCGGTCAGCTCGGCCGCCCGCCGGAGCTGGGCCAGGGACACGTTGCTCACGCCGACCCCGCCGATCAGGCCCTCGTCGCGGAGGGCGGCCATGGTGCCGACCTGTTCGTCGAACCGGGCGTCCGGCTCCCCCGGCTGGAACACCCGGAGGTTCACCACGTCCACCCGGTGGACCTCGAGGGCGCGCAGGTTGTCCTCCACCCCGGCCCTGAGCTCGGCGGGGGAGCCGGCGGCATGCCATCCCCCGGTGGCGTCCCGGCGGCCGCCCACCTTGCTGACCAGCACCAGGTCGTCGGGGTACGGGTGGAGGGCGGTGTGGATCAGCTCGTTGGCCACGTCGGGCCCGTAGTACTGGGCGGTGTCCACGTGGTTGACGCCCAGGTCGACGGCCCGGCGCAGGACGGCCAGGGCCGCCTCCCGGTCACGCGGAGGCCCGAAGGCCCCGGGGCCGGGGAGCTGCATGGCGCCGAACCCCATGCGCCGCACGGGCCGGGACGCCAGGGCGAAGGTGTCGGAGGCGGCCACGGGCCGACGCTACCCGGCCCCTCGGGTGCCCTTCCCGACCCGTCCGCGGGCCGGGCCGCCGGTCACCCGCGTCACCCCAGCCGCTCCAGTCGGGGCGGGCCCCCGGGGCGCACCCGCCAGCGGGCCACCCCCAGCCGGCCCACGTCGGTCCCGGCCCCGGCCAGCGCCACCGCGCAGCCGCCGAACCCGGCCCCGGTGAGGCGGGCCCCGATCACCCCCGGCACCGCTGCGAGGGCACCGACGAGGGCGTCGAGCCTGGGGGTGGAGACCTCGAAGTCATCTCGCAGGCTGGCGTGGCTGGCGGCCAGGAGCTCACCCACGGTGGCCAGGTCGTCGGTGGCCAGGGCGGCGGCCATGGCCGCCACCCGGGCGTTCTCGGTCACCACGTGGCGGGCCCGGCGGCGGAGCACCGGGTCGTCGAGGGCCTCCAGGTCGGCCGGTGTGGCCTGGCGGAGGGGCCCCACCACCGCCTGGGCCGCCTCGCACTCCTGGCGGCGACGGGCGTAGCCGGTGGCCTCCAGGGCCCGGCGCTCGCCGGAGTCCACCACCACCACCTCGAGCCCGTCGGGGAGGGCCACCGGCAGGACGGCCAGAGTGGCGCAGTCCACCAGGAGGGCGTGGCCCTCCACCGCCGATGCCGAGGTGAGCTGGTCCATGACGCCGGTGGGTACGCCCGTGGCCCGGTGCTCGGCCCGCTGGCAGGCCCGGGCCAGGGCCTGCGGGGTGCCCCGGAAGCCGAGGGCGACGGCCAGTGCCACCTCGAGGGCGGCGCTCGACGACAGCCCCGAGCCCAGGGGGAGGGTGGTCGACACGTCGGCGTCGAGCCCCTGGGCGGGCCCCACCTCGGCCACGACGGCGGCCACGTAGCGGGCCCAGGGAGGCTCGACGGACCCCGGGTCCACGCCCGCGGCCAGGGGGTCGACGGGCACGTCGGCCACCCCGCCCTCCTCGGCCGAGCGCACGACCACGCGCGCGCCGCCCGGCGCCCCCACCACCGTGGTGCCCAGGTCGACGGCCATGGGCAGGACGAGGCCGCCCGTGTAGTCGGTGTGGTCACCGATGAGCGTGACCCGGCCGGCGGCCCAGGCCCGCAGGGAAGGAGGCCCGCCGCTCACGGCACCGCCCCGCCGGCGGCGCCGACGCCGTCGGGGCCGGCCTCCATGGTCGTCGCCAGTCGGCGGTCGGGCCGGGCCCGCATGGTGGCCGCCAGCCGGCGGTAGGTGGCGGCCGCCGGGCCGCCCATGGCGTCCAGCTCGCTCCAGCGCAGGCCGCGGGCCCGGTCCACCCCGTGGAGGCCGAACCGGGGCTCGTAGGACCCCCACTCCCAGTTGTCGGCCAGCGTCCAGTGGAAGTAGGCGGTGACGGGCACCCCTGCGGCCGCCACCCGAGCCATCGCGCCCAGGTGGGCGGACAGGAAGCGGTCCCGATCCCATCCGTCGCCCCGGGGCCAGGCCCGGCCGTTGCGCACCCGGTTGCAGAGCCCGCTCTCGGCCACCCACACCTCGATGCCCGGCTCGGCCACCGCCCGGCACCAGGCGGCCAGCCCCTCGGGGTGGACGGGGTCGTCCCAGAGCGGGCGGAACGGGCGCCACGCCCGACCTCCCGCCGTGGGTCGGCCGGGGAGGCGGAGGCGGCCGGCGGCCTCGGGGTCGTACCAGTCCACCAGCACGGCGTCGAGGGGCCGCTCGTGAGGGCCGTCGTAGACGGCGGCGACCGCCCGAGGGAGGGCCTGCTCCAGCGGGACGGCGGTGGCCACCACCCGGCGAACGAGGGCCTCCAGCGGCCGGGGACGGGGAAGCCCCCCGTACCAGTCGTTCCGCCGGCCTCGGAGCCAGTCGCCCAAATCGGCCCGGAGCACGCCTCGCGACCGGGCCGCCAGGACGTCCACCAGGAGCCGGTCGAGCTCGTAGACGGAGGTGGCGTGGGTGGTCAGGGACGCCATGGCGTCCGGCCGGTGGCGGTGGACGGCGGCATGGGCCAGGACGTGGGCGGCCAGCGTGTGGTCGAGGGCTCGCACCAGGTCGCCCGGTGCCCCGATCCGACCGGGAGGGAAGGCGCCCGTCACCCAGGCCAGGGCGGCCAGGGCGTTGGGCTCGTTGAGGGTGATCCAGTGCCGGCAGCGGCGGCCGAGGCGCTCGGCCACCACCGTGGCCCACCGGGCGAAGCGGGCGGGGGACTCCAGCCGCAGCCAGAAGCCGGGCCCCAGCCAGGCCGGGTGGGCGAAGTGGTGCAGGGCGACCACCGGGAGCATCCCTCGCTCCCGGCAGCCGTCCAGGATGGCGGCGTAGCGCTCGAAGGCGTCCTCGTCCAGGCGGCCCTCGTCGGGCTCGCAGCGCGCCCACTCCACCGAGAGCCGGAAGGCGTCACAGCCGGCGGCCACGGCGCGGTCCAGGTGCTCCGGCCACCGGTTCCAGAAGTCGAGGGCGATGCCCGACGGCTCCACCCGGCCCGTCCGCTCCCAGGCCAGCCAGTTGTTGGCCGGCTCGCCGGGGCCGTTGTAGCCCCCCTCCGTCTGCGTGCCGGATGTGGCCACGCCGATGCGGAAACCGGCGGGCAACGGCCCGGCCCCGGCCTCGCTCACCCCCCGATGGTAGGTGCGGGGAGGTGCCTCGCCCGGGGACCCGCCGGATAGGGTCCACCGTGATGGCCACACCCCGAACAGTGGTGTTCTTCCACGCCCATCCCGACGACGAGTCCATCGCCACCGGCGGCACCATGGCCAAGCTGGCCGCCGACGGGCACCGGGTGGTACTGGTGGTGGCCACCCGGGGCGAGCACGGCGAGGTGGCCGAGGGCTTCCTCCGACCGGGCGAGGCGCTGTGGGAGCGGCGGGTCGAGGAGACCCAAGCCTCGGCCGAGATCCTGGGGGTGGCCCGGGTGGCCTTCCTCGGCTACGTGGACTCCGGCATGGTCGGTACGCCCGAGAACGACGCCCCGGAGTCGTTCTGGCAGGCCGACGTAGACGAGGCCGCCGCCCGCCTGGCCGCCATCCTCGACGAGGAGGGCGCCGACGTGGTCACCGCCTACGACGAGAACGGCATGTACGGCCACCCCGACCACGTGCAGGTGCACCGGGTGGGCCTGGCTGCGGCCCGCCTGGCCGCCACGCCCAAGGCCTACATGAGCACCCTTAACCGCGACCACTTCCGTCGGGGCATCGCCGCCGCCCGGGCCGCCGGCGTGACCCTGCCCGACGACGCGCCGCCCGAGGACTTCACCATGGGGGTGGGCGAGGAGCGCATCACCACCACCGTGGACGTGCGCGGGGTCGTCGGCGTCAAGCGCCGGTCCATGGCGGCCCACGCCAGCCAGATCTCGGAGACGTCCTTCTTCCTCTCCATGCCCGACGACGCCTTCCTCAACGGGTTCGGCTCGGAGTGGTACATGCTGGACGGCGCCCCGCCGGGCACCGCCGAGACCGACCTCCTCGACGGCCTGGCGTGAGCCGGGGGTGACCCCGGCCGCCGCCGCCGGTGCCCCGGTCATCGCGACCCTGCTGGCCGTCCACAAGGGCTTCGCCTGGGTGGTGATCGTGGGCAACGGCCTGGCCGGCCTGTGGGCGCTGGCCGCAGGGCGGTGGGAGGCCCTGCGCACCCGGGCCCTGTGGTGGTTCACGGTGGCCGTGGAGCTGGCGGTGTTCGCCCAGGTCGGCATGGGCGTGGGCCTGGTGGCGGGCCAGAAGATCAAGGCGCCCCAGTTCCACATGTTCTACGGCTTCGTGGCCATCATGGCCGTGGGGATCATCTATTCGTACCGGGCCCAGCTCCGCCACCGCCTCTACCTCCTGTACGGCCTCGGCGGGCTGTTCGTGATGGGCCTCGGCATCCGGGCCCTCCTGGTGGGCCGCACGTAGCCCGGCGTCGCCATAAGGCGCCCGGACGGGACCGGCCGCCGGCGGCCGTATGGTTCCTCCATGGGCCGGACCCGCCTGGTCGTGCTGTTCGGCGGGCGCTCGGCCGAGCACGAGGTGTCCTGCACCACCGCCGTCTCGGTCCTGCGCGCCGTGGACCCCCGTCGCTACGACGTGATGCCTGTGGGTATCACCCCCGAAGGCCGTTGGGTGCGGGCAGAGGAGGCGGCCCGGCTGCTGGCCACCGGCGGCCCCGCCGCCCTGCCGCCCGCACTCTCGGCCAGCGGGCCCGAGGTCGACGCCTTCGACGCGCTGCGCCCCGGAGCGGCGGGCGGACCGGCCCCCGGCGACGGGCCGGTGGTGGTCTTCCCCCTCCTGCACGGTCCCTTCGGCGAGGACGGCACCGTCCAGGGCGTGTGCGAGCTGGCCGGCGTGCCCTACGTGGGCTCGGGCGTCCTGGGCTCCGCCGCCTGCATGGACAAGGACACGACCAAGCGCCTGTTGGCGGGCGCCGGCCTGGCCGTGGCCCGGTGGGTGGCCCTGCGCGACGACGACGCGGGCGGCCTGTCCGCCCGAGTGGGGGCCGAGCTCGGGTGGCCGGTGTTCGTGAAGCCGGCCGCCCTGGGGTCGTCGGTGGGGGTGGCCAAGGTCGGTGGCCCGGCCGACCTGGAGGCGGCGGTGGCCGACGCCTTCTCCTACGGCGAGTGGGTGATGGTGGAGGAGGCGGTCGCCGGGCGGGAGATCGAGTGCGGTGTGCTCGGCGACCGACCGCCCGAGGCCTCGGTCCCCGGCGAGATCCGGCCCAGCGGGGACTTCTACGACTACGAGGACAAGTACGTGACCGCCGGTGCGGAGCTGCTGGTGCCGGCGCCGCTCCCCCCCGAGGTGACGGCCCTCGTGCAGCGCCAGGCCCTGGTGGCGTTCGCCGCGGTGCGGGCCGAGGGGATGGCCAGGGTGGACTTCTTCTGGGACGAGCGGGGCCGGGGCCTGGTCGTGAACGAGGTCAACACCATCCCGGGCTTCACGCCGATCTCCATGTACCCCCGGATGTGGGAGGCCTCGGGCGTCCCCTACCGGGAGCTGGTGGACCGCCTGGTGGCGCTGGCCCTCGAGCGCCACGCCCGCCGCCAGGGCCGGGTCGGTCGGGGGCGGGCCGCCCGACCGGTGGGGGTGGTCGAGCCGCCGGCTACAGGTTGACGACCTGGAAGGTGAGGGTGCGGGTGACGCCGTCGATGAGCTGGAGGCGGCTGACCACCAGCTTGCCGAGGTCGTCCATGGTCTCCGCCTCCATCATGACGATCACGTCGTAGGGGCCGGTCACGGCATCGGCGGCCACCACGCCGTCGATGAGCGACACCTCCTCGGACACCTGGGCGGCTTTGCCGACCTCGGTCTGGACGAGGACGTACGCGCGCACCGACATGCACTCACCTCCTGCCCGGTCCGGGCGAGCCGGCCGGGGTCTCGGGAACGGGCGGGACCAGGACCGCCAACCGTACCGAGTCGGTCGGCGGCGGGGCCGGGATCAGGCCGCCGGTGCCCGGCCCAGCCGCGAGTCCAGGGCGGCCAACTCGTCCCGGAACGCCTGGGGCAGCCGGGGGCCGAGGGTGTCGAAGTGGTGCGCGATGGACGCCACCTCGGCCCGCCAGTCCTGGGGGTCCACCCGCAACAGCTCGGCCATGGCCGAGGGAGCCAGGTCGAGGCCGGCGGTGGGGATGGCGCCAGGCGCCGGGAGCCGGCCGATGGGCGAGTCCACCGCCGCGCCGTCGCCCCGCAGGCGGGCCATCACCCAGGCCAGCACCCGGCTGTTCTCCCCGAAGCCGGGCCACAGCCATCGCCCGTCGGTGTCCTTGCGGAACCAGTTGACGGAGAAGATCCGGGGCAGGCGGTCCGCCGGGGTGCGGGCGCCCGTCTCGAGCCAGTGGCCGAGGTAGTCGGCCATGTTGTAGCCGCAGAACGGCAGCATGGCGAAGGGGTCCCGGCGCAGGCGGCCCACTGCGCCGGTGGCCGCGGCGGTGGTCTCCGAGGCCATGATCGAGCCCAGGAAGACCCCGTGCTGCCAGTCGAATGACTCGTGCACCAGGGGGACCACCGACGATCGCCGGCCGCCGACGAGGATGGCGGAGATCGGAACGCCGGCCGGGTCCTGCCACTCGGGCGCCATGGACGGGCACGAGGTGGCGGGAGCGGTGAACCGGGCGTTGGGGTGGGCGGCCGGCGTCGGTGAGCCCGGGGCCCAGTCGTGGCCCCGCCAGTCCTCCAGGTGGGCGGGCGGTCCGGCGGTGAGGCCCTCCCACCACACGTCGCCGTCGTCGGTCCGGGCGGTGTTGGTGAAGAGGGTGTCGGACGCCAGGGTGGCGACGGCGTTGGGGTTGGTGGCCTCCGACGTGCCGGGGGCCACTCCGAAGAACCCCGCCTCGGGGTTGACCGCCCACAGGCGGCCGTCGTCGCCGAACCGCATCCAGCAGATGTCGTCGCCCAGCGTCTCCACCCGCCACCCGGGGATGGTCGGGACCATCATGGCCAGGTTGGTCTTGCCGCAGGCCGACGGGAAGGCGCCGGTGAGGTAGCGAACGTCGCCGTCGGGGGCGGTGACCTTGATGACCAGCATGTGCTCGGCCAGCCATCCCCCGTCGCGGGCCATGACCGAGGCGATGCGCAGGGCGAAGCACTTCTTGGCGAGCAGGGCGTTGCCCCCGTAGCCCGAGCCGTACGACCAGATGGCGCGCTCCTCGGGGAAGTGGACGATGTACTTGCGGTCGGCGTCGCACGGCCAGGCCACGTCGTCCTGTCCCGTTTCCAGGGGTGCGCCCACCGAGTGGAGGCAGCGCGCGAAGTCCCCGTCGCCCAGGGCGTCGAGGACGGGCCGGCCCATGCGGGTCACGACCGCCATGTTGACGGCCACGTAGGCGGAGTCCGTGAGCTCCACGCCCATGTGGGCCATAGGGGAGCCCAGGGGGCCCATGCAGAACGGCACCACGTACATGGTGCGGCCCTTCATCGAGCCCCGGTAGAGGCCCGTGAGCGTGTCCTTCATCTCGCCCGGGTCCCGCCAGTTGTTGGTGGGGCCGGCGTCCGCCTCCCGCCGGGAGCACACGAAGGTGCGATCCTCCACCCGGGCGGTGTCGGCCGGGTCCGACCGGGCCAGGTAGCTGCGGGGCCGGCGGGCGGGGTCGAGGGGGGTGAACGTGCCGGCCGCCACCAACCCCGCGCACAGGCGGCGGTACTCCGCCTCGGACCCGTCGCACCACACGATCCGCTTCGGGGCGCACAGGGCGGCGATCTCGTCGACCCAGGCGACGAGGCGGTGGTTGGCGGTCGGAGCGGCTATCGCTGGCCCGCCTGGGGCAGGGCGCCGGGCGTCCCCATGTCGACCTCCGAACCGAGGCGGACGCGAGCCGCCCGGTCCTGTCCGTCGAGATCGAACACCACCCGTTGGCCCTGGCGGAGCATGCGGAACACCGAGCCCTCGAGGGCGCCGGGCGCCAGTTCGTACTCGGAGCGGTCGGTGTCGCGCACGAGCACCCCCTCCTTCGTCCCGGGGTCGTAGGACTTGACGACGCCCTGCACGAGTGGCCCTCCTCCTCGCGCCGTGGGGCGCGTGCTCGATCCGGGTGGCCCGTGGGCGGGCCTAGGCTGGATGGCGCTGGGAGGCCGACCCGGCGGCCCGGTCGCCCGACCGGCCGGTGGCCGGACGGTCCCAAACGTAGCGCGGAGATGGGTGTGGCCAGCGAGCTGTCCATCCTCCAAGGGCTCCGCCGGCGACTGGCGGGACCGGCGGGGGAGACGTGGGTGGGCGACGACGTGGCCGTCGTCCGGCGTCCGGGCGGCGCCCTCCTGCTGGCCGCCGACGCGGTGGTGGCGGGCGTGCACGCCGACCTCGCCCTGGTGGGACTGGACGACCTCGGCTGGAAGGCCCTGGTGGCCAACCTCAGCGACATCGCGGCGGTGGGCGGGCGGCCGACCCACGCCCTGGTGACGGTGGCCGGGCCCCTCGACGACCTGGACGTCGACCTGCTCTACGACGGCCTCCTCGCCGCCGCCCAGGCGTACCGCTGCCCGGTGGTGGGCGGCGACCTCACGTCCGCCCCCACGCTGGTGGTGGCCGTCTCGGTGGCGGGCGACGGCGGTCCGGAGCCCCCGCCGCCCGTGCTGCGGTCGGGGGCCCGGGCCGGCGACGTGCTGTGGGTCACCGGTCCGCTGGGGTCGTCGGCGGCCGGGCTGGCCGTGCTGCGCGCCGACCGGGCCGCGGAGGCGGCCGACCTGGCCCTGGCCCACCGCCGGCCCCGGCCCCGCCTGGCCGAAGGAGGGGTGGCCCGGTCGGTGGGGGCCACCGCCATGATCGACGTGTCCGACGGGCTGGCTTCGGAGGTCCGCCACCTGGCCGACGAGTCGTCGGTGGGCGTGGTGGTGGAGCACGTGCCGGTGGCCATGGGGGTCAGCCGGGTCAGCGACCGGCCCGAGGACCTGGCGCTGGGCGGCGGGGAGGACTACGAGCTGGTGTTCGCGGCGCCCGAGGGGGCAGCGGTGGAGGCGGCGTTCGCGGCCGCCGGCCTGGCCCTGCCCATCCGCATCGGTCGGTGCACGGAGGACCCGGCCGAGCGCCGCCTGCGCGACGCCGACCTGCCGAGGCTCGGCTGGGAGCACTGACGTACTGGCGGCACCTGGTCCCCCCGGTCCCCGCCGGCCCGCCAACGGCGGGCATCTCCGGCCCGGTGCGGGCTGGAGATGGGAGGCTGGGAGGGTGAGCGGTCACGCACGGCGGCCGGTGGCGCTCACGGTGGCGGGCACCGACTCGGGCGGGGGGGCGGGCATCGTCGCCGACCTGAAGACCTTCGAGGCCCACGGCGTGTGGGGGGCGGTGGCGGTTACCGCGGTGACGGCCCAGAACACCCTGGGCGTGCACGCCACCGAGGCCGTCTCCCCCGAATTGGTGCGGGTGCAGATCGGGTCGGTGGCCTCGGATCTGGGGGTGACGGCGGCCAAGACGGGCATGCTGGCCGGCGCCGAGGTGGTCGTGGCGGTGGCCGAGGCGGTGACCGACTTCGGTATCCGACCTCTTGTCGTGGACCCGGTGATGGTCTCCTCCCGGGGGAACCGGCTGCTGTCCGAGGAGGGTCGGGACGCCGTGCGAGAGGCCCTGCTGCCGCTGGCCACCGTCGTCACGCCCAACCTGGCCGAGGCGGCCGCCCTCACCGGCCGGCCGGTCACCGACCGGGCCACCATGGCCGACGCCGCCCGGGCGCTCGCCGACCTCGGACCTCGCGTCGTCCTGGTCACCGGCGGCCACCTGGAGGACGACGACCGGTCGCCCGACTGCATCGTCGTGGCCGGCGCGGCGCCGGTGTGGCTGGACGGGCCCCGCCTGGCCACCCCCCACACCCACGGGACGGGCTGCGTCCTGTCGGCCGCCGTCTGCGCCGAGCTGGCCCGGGGCATGGACCCGGCCGACGCCTGCGTGGCCGCCAAGCACTTCGTGGGACGGGCCCTCGGCGCCGCCGTGGGCCTGGGGGCGGGCCCGGGGGCCGTCGACCCCGGGTGGGAGCGCCGCTCGGCCGCCACCTGAGCCGACCGGGGACCTGACGGTCGGCCGCCACCTGAGCCGACCGTGGACCTGACGGTCGGCAGGGGACCGGGTCCCCATCCTCAGCCCACGAGGCCGTGGCGGCTGGCCCACAGGGCGGCCTGGGTCCGGTCGGTGACCCCGATGCGCTGGAAGGCGCTGGTGAGGTGGGCCTTCACGGTCTTCTCGCTGATGCCCATGCGGCGGGCGATCTGCTTGTTGGCAAGGCCCTGGGCCACCATCACCACCACCTCCCGCTCCCGGCCGGAAAGCTCGGCCGCCGGCCGGGCCGCCGATCGGGCGCTGAGCACGGCCCGGGCCGCCTTGGGGGCCAGCGGCGACTCGTCGCGGGCCGCGGCCCGCACCGCCCGCAGCAGCTCGTCGGGCTCCATGTCCTTGAGGAGATAGCCCACCGCCCCGGCGTCGAGGGCCTCCAGGATGCGTTCGTCGTCGGAGAACGAGGTCAGCACGACGACCCTCGACGTCGACCCCGACGCCGCCAACCGCCGGGTGGCTTCCACGCCGTCCACGCCGGGCATGGAGAGGTCCATGAGCACCACGTCGGGGTGGTGCTCGGCGGCCAGGGCCACCGCCTCGGACCCGTCGGCGGCGGCGCCCACCACCGTGATGCCCTCCGCCCGCCCCAGCAGGTCCACCAGTCCCTGGCGCACCACGGGGTGGTCGTCCACCACCAGGAGCCGGGTGTCGCCGTCCCCGGCGTGGTGGGGGGAGCCGGCGGGGAGCCGGCCGTCAGCCACCGGCGGGCACCTCCACCCGCACCAGGGTTCCGTGGCCGGGGGTGGAGTCCACCGCCAGCCGCCCGCCGGCGTCGGCCACCAGGCCCTCCAACAGGGTGAGCCCCACGTGCCCCTCCTGGCGGCGCGCCTCCACGTGCCCGGAGGAGAAGCCCGCCCCGTCGTCGGCCACCGTAAGCACGGCCGCCGCCCCCGCCCGCTGCAGCGAGACGTCCACATGGCGGGCGTCGGCATGGGCCACCACGTTGCGGATGGCCTCCTGGGCGGCCCGGAAGACCACCGTCTCCCGCTCCGGGGTGAGGGCCACGCTGGCGTCCACGTCGAGGCGCGTGGAGGTGCCCCCGGCAGCGAGGGGAGCGGTGAGGTCGGCCAGGGCGGTGGCCAGCCCGTGGTGCTGGAGGGTCGGCGGCGACAGGTCCACGATCACCGCCCGCAGCTCCCGCATGCTGCGGCGGGTCTCCTCGGCAGCCTGGTCGATCGATGCCGACGCGCCCTCGCAGGCGTCGCCGGCCGGCCCGAGGGCGTCGATCCCACGGGCCACCGCCGAGAGCGACCAGCTCACGCCGGCCAGTCGCTGGACCACGCCGTCGTGGAGGTCGCGGGCGATGCGGCGCCGCTCCGTCTCGGAGGCGTTGATGGCCCGCCGCAACAGCCGCTCGCGCTCCTCCTGGCCCGACTCCAGGCGGCGGGCCAGTCCCCATGCGAGGGGCAGCTGGAGCAGCCACAGCACCAGCAGGCCGCCGAGGAGCACCGGCAGGAAGGACGACCAGATGTGGTGGGCGTTGGCGGTGACGGCGCCGTAGCGCTCGTAGACCTCGAAGAGGAGGGCCGTGCCCCCCGGCGTCCGCACCGGCGTGTAGACCTCGAGCAGCTTCGGGTACTGGCGCTCGAAGCGGTTCTCGGGGGCACTCAGGTCGGTCACGTCGGCCTGGACGGTGCCGTTGGCGATGGCTTCCAGCTCGTCGGTGCCGAGGTGGAAGGTGGCGCCGACCAGGCGGCCCTCGTCCGAGTACGCGATCCGGCCCTGGGGAGTCCAGATCTTCACCCGGACGAGCTGGGGGGAGAGGACCCGGCTCCGAACCACCGAGTCCAGCCGGCCCAGAGCGGCGGCATCGCCGGTGACCACGCCGTCGTCCAGGTTGGGCTCGATCACCGCCCGGGCGTCCACCGCGGCCACGATGCGGGCGTCCCGGATGGCCTCGGACGTACCGTCGCGCCGGGCGACGAAGACGCTCCCCACCGAGACGAGGACGACGGTCGTGAGCCCGGCCAGGGCGAACTGCAGGATGGTGGCCGGTCGGGGCAGGCGGCTGCTCACCCTTGGCGCGTCCCCCTCCGGTGGCCGCCGAAACCCGCGCCCTGCGGGCCACACCCGGGTGCCGGCGCGCCGGACACGGGCGTCACGCCCGAGTGTCGCGCGCCGGAGGGGGGAGCGGGGGCCGGTCAGCCGGCGGCGGCGGGCCGGCGGGAGGGCTTGGTGACCTTGTCCGCCTTGATGCACGACGTGCACACCGACAGGCGCCGGGGGGTGCCGTTCACCACCGCCCGGATGCGCTGGATGTTGGGGTTCCAGCGCCGGCGGGTGCGCTTGTGGGAGTGGCTGACGCTCATGCCGAACGACGGGTGCTTGCCGCACACCTCGCACACCGATGCCATGGCCCGAAGGCTACACCAGCCCGGTGCGGGGCCCTCCCGCCCGGCTCCGTTACCATCGCCGCCGATGGAGGGGCTCGACCGCCTGGGGCCGGAGCACCTGCGCGCCGTCGTCCTCGGCTACCGCGACGCCCTGGCCACCCACCGGGCCGCCCTCAACCGCCTCAACGTGTACCCCGTCCCCGACGGTGACACCGGCACCAACATGGCCCTCACCCTGGAGGCGGTGGCGGCCGGGCTCCCCGACGCGGGCACCGCCGGCGACGACCCCGCCGCCGAGCTGGGAGCCCTCTGCCGGGCTATCAGCCACGGGTCCCTGATGGGCGCCCGGGGCAACTCGGGCGTCATCCTCTCCCAGCTCCTCCGGGGCCTCACCGACACCCTGGTCGCCACGGCGGGGCCGGGCGGCGAGGTGGACGCCGGCGCCCTGGCCGACGCCCTGGCCGCCGCCAGCCGGGCCGCCTACGGGGCGGTGATGCACCCCGTGGAGGGCACCATCCTCACCGTCGCCCGCGAAGCGGCCGACGCCGCGGTGGCAGCCCGCGACCGCCCTCTTCTCGACCTGCTGGAGCAGGCGGCCACTGCCGCCCGGGCGGCGGTGGACCGCACCCCGGAGCTGCTGGCGGTGCTGGCCGACGCCGGCGTGGTCGACGCCGGGGGGGCCGGCTTCGTCCTCCTCCTGGACGTGCTGCTCAACGTGGTCGACGGCCGTCCCGTGCCCCAACCAGCCGAGGCCCCGCCGCCCGGGTCGGCGGTCGATGCGGCGCCGGCGACCGCCGCTTCCGCCTCCGCCGCCGGCGGGGCGCGCGGCCCCCGCTACGAGGTGATGTTCCTGCTCGACGCGCCCGACGGCGAGGTGGCGGGCCTAAAAGAGGCTTGGGACGCCGTCGGCGACTCGATCGTGGTGGTCGGCGGCGACGGCACGTGGAACTGCCACGTCCACACCGACCGCATCGGCGCCGCCATCGAGGCCGGGATCCGCGCCGGCCGCCCCTCCCGCATCGAGGTCACCGACCTCCACGACCAGGTGGCCGAGCGGGGCCACGCCCACCCGGCGGCGGCCGACGACCTGGCCACGTCGTCGCCCGGCGCCGCCCGGGGCGGTGGCGTCCAGGAGGCGGCGGCCTCGGGCGTCCCGGTGGCCACCGGCGTGGTGGCGGTGGCCGCCGGCGACGGCGTGGGCCGCATCCTGGCCTCCCTCGGCGTGGGCCGGGTGGTGGCCGGCGGCCAGTCCATGAACCCGTCCACCGCCGAGATCCTCGCCGCGGTGGACGCCCTGGCGGCCAAGGAGGTGGTCGTCCTCCCCAACAACAAGAACGTCGTGGCGGTGGCCGAGCGGGCGGCGGCATCGGCCACCCGGCCCGTCACCGTGGTCCCCACCGCCAGCGTGGCCCAGGCGTTCGCCGCCCTCGTGGCCTACGACGCCGACGCCGATGCCGAGGTCAACGCCCGGGCCATGGCCGAGGCGATGTCCCGGGTGGCGGTGGCCGAGATCACACAGGCGGTGCGTGACGCGCCCACCCCTGTTGGTCCGGTGCGGGCCGGGAACTGGTTGGGGGTCACGCCCGACGGCATCGCGGTCGTGGCGCCCACCGCCGTCGGCGCCGCCTGCCGGATGCTCGATGCCATGTTGGGCGGCCGCCACGAGCTGGTCACCCTGGTGGCCGGCGGCCCGGCGCCGGCGGGCGCCACCGATGAGGTGGCCGGCTGGTTGGCCGAGTCCCACCCCGAGGTGGCGGTGGACGTGCACGACGGCGGCCAGCCCCTTGCCGCCTGGCTGCTGTCGGTCGAGTGAGATAGGCGGGTGCCCCGCCGCCTGTCCCAGCTGGCCCGCATCCCGGTCACCGAACTGACCGGGGTCGGTCCCAAGAAGGCGGAAGCCCTGGAGGCGCTGGCGATTCGCACCGTCCTCGACCTGCTCACCCACTACCCCCGGCGCTACGTGGACCGCACCCGCCAGGCCGCCATCCGCGACCTGAAGGTCGGCGAGGAGGCGCTGGTCCTGGCCACCGTCAAGCGGGTCCAGTCCAAGCGGACTCGCCAGCGGCGGACGATGGTGGAGGTCGACGTCTTCGACGGGTCCAGCTACCTGCACTGCGTGTTCTTCAACCAGCCGTGGCGGGCCCGCCAGCTCACCGTCGGGACCGAGGCGGTGCTCTTCGGGCGGGTCGACGTCTACAAGGGTCGCCGCCAGATGACCAACCCGGTGGTGGACCTGGTGGGCGACCGCACCGGGCGGATCATCCCCATCTACCCCCAGTCGGCCAAGGCCGACCTGACCACCTGGGAGCTGGCCACGTGGGTCGAGGAGGGCCTGACCCGGGCCGGCGAGCTGGCTGACCCGCTGCCGCCCGCCTGGCGGGACCGCCTGGACCTGGTGGGTCGCAGCTGGGCCATGGCCCAGATTCACGCCCCCGAGTCCATGGGGGCCGCCGAGGTGGCCCGCCGGCGGCTGGTGGTGGACGAGCTCTTCCGCCTCCAGCTCGCCCTGGTCATGCGCAAGAGGGCGGTGGAGCGGGAGGCCAAGGGCGTCCGCCACACCGTGGAGGGGCCGTTGGTGGAGCGCTTCCACGCCGCCCTGCCCTTCGCCCTCACCGGTGCCCAGCGGCGCTCCATCGCCGAGATCGCCGCCGACCTGGCCGGCCCCCATCCCATGCATCGCCTCCTCCAGGGCGACGTGGGGTCGGGCAAGACGCTGGTGGCGGTGACCGCCCTGCTCATGGGCGTCCAGGGCCGCTACCAGGGCGCGTTCATGGCGCCCACCGAGGTTTTGGCCGAGCAGCACGGCCTGGGGGTCCGGGCCCTCCTGGGCGACCTCACGGTGCCCGATCCCGCCACCCTCACCGGGAGCCGCCCCCTGCGGGTGGAGCTGCTGGTCAACCGCACCACGGCGGGGGAGCGGGCCCGCATCCTGGCCGGGCTGGCCGACGGCACCGTCGACCTGCTCATCGGCACCCACGCCCTGCTGGAGGAGAAGGTGGCCTTCCGGGCCCTGGGGGTGGTGGTGATCGACGAGCAGCACCGCTTCGGGGTGGAGCAGCGCGCCGCCCTGCGGGGCAAGGGTGACGACCCCGACGTGCTGGTGATGACGGCCACCCCCATCCCCCGCACCGCGGCCATGACCGTCTACGGCGACCTGGACGTCACCGTGCTCGACGAGCTGCCGCCGGGGCGCACCCCAGTGGAGACGCGCTGGCTGCGGGGCCCGCTGGAGGAGGCCGAGGCCCACCGGCGGGTGGCCGAGGAGGTGGCCGCCGGCCACCAGTCCTACGTGGTGTGCCCGCTGGTCGAGGAATCGGAGCGGATCCAGGCCCGCTCGGCGGCCGCCGAGCACGACCGCCTGGCCGCCGAGGTGTGGCCCGACCTGCGCCTCGGCCTGCTCCACGGGCAGATGCCGGCCAGGGAGAAGGAGGCGGTCATGGCCGCCTTCCGGGCCCGGGACCTGGACGTGCTGGTGGCCACCACCGTGATCGAGGTGGGCGTGGACGTGCCCAACGCCACCGTCATGCTGGTGGAGGACGCCGACCGCTTCGGCATGGCCCAGCTCCACCAGCTCCGGGGCCGCGTCGGGCGGGGCTCGGACCGGTCGTGGTGCTACCTGCTGGGTGAGGCCACCACCCCCGACTCCGAGCAGCGGCTGAAGGCCCTGGAGGCCAGCACCGACGGTTTCGAGTTGGCCGAGGTCGACCTGGAGATCCGCGGCGAGGGCACGGTGCTCGGCACCCGCCAGAAGGGCCGCAGTGACCTCAAGCTGGCGTCGCTGCGACGTGACAAGGAATGGGTGGCAAAGGCCCGGGAGGTGGCCTTCGCCATCGTCGACGCCGACCCCGCCCTCGCCGATCACGCCCTGTTGCGCGAGGAGATGGGACTCCTGCTCGACGACGAGGAAGCCGAGTTCCTGTTCAAGAGCTGACCCGGCGGAGAAGAGCAGGTCAGCCGGTGTGTGCAGTCGGGCCAGGCCGCGAGGAGGCCGCGGGAGGGGCAAGCGCCGCATGACCAAGAACACGACGGCGTGACGGGCTCGCTCGACACCATTTTCACGCCTGCGTCACGGCCGCGCCGCGGGCACAGAAACTGATCTGGAAAGAGACCAGCGAGGTCATGCTGCGCTACGGCGCCCGCTTCGGCATGACGCCCTCGGACCGTGCCGGTCTCTCGATCGAGCGGCCGGACACGCCAAAGGGCGGCGGGCGCCTCCTGTCGTAGGGGGGGGCTCAGTAGTCCAGGGCGGCGACGGCGG
>JBHELO010000098.1:0-6957 GCA_046263055.1 Acidimicrobiales bacterium | reverse complement strand
ACGCTTCGTCGTCCGGCATCATCGCCCTGACCGTTGGCCTCGGCGCCCTCGGCCTGGCCCTGTTCGGCGCTGGCTTCATCGCCTTCGTCCGTCAGGCCCGCCGCCGTGACGTCCCCGTCACCGCTCAGGTCCGCAAGTAGCTCGATCATGACGCCGGCAGTTCCCTGACGCCGGCAGTTCCCGACGCCGGGCGCTCCTCGGAGCGCCCGGCGTCGTCGCGTCTCCGCCCAGGTGAGGGGGCGTCGCAGATGGCCGGGCGCCCGGCCGGGCGTGGCTCGGCGCCCGACTCGACGCCGACGACTGGCGGGGCGTGCCCTGGCTCGTCGACGGCCGGGAGCCGGAAGCAGGCGGCGCGGTGGGAGCAACCGGCGGAGCGGGCAACCGGGCCGTCCGGTGCGGTCGAAAGCGGCGGCACCCCGGCCCACCCCCGGCGTGGTCGCGGAGGGAGCGGCGCGGCACCCACCCGGTGGAACAGGACCCGGGCCTATCGTCATGGCGGGCTGGGATCGGCGGGCCACGGGGCCGACCTGCGATCCTACGGGTGGTAGCGGTCGGCGCAGCCCTTGGGATCGGGGTTCTGGCCGGGGAAGGCGGCGTCGCCGGCCACCACCAGCACGCTGCCGTCGCCCAAAAGCACCGCCGCCTGCTCGCTGCGGGGACAGGCCATGCTGTTGGCCGAGCGCCAGGCGTTGCGGCCGGGCTCGTAGAGCTCGGCTGACGCCAACGATCGCCGCGTGCCCCGGACGGCCGACTCGCCGCCGGCCACCAGCACCCGGCCGTCGGCCAGCAGGGTGGCGGTCTCGCCGGTGCGAGCCTCGGTGAGCGGCCCCACCCGGACCCACGCCCCCCGGTTGGGGTCGAACACCTCGGCCGTGGCCAGCGACACGTCCCCGTTGGGCCCGCCCGTCCCGCCGACCACGAGGACCGAGCGGTCGTTGAGGCGGACGGCGGCCTGGTTGGTGCGGGCCTCGGTCATGTCGTTGGAGCGGATGAACGCCGACACCGCCGGGTCGTAGATCTCGGTGGATGCGAGGAGGCCGTTGGTGCCCTGGCCACCGGCGATCAGCACCTTGCCGTCGGCCATGAGCGTGGCGGTGTGCTCGAACCGGGGGGTGGCCATGGAGGCCACCGGCGTCCAGGCGCCAGTGGCGGGATCGAAGATCTCGGCGCTGGCGTCAGGCCGCACGCTCTGGGTGCCGCCGGTGGGGGCCAGGCCGATGGCGGTGCCGCCCACGGCCAGAACCCTGCCGTCGGCCAGGGCGGTGAGGCTGTGGCCCAGCCGCCCCTTGGTCATGGGGCCGGTGGCCGTCCACTTCCCCGAGGCAGGGTCGAAGATGTCGGCCACTGCGGAGGGGTCACCGTCCTCCCCCCGCCCGCCGGTGGCCAGCACCCGGCCGTCGGGGAGCATCACCGCGGCCAGGCCCCGGCGGGGGGCGGTGAGGTCGCCGGCGGGATGCCACTGCCCGGCGGCGGGATCGAAGATCTCGGTGGCAGCCAGGGGTATCTGGCCGACGCTGCCGCCCGCCACCAGCACCCGGCCGTCCTTCAGCACGACGGCCGACGTCGTACCCCGGATTGCGGCCAGGTCGGGGGCCGACGTCCAGGTGCCCACCGCCGCCAGGGTGGTGGGGGTGCTGCTGCCGCCCCCGCCGCCCGACGAGGCGAGCACGATGATGCCCAGGACGATGACCACGGCCAGGCCAGCCAGGCCGAGGAACAGCGGCCGCCGGGAGCTGGCGCCCCCGAACACGACGTCGGGGGTCTGCACGTCGGGCTGGGCGTCGTTCTCGCACTTCAGCCCCACCTCGGTGCGCACCGCGCACTTGGGGCAGATGGGCGTGCCGCACTCCACACAGGTGAGGCGGGTCAGCTCACCGTGGCGCTCGCACTTGAGGGTCTGTGTCGCCACGATCAGCCTCTCGACGACTGGGTACGACGGGGCGGCGGGGCCGACGGGGCACCGCTCGGAGCTCGGCAGCCGGGCCGTCGCCGGGACACCGACGAGCCGCCTGCACCGGTGCCATCCTATCGGTTCCGTCGCGACCGCTATGGGGGCCCGCCGGTGGCAGCCCGGCCAGGCCGGGGACGGCGCCCCCGTGCTGGGCTCCGGCGCCGCGCCCTGCGCACGCCCGGGCACCCGACCGCAGGATGGTGATGCGGGCCCCGCCCGGGTCGCGCCGGCGCCGGCCGTCGGCCGGGGGGAGCGGTGCCCGCCGGCCTCACGGCGCGCTGGCCGCACCCCCGCTCCGGCCGCTGGCCAGAACGGCCGTCAGCACCGCGAGGTCGACGACGCCCGTGCACCCGCTGCCCACCCGGTCGGCCACCACCCGGGCCGGCGCAGCCGGCTCCCCGAACCCGTCCACCACCAGGGCGGCGGCGTCGAGGTCGTGGTCGGCGGTGTAGCCGTTCACCACCACCACGCAGGCCAGGCCGGCGGCCACCGCCGCGTCCAGGCCCTCGGCCGAGTCCTCCACCACCACCCCGTCGCCCGGGTCGGCGCCCAAGCGATCGAGGGCCAGGACGAACGCCTCCGGGTCGGGCTTGCGGTGCTCCACCTCGTCGCCGGTGACGACCACCGGGAAGTCGACGCCGGGGAGCAGCCGCTCGAGCAGGGCCTCCACCCAGCCCCGGCTGCCGGTGGTGGCCACCGCCAGGGTGATCCCGGCGGCGGCCACCTCGTCCAACAGCCGGCGGGCCCCGGGTCGGACCTCGATGCGGCCGTCGGCCACCAGCCCGGAGAGGATCTCCGTCTTGCGGGCGTGCAGGGCAGGAACCAACGACGATCGCTCCCCGTCGTCCATCCCCTGCGCTTGCAGGTAGTGGTGGAGCCGGCGCTGGCCGCCGGTCACCCGCAGCAGGCGGCCGTACTCCTCCTCGTCCCACCGGTAGGGCAGGTCGAAGGCCTCGAAGGCCAGGTTGAACGCCACCCGATGCCCGTGGCGCTCGCTGTCCACCAACGTGCCGTCCACGTCGAAGACCACGGCCGCCGGCGCGGCCTCCCGGGCCTCGCCCACCCGGTGGCGCCCGCCACCTAGAGGCCGACGGGCGGCAGGCCGCCGCCGAGGAGTACGTCGTCGGTGCCGCCCACCGCCTCCCGGCGCAGGTCGGCGAACGCCTCGTCGAGATCGGCGCCCCACAGGTCCCAGGTGGAGATGCGCAGCGCGACCCGCATGGTGGCCACCGGGACGGCCAGGGCGGTGTCGTGGTCGAGCAGCTCGAGGCCCTCGACGGCCAGGGCGGCCTCCACGCCGGCCCGCACCGGCTCGAGGCCGTCGGGGAGGTCGAGGCGGACGAGGGCGCTCCGGGGCCCGAGGCGGAGGGCCATGGCCACCTCCCGATCGGCCCGCAGGACCGGGCCCTCAACGTGAAGGCGCTCGGAGTGGGGAGCCGGGCCGGTACGCAGAAAGGCCCGCACGACGGCGAGATCGTCGTCGAGCGGGCCTCTCGGCTCGAAGTAGGGCGGGAGCGGCCAGTCCGACACGTCGGTGCCGGCCTGCCCCGCGGTCAGCGCGCCAGGCGCTCAGCGGCGGCAGCCGCCTCGGTGAGCCCGTTGGCGGTGTCGGCCAGATTGCCGTTGATGCGGTCCACGGCCGGGCCGATGACCGCGCACTGCGTCTCCACGGCGCGCACACCGAACGTGATGCGGGCCAGGTTGGCGGAGATGCTGTTGAGCAGGCGGGCGACGGTGGCCAGGTAGAGCGCCAGCACGATGACCAGGCCGGCGATCTCCACGACGGTGAGGATGATGCGCCAGGTCATCGCCGACCTCCCGCAGCCGCGTTGAGCAGATCAGCGTGGCGGCGGACCTCGTTGCGCAAGTCGGCGGTGAGCGAGGTGGCCATGGTGAGCATCCAGGTGGTGGCCGTGTTCTGGGCCACCCGGGTGGCGGTCTCCCAGGTCTCACGCACATTGCGGTCGATGTCCTTGACGAACTGGACGAGGAGGAAGAGGAGCAGGATGACCGCCGAGATCACGACGGCCCCGAGGCCCAGCGTGATCGACCAGAAGGTCAGGTGCTCCGAAGCAAGCCCGAACACGATGCCTTACCCTCCCAGAACCTTGCGTGCCGTCTCGGCACTCTTGATGATGGAACGGACGCCGCTGTTGATCTTGTCAACGTCCCACAGCGGCAGGGTGTTGATGCGCGCCTCGTCCAGGGCGGCGGTGATCTGTAGCGCCTGCTGGCCGATGCGGCGGGCGAGCGACAAGATGATGCCGACCAGGATGACCACGATCGTGATGACAACGGCTGCGATCACGTAGCCCACGTACCAACCGGTGAGCGTGACGGCCGCACTGACGACTGCCATTGGTCCCCTTCCCTTGGAAAGTGCGGTCACAATAGACTTCCGACACCTAGGTGGTCAACGGCTCGCGACCGATCCGCGGCTCAGCCGAGGCTCCCTGGAAGGACCCCGCCGACGTGGCACCCGAAGATCACGACACCGCGACCGCCGGGCGGGGGCAGGACCACCGGGACCCGGGGGACGATCCCCCCCGCGCCGCCGGGCTCCAGGGCGGCGAGGCCGTCGGGGGCGAGGCCGTCGGGGGCGAGTCCCTGGCGTACGACGAGGCGAGCGGCGGTGTCCCGGCCGAGGGGTCCTGGGCGGACGCCGACGACGAGGCGGTGGGTGGCCAGATCTCCACCGTCGACTGGGACGAGGCCGCGTCGGCCGCCGACCAGGCGGAGTGGGACGAACGGCTCCCCGCCGCGGACGACGCCGCCCCGGTGGCCGCCGACGACGCCGATGCCGGCGCCGAAGAGGGCGGCTGGTCGCAGCCGGTCGACGACGACCTGGCCGAGGGGAGGGTTCCCGCCCCGCCCGCCCCGCCCCGGGCCGCCACCAGGGCGGCCGGCGGGCGACGGTCGCCGGTGGCACGACCGGCGGCCCGACGGCCCCGCCCGACGCCGCCCCGGGGCCGCCCGGGGGCCCGCACCCGGCCCCCAGCGGCGAGCCGGCCGAGCCCCGCCGAGGGCCCGGCGCAGACCGACCGGCGGGCGACGGTCGTCCTGCTCACCGTGCTCTCGCTGCTGGTGGTGGGTCTCGGCATCGGCGCTGTCATCCTCGGCCGTCACAACCGTGGGAGCTCGCGGGCCGGGCCGCCCGCCACCGCGGCGCCCACCACGACGCTCGTGACGCTCCCCGACGCCGCACTCGTCACCTTCACCGAAGCGGACCCCGCGTTCGCCTTCACGATCAAGTACCCCCGGGCCTGGGTACGGGTGGACGCACCCGACGCCGAGGTGCGCCTGACGGTGACCGACAACAAGCAGTACTCGGCCCGGGTGCGGGTGACCCACACCGCCGATGCCACCACGCCCGCCAACATGGGCAACGTGAAGTCCTTCGTCGAAGGGTCGCTCGGGCCGGTCACGCTGCTCAAGGACGACACCGTCACCGTCAACGGTCTCATCGGCTTCCGCCTCATCTACAACTACACGGACTCCCGTACCGGGCTGGTGGGAGCCCAGGTGCGGTACTTCCTGTTCCAGGGCCACAAGATGAACGACATCATCTTCGAAGCCGTCCCCACCGGCGACTTCACCCAGATCGAGGGCATCTTCGACCAGATGCTCGACAGCTTCCGCAGCGCACCGGAGCCGCCGACGTCGACGGCGCCCGGCGGCTGAGGCCGGGGGGTCCGGCTCAGCCGCCGACCGGTGCGGGCGCCACGAACACCGAGTCGGGCGGCCGGGACAGGCTCAGCGACACCAGGTCGAGCCGAGTGTCACCGCTGGCCAGCCGGGCAGGGACGCCCGAGCTGGTCACGCACACGTCCGCCGACGCACCCGGGCCGGCGGCGATGGTGAAACACCGCACCGCCAGCCCGATGACCGTGTCGTCGCGCGCCGTCACGTGCACCGCCGACAGGGCGGCCACCACCGACGGCGGGATGACGCCGACCTCGGCCACGTCCAGGCCCGGCTTGGGGGCGCACGACCACGGCCCGCGGCCCGCCTGGGTGCATGCCACCGGCCCGCCACTGGTCACGATCTGGGCGGAGGTGGACGCCGTGTCGCCCGAGCCCGACTGGGTGTCCAGGCGGGCCAGGGGCGGGCGCCGCCACAGGTGGGCGGTGGACGGCGCCGAGCCGGCGCTGGTGTAGCGGGCGTCGAAATCGAGGGACGCGCCCCGCCGCAGGAGCCGGACCAGCTCGGCGGCGGGGCCGGTGGGGGCGGGGGCCGTGGATGCGGCGGAGCCGGCGGGCGGGGTGGCCACCTGGTCCCGCTCACCGGACCGGATGGTGACCACGATGGCGACGGCCACGATGGCCGCCACCACCACACCGATGACTATCCCCCGACGGTGGCGGAGCCAGCTCGTTCGGGGGCCGGGGCCGGGGTCGTCGGAGCCGGGGGCGCGCACCGGGGCGGACCCTACTGGGCCCGCCCCGTGCACTGGTACTTCAGGGAGCGCCTTAGCAGCCGAGCAGCCCGCCCAAGGCCGGCGCCAGGCCGCACAGCAGGCCCTTCACCGTGCCGAGGGGGTTGGCCAGGACGTTGGCGACGAGGTTGTTGACCCCGAAGTCGATGCCGGCGGCCTCGCCGTTGATGGACGTGACGTCGGTGTTGACCTGGTCGAGGTCGCTCCTGATGCCCGACACCGAGCGCAGGATGTTGTCCACCCGGATGTTGATGGCGGTGACCCCGGCGGTCGGGAACGGCGTGACGTGGTCGATCGAGCCGGGCGTGCCCTTGATGTTGTTCACCACCGGGGCCAGGGCGGTGAACGTGCCGTTGATGGACTTGGCGGTGCCGTTGATGGACTGGGCGTTGTTGTTGATGTCGGTGACGTGGCCGTCGATGGACTTGGCGGCGGTCAGGATGTCGTTGGCCTGGCCCGACAGGGGCTTGGCAGCGGCCAGGATCTGGTCGGCCCGGTCGGCCACCGTGTTGAGGATGGCGGTCTCGTCCAGGCGGCTGATGTTGGACCCCGGCCCCACCTCGGTGGTGAT
>JBHELO010000097.1:0-8411 GCA_046263055.1 Acidimicrobiales bacterium | reverse complement strand
GTCTGGTCATGGCCGCCCTGCCCTTCGTCACCACCGTTTGGGGCCTGTTCCTCGCCTCCCTGCTGCTGGAGGTGATGACGCTGCTGTGGTCGCCGGCCAAGGAGGCGTCGGTACCCAACCTGGTGAGCGTCCGGCACCTGGCCACGGCCAACTCGCTGTCGCTGGCGGCGGCGTACGGGACGTTCCCGATCGGCTCGGCGCTGTTCGCCTCGCTCACCAAGGTGGCGCAGTTCCTGGGCGACCACGCCGGGGCGCTCCACTTCCTGCGCCTCAACCAAGAGTCGCTGGCCCTCTACGCCGACATGCTCACGTTCTTCACGTCGGCCCTGCTGATCTCCACCCTCGCCCTGCCCGCCCGCCGTGCCGTCGGCCGCCGTGAGCGCATCGACCTGGGTCGCACCTTCACCGAGATCAAGGAGGGGTGGAGGTTCATCGGCACCAGCCCCGTCGTCCGCTCGGTGATGATCGGGCTGGGCACGGGCCTGGTCGGGGGCGGGATGGTGGCGCCGCTGGGTCCCACGTTCTCGGTCCGGGTCCTCCACGCCGGGCCGGCCGGCTTCGGCCTGCTGCTCACCGCCCTGGGGATGGGCGTGGCCGTCGGCGTGGTGGGCGTGTCGGCCATCCAGAACCGCCTCCCCCACCACCGGCTGTTCCCTCCCGCCGTCCTCGGCGCCGGGGTGGCCATGATGGCGGCCGCCACCATGTCCGGGCTGGCCGCCACCATGGCGTGCATCGGTGCCATGGGCGTGTGCGCCGGCGCCGTCTACGTCCTCGGGTTCACGATCCTGCAGGAGAGCGTGGACGACGAGCTGCGGGGCCGGATCTTCGCCGCCTTCTACGCCCTGTCCCGGCTGTGCCTGCTGCTGTCGCTGACCGTCGCCCCGCTCCTGGCCGGCGCTCTGGACGGGCTGTCCGACCGGCTGGTGGGCGGCCAGGTGAGCGTGGTCGGGGTGACGGTGGGGCTCCAGGGCGTACGGCTGACCCTGTGGCTGGGAGCGGCGATCATCCTGGTGGCAGGCGTGCTGGCCCTGCGCAGCCTGCGAACGGGGACCGGATCGGCGGCGCGGGCGGGCGCCGGCGGCAAGCCCGAGCACCCGCCGGCGATCCCCGACGGCACCGAGGCGGCGTGAGCGGCGGAGCGGTGCGCCGCGTGCTGACACGGGGGCGCCTGGTGGCCCTGGAGGGCGGGGAGGCGTGCGGGAAGTCCACCCAGGCGGCGCTCTTGGCTGGGCGCCTGGGCGCCGTGCTCACCCATGAGCCGGGGGCCACCGGGCTGGGCCGGCGGCTCCGGGAGCTCGTCCTGGGCAGCGACGCCGGCCGGGTGCCGCTCGACTCCCGGGCCGAGGCGCTCCTTCTGGCCGCCGACCGTGCTCAGCACGTGGCCGAGGTGGTGGCGCCCGCCCTGGCCGCCGGCCGCCACGTGGTCACCGACCGCTTCTCGGGGTCCACCCTGGCCTACCAGGGCCACGGGCGGGGCCTCGACCTAGGCGAGCTGGCCCGGTTGTCGTCATGGGCCAGCCAGGGCGTCGAGCCCGACGTGGTGGTGCTTCTGGACGTGGAGCCGGCCGAGGCCGCCACGCGCCAGGGCAGCCGGACCCTCGACCGCATGGAGGCCGAGGCGGATGGCTTCCACGAGCGCGTCCGCGCCGGGTACCTGTCCCTGGCTGCCGCCGATCCCGGGCGCTGGGTGAGGGTGGATGGGTCGGGTACCGCCGCCGAGGTGGCCGTCCGGGTGTGGGAGGCGGTGTCAGGCCGCCTGTTCGCCGGCCGGGACGACAACCTTCGGCCCCGCCCCGCCCCGCACCGCGGGCCCCCGAGCACCGGCGCCACCGGCGGGCCCGTGAGCACCGGCGGTACCGGCGGCACCGGCGGGCCAGGCGGAATCGGCGGCACCGGGGGCACCGGCGGGCCAGGCGGAATCGGCGGCACCGGCGGGCCAGGCGGACCGCCGGGGCCCGAGCCGGGCCCGCCGTCGGCGACGGCGCCGGGAGCCGGCCGGTGACCGACGCGGATCACGGCGGGGTCGAAGACCGAGGCGTCCGGCGGGCGGGGCGGGTGTTCGACGGGCTGGTCGGCCAGCCCCGGGCGGTGGCCGCCCTGCGGGCCGCGGCCCGGGCCCCGGTGCACGCCTACCTGTTCGTGGGGCCGCCCGGGAGCGGGACAGAGGCGGCCGCCGGGGCCTTCGCCGCCGCCCTGCTGTGCCCCGACGGCGGGTGCGGGGAGTGCGACGTCTGCCTGCGGGTGGCCGCCGGCGTCCATCCCGACCTGGTGGTGGTGGAGCGGGAGGGGGCGTCCATCACCGTCGCCCAGGCCCGGGCGATCCAGCGCCTGGCCATGCGGACCCCGAACGAGCGGCCCCGCAAGGTGCTGGTGCTGGTGGACTTCCACCTCGTCCGAGAGGCGGCCGGCACGCTGCTGAAGGTCGTGGAGGAACCGCCGGCCAGCACCGTGTTCGTCATCCTGGCCGAGCAGGTGCCGCCCGAGCTGGGGACCATCGCCTCCCGGTGCGTGCGGGTGGACTTCACCGCCCTGGGTGTCGACGACCTGGTGGTCGCCCTGACGGCCGGCGGCGTCGACCCGGCAATGGCGGCGGAGGCGGCGGCGGCGGCCGGTGGTCGGCTGGACCGAGCCCGCCTGCTGGCCGGCGACCCCGGCTTCGCGGCCCGCCGGGCGGCATGGCAGTCCGTCCCCGCCCGCCTCGACGGCACCGGGGCGGCGGTGGCGGTAGTGGCCGCCGAGCTGGTCGACCTGCTGTCGGCCGCCGCTGTCGCCCCCCTGGAGGCGCGCCAGGCGGCGGAGCGGGCCGCCCTCGAGGAGCGGGTCGAGCGCACTGGCGAGCGGGGGTCCGGGCGACGGGAGCTGGCCGACCGCCACAAGCGGGAAGGGCGTCGCCTCCGCACCGACGAGCTGCGGTTTGGCCTCGCCGTCCTGTCCATGGCCTACCGCGACGCCCTGGTGGCGGGGACGGCCGACCCCCGAGCCTGCGCGGCAGCGGTGGACGAGCTGCGGGCGGCGGCGGAGAACCTGGCCCGCAACCCCAGTGAGGCGCTGTTCCTCCAGGCCCTCCTCCTCCGCCTCCCGGCACTGGTCGCCGGGATTCGGGCCTGAGCGGGGCCCGAGGCAGGGACGTCGCCCCGGACCCCGAGCGCTTGCCGACGGCGTCGGCCCGTGTTACACATCACCGTTCCCGGGGTGATCACTCCCCGCCACGCCTCTCGAGGAGCCCACGGTCGATCAGGTGATCGAGGCCCAGCGCTGCCGTCCGGTGCGCGCCGCGGCGTGGGCGTCGGTCGCGCTGGCGGTCGGGGCGATGCTGCTGCTGGCCGCCGCCCGTCCGGCCCGGGCCGACACGTCCCCGGCCCCGCCGCCCACCACCGTGGCCGCGCCTCCCGCCAGCTCGCCGCCGACAACCGCGGCCGGGCCCCCGTCCACTGCCGCGCCACCGCCCGCGTCGCCGCCCGTGAGCACCGCGCCGCCTACCACCGCGCCGCCTACCACCTCGCCCCCGTCCACCTCGCCGCCGTCCACCTCGCCGCCGTCAACCTCGCCGTCCGCACCGACCACCACCGTGGCCGCCGCGCCCGCCACCACCGTCCCGCCGGTGGCCGTCCCCGGCCCCGCCGGCGGCGCGCCGAACACGGCGGCGGCGGCGCCTTCGACGGTGGCCCCCTCGCCCTCTGCGCCCTCGCCCTCTGCCCCCACGCCGACCCCCGGAGCGGCGTCCGCCGCCACCGTGGCCCCGGCGGGGCCGACCGCCTCAGGCGCCACCAACCCGGCGGCGGGGCCGACGGGGACCGCCGGGGTTCAGCCCGCCGGCCCGCCCGTGCCGCCCGGCCACGGAGCGTCCTTGGCCCCGACCTCGTCCACCAGCGGTGACCCGGTGGCCGACGCCCAGGCCACCGCCGCCGCCGCCCTGTTCGACCCTGCCGCCGCCCCGCCGAGCAGCGCCGCCTTCACGGTCGACGGCAACGGGTGCCGGACCGTGTCCGGCAACCAGGGAACCGACTTCTACACGGTCGTCATCGGCACCGGCTGCACGGCCCACGGCGGGACGCCCAGCGCCCCGTCCGGGTTGCCGGTCTCCAACACCACCATCGCCATTGGCGGCAACGCCATCGGCAGCTCCGCCGGCAGCGGCGGCAACGACGCCAAGAACACCACCATCGCCATCGCCGGCAACGCCGACGGCAGTGCCACCGGCGGCGCCGGGGGCGGCGACGCGTCCAACACAACCATCGCAGTGGGCAAGGGGAGGACCGCCAACGGCATCGCCGTCGGCGGTGACACGCAGGCAGGCACTGCCGGCAGTGCCACGAACGTCACCATGGCCATCGGCGGGGGTGACGCCAGCGGCACTGCCATCGGCGGCACCAGTGGCGGGACGGGCGGAGCAGGCGGCGGGAACGGCGGCGACAGCACCACCACCCTGGCCCCCACCGCCACCACCGGCCCGACCGGAGGCGCGGCGGGCCAGTCCACCAGCGACAACTCGGGCGACACCGGCGGTGCCGCCTCGGGCGCCAGCAGCGGCCCCACGGCCGCCTCCGGCCCCACGGCCGCCACCGGGCCTTCGGGCGACACCGGCGGCGCCTCCACGACCCCGTCCGCCGCCTCGGGCGAGAGCGGCGCGACGACCACGGGCACCGGCACGGCTGCCGGCCCGGCCACGACGGCGGGCGCCACCAGCGGAGGCTCGGGCGGGTCCGGCGCCACGGGAAGCGCCACCGCCACCGGCACGGCCACCAGCGCGGCCACCAGCGGCGCCGGCTCGAGCGCGGTGGCCACCACCGGCTCGGGGGGCGACGCCACCAACGTCACGACCGTCACCGCCACCGGCGGTCATGGGGGGCCGGGCGGTACGGCTCGGGCCACGTCGGGGGCAGGCGGGAACGCCATCAACACCGTCGTCGGCATCGGTGGCGGGGCGGTCACCGCCGTGGCCATCGGCGGATCGAGCATCGCCACCGCCGACGCCCGAGGCGGGGCGGGGGGGGCGGCAACCGTCAGCGTGACCCCGACCGCCGCCAGCGGCGGGGGCGGGGCGGCGTCCAACACCACCACGGTCGCCGCCACGGGCGGGGATGGCGGTGACGGCGGGACCGCGGTGGCGGTGGCCGGCCCCGGCGGCTCCGCCACCAACTCGGTGGTGGCCAGCGGCGGGCCGGTGACCGCCGTCGCCATCGGCGGATCGAGCATCGCCACCGCCGACGCCCGAGGCGGGGCGGGAGGGGCGGCAACCGTCACCGTGACCCCGACCGCGGGCGCTGGCAGCGGGGCTCCGGCGGGGGCCGTCGCGTCGTCGAGCGCCACCAACTCGGGCGCCACCGGCACTGCGGTCTCCACCGCGGGCGCCACCCCGGTGGCCACCACCGGGGCCTCGGGCGCCACCGGGGCGACAGGCGCGGCCACCGCCACGCCGTCGGCCACCGATACCGGCGTCCTCGGCACAGCGACCGCCACCGGTGGACCGGTGGCGTCCGGCGGGTCGGGGGGGTCGGGCGCCACGGGGAGCGCCACCGCCACCGGCACGGCCACCAGCGCGGCCACGACCGGCGCGGCGTCGGACGCCACCGCCACCACCGGGTCGACGGGGTCGGCGACCAACATCACGACCGTCACCGCCACCGGCGGGGCGGGTGGGAGGGGCGGCACGGCCACCGCCGTCGCCGGCCTGGGTGGGAGCGCCACCAACACCATCGCCGGCGCCGGTGCGGCCACGGCGGTGACGGCGGTGACGACCGGCGGGTCGAGCGTGGCCGTGGCCGACGTGGCGGGCGGGCCGGGCGGGACCACCACCGTCGTCGTGACGCCAACGGCCACGTCGGGCTCGTCGGGGCCGGCCACCGCCTCGTCGAGCGCCACCAACTCCGGGTCGACGGGTAGCGCCGTGTCGGCGGCATCGTCGGTACCGGTGGCGGCGTCGGGTCCCTCCGGCCCGACGGGAGCCACCGGCCCGGCCGCCGCCGGACCCTCGGCCACCAGCACCGGCATCGGGGTTACGGCGGGCGCCACCACCGGCGGCGTGACCTCGGGGGACTCCGGCCCGTCAGGGGCCACCGGAGCGGCCACCGCCAACGGGTCGGCCGCCAGCCGGGCTACGACCGGCGCGTCGTCGACGGCCGACGCCCGATCGGGGGACACCGGCGACGCCCGCAACATGGTGTCGGTGGCCGCCACCGGCGGGACGGGCGGTGCCGGAGGGACGGGCCTGGGAGCCACGTCCACAGTCGCCGGCCCGGCCACCACCTCGGTCACGCTGGCCGGTGGGGGCAGCCCCATCTCGGCCACCACCAGGGGGGGCTCGTCGGTAGCCACCATCGACGCCCGGGGCGGCGCTGGCGGGGGCTCGACGGTCACCGTCACCCCCACCGCCGTGAGCGGCTCGTCGGGTGCCGCCACCGCCTTCTCGTCGTCCACCAACAGCGGCCACACCGGCGACGCCGCCAGTGTGGCGGCCACCGCCCCGACGGCGGTCAGCGGAGGGTCGGGCGCCACCGGCAGCACCGGGTCGGTCGTGGCCATCCCGACAGCCACCTCCACCGGCATCCTGGGCGGGGCCGGGGCCACGGTGGGCGGCGCCTCGGGCGCCTCCGGCGCGTCGGGGACGACGGGCGACGCCACCGCCGTCGGGACGGCGACGTCGGTGGCCGTCAGCGGTGCCGACGCCTCGGCCGGCGCCCGCTCGGGTGACACCGGCGACGCCCTCAACGACGTGACAGTGACCTCCACCGGAGGAGCGGGCGGGGCGGGCGGTGCCGGTGGTACGGCCACGACCGCCGCCGGCGGCCCGGCGTTCACCACCGTGGCGGTGGCGGGCATCGGGAGCCCGGCCGCGGCGGCGACCACCGGCGGGTCCAGCGTGGCCACCGTGGCCGCCGGCGGAGGGGCGGGCGGGGCCAGCACGGTCGGGGTCACGCCGACCGCCATCTCCGGCTCGTCGGGATCAGCCACCGCATCGTCCTCGGCCACCAACACCGGCGCCACCGGCACCTCCGCAGCCGCTGCCGGGTCGTCGCCCATGGCGGCGTCGGGCTCGTCGGGCGCCACTGGTGGCACCGGCGACGTCACCTCGCCGACCACCGCTCAAGCCGGCGGCGCCCTGAGCTCGGCCACCGCCGGCACCGGCCCCCTGGCGTCCGGGGCGTCCGGGGCGTCGGGGGACACGGGCGACGCCACCGCCACTGGCGACGCCACCGCCCGGGCGACATCAGGGGCGGGCGCCGAGGCCACCGCCCGCTCGGGCGACACCGGGGCCGCCCTGAACCGCGTGACGGTGGAAGCCGCCGGCGGGGCCGGTGGGACCGGCGGGACGGCGGCCGGCGCCGTCAGCGGCCCCGGCGGTGCCGCCACCACCACGGCGGCGGCCGCCGGCAGCCCGGTGACGGTGTCCACCACCGGCGGCGCCAGCCTGGCCACCACCTCGGCCGGCGGAGGCGCCGGAGGCGCCTCGGCGGTGGCTGTCGCCCCCACCGCGGTCAGCGGGTCGTCGGGCCCGGTGTCGGCCACCGCGTCGGCCACCAACGCCGGTGACACCGGCGACGCCACCTCGGTTGCCCTGTCCCTCCCCCGAGCGACCTCCGGCTCCTCGGGCGCCACCGGCGCCACCGGCTCGGTGACCGCCTCCCCGTCGGCGTCCGCCGCCGGCATCCTCTCCACCTCCACCGCCACGGCCGGCTTGGGTGGACCGCCGCCGGCTGGCCCGGCAACATCGGCGGCCGGTGGGCTCATGGGGACGACCAGGACGGTCAGCGGCGGGCCCGTCGCCTCGGGTCCCACCGGTTCCTCGGGCGACACCGGCAGTGCGGCGGCCGGTGGCGACGCCGCCGCGGGTGCCAACTCGGGCGCCGACGCCGGGGCCGACTCCGACTCGGGCGCCACCGGCGTGGCCGCCAACGACACCGGCATCCGATCCACCGGGGGCGGGGGCGAAGCGGCCGGCACTGCCGGCGCGGTCACCGCCGGCCCAGGCGGCACGGCGTCGGCCGAGGCGACGGCGGCCGGGGGCGCGGCGCGTTCGGTCAGCGCCCCGGGCGCCAGCCTCGGGACCTCGTCGGCCGACGGGGCCGACGGCGGCCCGTCGGCGGTCACCGTGTCCCCCACGGCCGCCACCGGTTCGTCGGGCCCCGCCGACGCCCAGTCCGGCGCGACCAACGACGGTGACACCGGAAACGCCACCTCGGCGGCGGCAACGGTGCCGGTCGCCGCCAGCGGCACCTCCGGCCCGACGGGCGTGAGCGGCCCGGTCGTTCTCCTCGGCGTGGCCGCCGCCCCGACCTAGAATCGTCGGCGCGCAGCCGCCCCCCGGGCCGCCGGACCGGCAACCGGCGTGCGCACCCAGCCCGGGTAGCTCAGTCGGTAGAGCAGCTCACTCGTAATGAGCAGGTCGTCGGTTCGAGTCCGACCTCGGGCTC
>JBHELO010000096.1:0-3991 GCA_046263055.1 Acidimicrobiales bacterium | reverse complement strand
CCGGGTGGCGGCCGGGAGGTGGCCCGCCGGGCCCGGGGTACCCCCCGTATCGCCAACCGCCTGCTGCGCCGGGTGCGCGACGTGGCCGAGGTGCGGGGCACCGGGATCGTCACCGCCGCCGCCGCGGCCGAGGGCCTGGCCCTGTTCGAGGTGGACGAGCGGGGCCTCGACAAGGTGGATCGCGCCATCCTGGAGGCGGTGTGCCGGCGCTTCGGCGGAGGCCCGGTGGGCCTGTCCACGCTGGCCATCAGCGTGGGCGAGGCCACCGAGACGGTGGAGGACGTGTACGAGCCGTTCCTGCTCCAGCAGGGCCTGCTCATGCGCACCCCCCGGGGCCGGGTGGCCACCCCTTCGGCCTGGGCCCACCTGGGCGTCGTCCCCCCACCCGGCCCCACCGGCGCGCCGGCCGCCCCTGGCCTCTTCGCCGGCTGAACCGCCGGCCGGCCGAACCACCAGCGGCTCCCTGGCCGCCGCCCGGATTCGCTGGCATGCTGTGGCCTGGGCGACAGGCGGAGGCGAGCATGCACGGCGATCGATCCAGTGGCACACGGCGCGTCGCGTCGTGCGCCGTCACCCTGGCCGCCGCCCTGGTCGGCGCCGGCCCGGTCGTCGGCCGGCCGGCAGCGGCGGCCGCGCCGGCCGCCACCTACGTGGCCCTGGGCGACTCCTTCACGGCCGGCCCGCTCATCCCGGGCCAGGCCGGCGCGCCGGCCGGCTGCTTCCGTTCGACCCGGGACTATCCGCACCTGCTGGCCGCGGCCGAGGGCGTGACGCTCGCCGACGTCAGTTGCTCAGGGGCCCACACCGACGACATGGCCGGCGTCCAGCGGCTGCGCGGCGGATCGAACCCGCCGCAGCTGCGGTCCGTCGGGCCGGCGACGCGCCTCGTCACCCTCGGCATCGGCGCCAACGACATGGGCTTCACCGAGGTGTTCACGAAGTGCATCAACCTGCTCCCCCTGCGGGGATCGTGCCGGAACCGCTGGGCCGGGGCGTCGGGCGACGTGATCAGCGGGCGGATCGCAGCGACGGCACCCAAGGTGGCGGCGGTGCTGGCGGAGATCCACCGGCTGGCCCCTTCGGCAACCGTCGACGTCGTCGGCTACCCGGCCATCCTCCCGGTCACGGGGGTGGGGTGCTGGCCCGTCCTGCCGTTCACGCCCGTCGACGTCCCGTGGCTGCGGGCCAAGGAGGTGGAGCTGAACGCCATGTTGGCGTCGGTGGCCGCCGGCGGCGGCGCCCGGTACGTGGACACCTACGGGCCGAGCGCCGGCCACGACGCCTGCGCGTCGCAGTGGGCCCGCTGGGTGGAGCCCATCATTCCGCCGTCGTCGGCCGCCCCGGTGCACCCGAACGGCATGGGGATGCGGGCCGTGGCGTGGCTCGTGGGCCGGGCCGTACCGCCGTTGCGGCCGTGATCCGAGGGCGCGGCGCGGCCCCGGCCGCCGGCCGGCTGGGGGCGACCCTGCGCTAAGCTCCTCTCGGCCCACTCGGGTCCCTCCGCCATGGCTGCCTTTCTCTTCCTCCTGCTCCCCGTCGCCCTGTGGGTCGCGCTCGTGCGGCCCCAGCAGCAACGCATGCGCCGGGCCCAGGCCCTGGTGGCCAGCGTGGAGGAGGGTGACGAGGTGATCACCGCCGGCGGGATCTACGGCACCGTCACCGACATGGACGACACCAGCCTGTGGTTGGAGGTGGCCCCCGGCGTGATCGTGAGGGTGGCCCGGGCCGCCGTCTCCTCGCGGGTGACGGCCCCCGGGGACGAGCTGGGTGACGACCGGGTGGACGACGACCGGGTGGACGACGACCGGGTGGACGAGGACGAGGACGGCGCCGTGGAGGACGAGGCGGTCGACGACGAGCCCGAGGTGCACACGGTGGACTCCGCCCGCGCCGCCGACGACGACGCCTGATGCGCCGGTCCACCACAGCCTCCCTGCTCGGCATAGTGGCGGTGGCGGTGGTCGCCCTCGGTGCCACCCTGCTGGTCGGCCACACGCCCCAGCTGGGCCTCGACCTCCAGGGCGGGGCCTCGGTGGTCCTCCAGCCCAAGACCAAGGTGTCCTCCGGTGTGCTCGACCAGGCCATCGCCATCATCCGCAGCCGGGTCGACGCCCTGGGCGTGGCCGAGCCCGACATCAGCCGCCAGGGCAACGCCATCGTGGTCCAGCTGCCGGGGGTGAAGAACCGAGACCGGGCCCTCGAGATCGTCGGCCAGACGGCCCAGCTCTACTTCCGGCCCGTCGTGCAGGCCATCGGCCCCGAGGGCTCCACCCCCACGACCACCGCGCCCACCACCACCGCGCCCACCACTGCGCCGCCTTCGACGGTGGCGGGCGAGACGACCACCGTCCCCGCCACCACCCCCACCACGGTGCCGGCGGCCGACGCCACCAAGACCACGCCGGCCGACCAGGACGCGCCCGAGAAGCAGGTGGTGCTGCCCGAGAAGGACAGGAGCGGCAACGTCACCAACCGCTACATCCTCGGGCCGGCAGCCGTGAACGGCCGGGCCATCTCGTCGGCATCAGCCCAGGTGGACACCACCACCGGGTCGTGGTCGGTGCAGTTCAGCCTCACCTCGAGCGGGGAAAAGGACTGGAACGCCATGGCCGCCAAGGTGGGCCAGGGCAACCAGATCGCCATCGACCTCGACGGCCTCGTGAAGTCGGCCCCCAGCCTGCAGCAGACCAACTTCCCCGGGAGCGGCCAGATCACCGGCAACTTCAGCGAGCGCGACGCCAAGGACCTGGCCCTCGTCCTGCGCTACGGCTCCCTGCCCGTGCAGCTCCAGCCCCAGACCGTGCAGACCATCTCCGCCAGCCTGGGCAAGGACTCGTTGCACGCCGGGTTGGTGGCGGGCGCCGTGGGCCTGGGCCTGGTCGCGCTCTACATGGTGCTCTACTACCGGGCGCTGGGCTTCGTGGTGTGGCTGGGGCTGGCGGTGTCGGGCGCCCTCATGTACTCCATCATCACGTTCCTCGGCCAGAGCAGCGGCCTGGCCCTCAGCCTGGCGGGCGCCACCGGCATCATCGTGTCGGTGGGGGTGACGGTGGACTCCTACGTCGTGTACTTCGAACGGCTCAAGGACGAGATTCGTTCGGGCAAGACCATCCGGTCGTCGGTGGACAAGGGCTTCTCCCGGGCCTACCGCACGATCCTGGCCGCCGACGCCGCGTCGTTCATCGGCGCCGTGGTCCTCTACCTCCTGTCGGTGGGGTCGGTGCGAGGGTTCGCCTTCTTCCTGGGCCTCTCCACCCTCCTGGACGTGGTCACCGCCTACTTCTTCACCCGGCCCATGGTGGTGCTCCTCGGCCGGAGCCGGTTCTTCACCGAGGCCAAATGGGTGGGCGTGGCCCGGGGCTTGGCCGCCGAGCCGGTGGGGACGCCGGCATGAGCCCCCGGACCGCCGAGAAGTCGAGCCTGCGCCACCGGCTCTACCACGGGGAGACGTCGTTCGACTTCGTCGGCCGCAAGTGGTGGTGGTTCGCCCTCTCCGGCCTGATCATCCTGCTGGGCCTGATCTCCCTGCTCACCCAGGGCCTGAACTACGGCATCGACTTCAAGGGCGGCACGTCCTGGGAGGTCAAGGCCCCGGGGGTGTCGGTGGCCAAGGCGCGGGACGCTCTGAAGCCTCTGGGGCTGGGCGAGGCCAAGATTCAGATCGCCGGCAGCGACATCGTGCGGGTGGAGTTCAAACACCAGTCGACGGCCGACCAGACGAAGGTCACCGACAAGCTCGCTGAGGTCGCCCACACGGACGCCGCCCAGGTGAGCGTCAACGACGTGGGCCCGTCGTGGGGCAAGGACGTCACCAAGAAGGCCCGTACCGCCCTCATCGTCTTCTTCATCTTGATCTCGATCTACATCTCGCTGCGATTCGAGTGGAAGATGGCCCTGGCTGCCATCGTCGCCGTGGTCCACGACATCCTCGTGACCGTCGGCGTGTACGCCATCTCCCGGTTCGAGGTGACGCCGGCCACCGTCGTCGCCT
>JBHELO010000095.1:0-7503 GCA_046263055.1 Acidimicrobiales bacterium | reverse complement strand
TCAGAGGAGTCGTTGCATGAGGGCGACGTCGAGCCAGCGGCCGAACTTGCGACCCACCTCCCGCTCCACGCCCACCAGCGAGAACCCGCACGCTTCGTGGATGGCGATGGAGGCGGCGTGGCCGCCCACGATGCGGGCCATCACCGAGTGGAAGCCCGAGGCGGTGGCCAGGGCCACCAGCTCGGCGAGGAGGGTGCGGCCGTGGCCGCGCCCCCGCTGGTCGGCCCGCACGTAGACCGAGTCCTCGACCGTGGTGGCGTACGCCGGGCGGTCACGGTAGGGGCTCAGGGAGGCGAAGCCCACGACCTCGTCGCCCACCGTGCCCACCAGGGCGGCGTGGGCGCCCGAATGGGCGTCGATCCAGGCCCGCTGGTCGTCCAGGCTGCGGGGGACGAGGTCGAAAGTGACGGTGGAGCCCGTCACCTCGGCGTTGTAGATGGCGCGGGTGGCCTCGGCGTCCGACGGACGGGCGAGGCGGACCTCCACCCGGGCGACCCTATCGGGGCGGCCCCCGGCGGGCGCCCGACTATCATCGGTGCGCGGCCCGGTCGCGGTGACGGCGGTGGCCGGCCCCGGCCCCCTTAGCTCAGTCGGCAGAGCACAGCCATGGTAAGGCTGGTGTCGTCGGTTCGATTCCGACAGGGGGCTCGTCGGGAACGCGTTCCCCACATCGTCCTCGCGGGGGCAGAATGGTCCCTGCGCCTGGCGGCGTAGCTCAGTTGGCAGAGCACTCGGCTCATAATCGAGTTGTCGGCGGTTCGAGTCCGCCCGCCGCTACCAGCACTCTCCGCGAGAAGGCCCCAGGCCCCTGTCGGAACAGGCAGAACGAGCGCCGAAGGCGCTTCCGAGCAGTCCAGGGGGCACTCGGGGGGGCGGAGCCCCCTGAGCCAAGCGACGGAGAGCCGGGGAGGGCCGCCGGCCGGGACCGGTAGAGTGGAGCTCCGGGGGCCGACGAGGCCCCCGCCGACAGCCCGGGCCGAAGGCCCAGGGGGCTGTCGGAACAGGCAGAACGAGCGCCGAAGGCGCTTCCGAGCAGTCCAGGGGGCACTCGGGGGGGCGGAGCCCCCTGAGCCAAGCGAACGGAGTGAGCGGTGGCGAAGGGTGACAAGCGGGTCAAGGTGACGCTGGCCTGCGAGCAGTGCAAGCGGCGCAACTACATCACCATGAAGAACCGCCAGAACGACCGCGAGCGGCTGGAGATGAAGAAGTACTGCCGCTGGGACCGGACCCACACCGTCCACCGGGAGACGCGCTGACCGACGCGCCGCCGCCTCCGCCGCCCGACGTCGACGAGGCCGAGGGGGGCCCCGGTAACCTCTCGACCCCCCCGGTGGTCAGAGGGGCGATGGTGCCCGCCGACGAGGCCGAGCTGGTGGTGGCGGCCAAGGCCGGGGACCGGGCCGCCTTCGAGCAGCTCGTGCGCCGGACGTACACCGACGCCTACACCCTCGCCTACCGGCTGACGGCCAACGAGGAGGACGCCCGGGACGTCGTCCAGGAGGCTTACGAGCGGGCCTACAAGTCGATCAAGCGGTTCCGGGGCGATGCCCGCTTCTCCACCTGGATGTACCGCATCACCGCCAACTGCGCCTCCACCCTGCTGGCCCGCCGGTCCAAGGGCAGCCACGACGAGTTGTCGCTGGACGAGCCGGTGGCCGACCGCCGTCCCGAGGTGGACCCCGAGACCATGGCCGAGGCCGGCTACGTGCGCGACCGCATGACCGCCGCCCTGGCCGAGCTTCCCCCTCGCCTGCGGGCCGTCGTCGTGCTGCGCGACGTGTACGACCTGCCCCACGAGGCCATCGCCGCCGAGCTCGGGATCACCCAGGAGGCGGCCAAGGTCCGCCTCCACCGGGCCCGTCGCAAACTGCGGGAGCGGTTGTTCCCGATGCCGGGAGAGGAGCGAGCCCATGCGGTCTGACAACACCGAGAAGACCGACGCGGTGGTCACCTGCGGTGCGGTGGCGTCCGCCCTGCCCGGGATCGTCGACGGCCAGGCGGTGGCCGACCTCGACGTTCGCCGCCACGTGGAGGCCTGTCTGCGCTGCCAGGCCGAGCTGGCCCAGTACCGCAAGCTCCTGCGGGCGCTCCACCAGCTGCGCACCGAGGTGCTCGAGCCCGCCCCCGGGCTGCTGACCGACATCTTCGCCAACCTGGAGGCGGTCGGGGAGCGCCGGGCCATGCGCCACCTCCTCAACGGCCGGCGGGCCGCCTACGTGGGCGGCATCGCCGCCGCCACCGCCGCCGGCGCGGCGGGCGCCATCGTGCTGGCCACCCGCCGCCACCGCTCGAAGCTCCGCCTGGCCAGCTGAGCGCCCGGGAAGCCGGGGCGGCCGGCCCTCGCCCCCGTGTATCCTCGCGGGATACCCCCAAGGGCAGTAGCTCAACTGGTAGAGCACCGGTCTCCAAAACCGGCGGTTGGGGGTTCGAGTCCCTCCTGCCCTGCTCCGCTCCAGAGGTCCCTTGGACAGGGGTGCCAGTGAAAGGGTGCCTGTGATGGCTGCCAACCGACAGATGAAGCGCATGATGCAGCGCCAGGGCCAGGTGGATGCCGAGGGCGCGCCGGTCGCCCGGCGCGACACCCAGACCCGCACCGCGTCGCGCCCGCCCAAGGAGCGGGTGGGGGCGGTCGAGTTCACTCGCCAGGTCCGCGCCGAGTTGCGCAAGGTCGCCTGGCCGACCCGGGCCGAGGTCATCAACTACTCGGTAGTGGTCTTCGTCGCCCTCCTGCTGCTGACCGGGCTGATCTTCGGGCTCGACTACGTGTTCGGCAAGCTCGTCATCCTCCTGTTCAAGTGACCGACCTCGGCGACGGCCTCACGTCCGACCAGGCCGCCACGCCCGAGGCGCCCGTCCCCCCCACCGACGACACCCCCGTCGTGCTCACCGAGGAGGAGCTGCTGGCCGCCGCCGCCCCCGCCGCCGGCGAGCTGGGCCCCGAGGGCGAGGCGGATGAAGAGGAGGCGGACGACGAGATCGTCGTCGAGAGCCCCTACGACCGTCCCGGCTCGTGGTACGTCGTGCATACCTACGCCGGCTACGAGAACAAGGTGAAGTCCAACCTGGAGAGCCGCATCGCCTCCATGAACATGGAGGACCGCATCTTCGAGTGCGTCATCCCCATGGAGGACGTCATCGAGTTCAAGGGCGGCAAGAAGGTCACGGTCCAGAAGAAGGTCTTCCCCGGGTACCTGCTGGTCCGTTGCGAGCTGGACGACGACTCGTGGCGGGTGGTGCGCAACACGCCCGGGGTCACCGGGTTCGTCGGCCTGGGCGCCAAGCCCACCCCCCTCTCGCGCAAAGAGGTGGAGAGCATCCTCCAGGTGCAGCCCGAGGGCACCGACGGCTCCAAGAAGACGCGGCCCCACCGCCCCATGTTCGAGGTGGGGGAGAGCGTGCGGGTGCGGGAAGGCCCCTTCGCCGACTTCACCGGCACCATCGCCGACATCAACGAGGACCACCTGAAGGTCAAGGTGCTCGTCAACATCTTCGGACGGGAGACGCCCGTCGAGCTGGAGTTCAGCCAGGTCGCCAAGCTGTAGGCGCCGGCGCCACAGGAGAGGACAGAGATGGCGAAGAGACGCGTCGCCGCAGTGGTGCGCATCCAGATCCCGGCGGGGGCGGCCACGCCCGCGCCTCCCGTGGGCACGGCCCTCGGGCCCCACGGCGTGAACATCATGGAGTTCTGCCGCCAGTACAACGCCGCCACCGAGGGGTCCCGGGGCACGATCGTGCCGGCCGAGATCACCGTCTTCGAGGACCGGTCGTTCACCTTCATCACCAAGACGCCGCCCACGCCGGTGCTCATCCGGGCCGCCGCCGGCATCGACAAAGGCTCCACCACGCCCGGCCGGGAGGGGGCGGGAACCATCACCGACGCCCAGCTCACCGAGATCGCCACCACCAAGATGCCCGACCTCAACGCCAACGACCTCGAGGCCGCCCGGCGCCAGGTGGCGGGCACCGCCCGCTCCATGGGGATCACCGTCCGCTAGGGGTTCCGCCCCCTCGAGCCACAGGGAAGCCACCCGTGACCAGCAAGAAGTACGCCGACGCCGTCCGCCGCTTCGACCGCACCCAGCTCCACAGCCCCGGGGAGGCGGTGGACCTGGTCAAGAGCCTGGCCTCGGCCCGCTTCGACGAGACCGTCGAGCTGGCCGTGCGCCTGGGGGTCGACCCCCGCAAGGCCGACCAGATCGTGCGGGGGACGGTGGCCCTGCCCGCCGGCACCGGCAAGGCGGTGCGGGTGGCGGTGTTCGCCTCCGGGGAGGGGGCGGCCGAGGCCCGGGAGGCGGGGGCCGACGTGGTCGGTGCCGACGACCTGGCCGAGCGGGTCCAGAAGGGTTTCCTCGACTTCGACGTGGCCATCGCCACGCCCGAGCTCATGCGGGCTCAGGTGGGAAAGCTGGGTCGGGTGCTCGGTCCCCGCGGCCTCATGCCCAACCCCAAGACGGGCACCGTGACCGACGAGGTGGGCCGGGCCGTGCGGGAGTTCAAGGGGGGGCGGGTGGAGTACCGCACCGATCGCTACGGCAACATCCACGTCCCGGTCGGCAAGGTCAGCTTCGGCCGGCGGGAGCTGTTGGAGAACTTCCGGGCCGTCCTCGAGGAGCTGCAGCGGGCCAAGCCGGCGGCGGCCAAGGGCCGCTACGTCCAGGGCGTCACCCTCTCCTCCACCATGGGCCCCGGCGTGCGGGTGGACCCCAACCGGGTCAAGGCGGTCGACGACGAGCTGGCCGAGGCGTCCTGAGCCCCGCCGGGGTGTCCGCCTGCCCGTAGTACGATGACGGCTCCACACCCCACCAGACGCCACAGACGTTCGGTGCGCGCAGGCGCGTAAGGACCCGTCGGGTCCACCCAACCAGGCGTGAGCAGCTTCCCGGCTTCCGGGGACGTGCCCTCGCCTGTCGTGCCGATCGCCCGGGCGGGGAGGTCGGCCCCCAATGGTCATCGAGAACCCGCGACCGGAGAAGGTCGCCGTCGTCGACGAGGTGCGCGGCCGCCTGTCGTCGGCCAGCGCCACTCTGCTCAGCGAGTACCGCGGCCTGAAGGTGGACGAGTTGGCCCGCCTTCGCCAGTCGGTGCGGGCCGCGGGCGGCGAATACAAGATCTACAAGAACACCCTGGTGCGCCTGGCCGTGGCCGACTTGGACCTGGACGGCCTGGACGACCTGCTCACCGGCCCCACAGCCGTGACCTTCGTGGACGGCGACGCGGTGTTGGTGGCCAAGGCCCTGCGGGAGTTCGCCCGGGGCGCCCCCAACCTGGTGGTCAAGGGCGGGGTGCTGGGCCGCCGAGTGCTGTCGGCCGCCGACGCCGCCGCTCTGGCCGACGTCGCCCCCCGCGAGGTGGTCCTGGCCCAACTGGCCGGCGCCCTCGCCGCCCCCCTCCGCCAACTGGCCGGTCTCCTCGCCGCCATCCCCCGCAACTTCGCCTACGGCCTGGCCGCCCTCGTGGACAAGGGCGGCGCCAACCCGCCCGCCGAGGCCCCGCCCGCCGAAGCGCCGGCCGGGGAGGCCCCCGCCGCCGAGGCCCCGCCCGCCGAAGCGCCGGCCGGGGAGGCCCCCGCCGCCGAGGCCCCGCCCGCCGAAGCGCCGGCCGGGGAGGCCCCCGCCGCCGAGGTCGCGTCCCCGGCATCCGCCGGCGCACCGACCGATCAGGCACCGACGGATCAGGCACCGACGGAGGAGGCACCGACGGAAGGCTGAGGTCAGTCGCCGGCCGCAGGCCGACGTTCGATAGCAATGCCGGAGGCCGACCGGCACCGCCGGTCGGCCGCAGGACGAACAACTCGCCGAGCAACCTCGGGTTGCCAGGGCGAAAGGAGACAGATGGCCACCAAGGAAGAGATCCTCGACAGCATCGCCACCATGACCGTCCTGGAGCTGAGTGAGCTGCTGAAGGAGTTCGAGGACAAGTTCGGCGTCACCGCCGCCGCCCCCGTCGCCGCGGCTGCCCCCGCCGCCGGAGGCGGAGGGGCCGAGGCGGCACCCGTCGAGGAGGAGCAGGACGAGTTCGACGTCATCCTCAAGGAGGTCGGCGACAAGAAGATCCAGGTCATCAAGGAGGTGCGCTCGCTCACCAACCTGGGCCTGAAGGAGGCCAAGGACCTGGTGGACGGCGCCCCCAAGCCCGTCCTGGAGAAGGCCGGCAAGGAAGACGCCGAGAAGGCCAAGGCCCAGCTGGAGGCCGCCGGCGCCACCGTCGAAGTCAAGTAGTCCCGCCCTCCCCCGGCGCCGCCGGGCCGGCCCCGCCGCCGGGAGGGATGGGAGTTTGTCGGTCGGGAACCCGCCAGACTCTTGACCGAAACGCACGCTTGGCTTAGCCTCCACACGGGCACGCCTCCGGCCTTGCCGATGCGCGCCGGCCTGGGTACAATTCTTTTTGCCGTGCCCGCCCGCGTCTCGCTCCCCGAGCACTTCCGATCGGTGACGCGCGCCCCGGCCTCTCTCGCACCGCCTCCGGCCGCATCTCTGTTCCTGTAAGGGAGTCGCTCGTGCCCTCTCGTCCCGTGACCCGGGAACGCTTCTCCTTCTCCAGCCTCGGTGAGGTCCTGTCCCTCCCCGACCTGATCGCCGTCCAGCGCGACTCGTTCCGGTGGTTCCTCGACTCAGGCCTGGCCGAGACCTTCCGCGACATCAGCCCCATCGAGGACTTCACCGGCCAGCTCCGCCTGGAGCTGGAGTTCGACGCGTCCGATCCCGACCTGCGCCCGCCGCCCAAGTTCTCGGTGGACGAGTGCCGGGAGAAGGACATGACCTACTCCGCACCGATCTTCGTGCGAGCCCGCTTCATGAACGCCACCACCGGCGAGATCAAGGAGCAGACGGTCTTCATGGGGGACTTCCCGATGATGACCGACAAGGGCACCTTCATCATCAACGGCACCGAGCGGGTGGTGGTCTCCCAGCTCGTCCGCTCCCCGGGCGTCATCTTCCAGCCCGGCCGGGACGCCAAGACCATCGCCACCGGCACCATCCACCCCTACCGGGGGGAGTGGATCGAGTTCGACATCGAGCAGAAGCCGGGCAAGGACGTCACCGCCGGCACCCGGGTGGCCCGCAAGCGCCGCCTGAGCCTGTTCATCCTGCTGCGGGCCCTCGGCTACGACGAGGAGCTGGCCCCCGGCTTCCTCGACCGCTTCGTGCGCCACTTCGACTTCCTCGAGGGCCAGTGGGAGAAGGAGCGCGAGCTCGCCCCCACCCGTGACGAGTCCCTCGTCGAGATCTACAAGCGGGCCCGCCCCGGCGAGCCGCCCCAGGTGGAGGCGGCCCGGGCCTACTTCGAGAACGCCTTCTTCAACCCCAAGCGCTACGACCTCACCCGGGTCGGCCGCTACAAGCTGGACCGCAAGCTCGGCCCCGAGATCGAGAAGATCGCCGGCCTGTTCGACGTCGACCTGGAGCGCCCCGCCCCCGGGCAGGGCGTCCTGTCGCCCACCGAGATCCTGGCGGCCACGACCTACCTGCTGCACCTGGCCGCCGGCGAGGCCGGCTACCGCCT
>JBHELO010000094.1:0-4791 GCA_046263055.1 Acidimicrobiales bacterium | reverse complement strand
GGGTCGTACCCCTCCGTCCGCCGGTCGTAGACGAGGTCGAGGCACACCTCCCGTTGGCGGTCGGGGATGCGTGACAACGGCATGATGCGCGCCGCGTGGACGATGGCGGCGTCCAGCCCCGCCTCGACACACTCGTGCAGGAACACCGAGTTGAGCACGTGGCGCGCCGCCGGCGTGAGGCCGAAGGACACGTTGGAGAGCCCGAGCACCGTGTGCACGCCGGGCAGCTCGGCCTTGATCCGGCGGATGCCCTCGATGGTCTCGATGCCGTCGCGCCGGCTCTCCTCCATGCCGGTGGACAGCGGCAGGGCGAGGGCGTCGAAGAACAGGTCCGACGGCTCCATGCCGTAGCGGTCGACCGCCAGGTCGTGGATGGCGCGCGCCGACCGCAGCTTCCAGTCCGCGGTGCGGGCCTGGCCCTCCTGGTCGATGCACGTGCAGATCACCGCCGCGCCGTACTCCCGGGCCAACGAGAAGAAGCGGTCGAAGCGGGTGCCGGGGGCGTCGCCGTCCTCCAGGTTCACGGAGTTGAGGACGGCCTTCCCGCCGATCCACTGCAGCCCCTGCTCGATGACGGCCGGCTCGGTGGAATCCAGGACGAGGGGGATGCTGGCGGCGGTGGCGAAGCGGCGGGCCACCTCGTCCATGTCGGCCACGCCGTCCTCGCCGGTGTAGTCCACGCACACGTCGAGGAGGTGGGCGCCCTCCTTCACCTGCTCGCCGGCCATGGCCACGCACGTGTCCCAGTCGTCGGCCAGCATGGCCTCCCGGAACCTCTTCGACCCGTTGGCGTTGGTGCGCTCGCCGATGACCAGGAACGACGTGTCCTGGCGGAACGACACGTGGGAGTAGATGGACGCCGCCCCCGGCTCGTACACCGGCTGCCTCGGCGCCGGCTGCAGGCCGCGGCAGCGCTCCACCACCGCCGCCAGGTGCTCGGGCGTGCACCCGCAGCAGCCGCCGATCACCGCCACCCCGAGCTCGGTCACGAACCGGGCCAGGTGGTCGGCCAGCTGGTCGGGCGTGAGGTCGTAGTGCATCTGCCCGTCCACGACCGACGGCAGGCCGGCGTTGGGCAGGCAGGAGATCGGCACCCGGCAGTGCCGGGAGAGGTGGCGGAGGTGCTCGTGCATCTCCCCGGGGCCGGTCGCGCAGTTGAGCCCGATCACGTCGGGGCGCAGCGCTTCCAGAGCGGTCAGGGCGGCGGCGATCTCGGTACCCGGCAGCATGCGCCCGGTCAGCTCCACCGTGACCTGTACCTGCACGGGCACGGTGCGGCCGACGGTGGCCATGGCCCGGCGGGCGCCGAGGATGGCGGCCTTGGCCTGGAGCAGGTCGAACACCGTCTCCACGATGAGCAGGTCCACCCCGCCTTCCAGCAGGCCCCGGGCCTGGACCTCGAAGGCGTCGCGGAACTCGGCGAAGCGGACCTGGCCGAGGGACGGGAACTTGGTGCCCGGCCCGATCGACCCCGCCACCCACGGCCCGCCGTCGGGACGGTCGTACCCGTCGGCCACGTCGCGGGCCAGGCGGGCGGCGGTGCGGCTGAGCTCCTGGGAGCGGTGCCCGATGCCGTACTCGGCGAGCGTGAACGAGAGTGAGCCGAAGCTGTCCGTCTCGACCACGTCCACGCCCACGTCGAGGAAGGAGCGGTGGAGGTCAGCCACCACGTCGGGGCGGGTCGCCACCAGCAGCTCGTTGCAGCCCTCGAGGGCCGGCCCGCCGAAGTCGTCGGCGCTCAGGCCCGCGGTCTGGAGATTGGTGCCGGTGGCGCCGTCGAACACCACGACCCGCTCGGCCACGGCCTCCAGATACGTCGTCACCGCCCCGAGGCTACCGGCGAGCAGCCGCCCGGCCGGTCGTAATCCGCCGGCCGTCCGGAGGCCGCCGAGCAGGAACCGGCGGCCCTGGGGCAGAATCAATGTCCGGATCGTCCGACCGTCGGGCGTCCTGGGGGACGGTACGGTGTCGGGAGGTCTCAGGGGGCGGCGGCGCGGGTGGCGCAGGTGACCGCCCTCGTGCTGCTGGTGGTGGTGTGGCTGGTGGTACTCGTGCCCCAGTCGGTCAAGGCCCGGGCCGAGCAGCGCCGGGAGTTCGTGGACAGCTTCTCGTCCCACCTGGAGGCCCTGTCACGGGGCGAGCAGCCCCCCGAGCCGGGCCCTCGCCGGCGCCCGTCGCCGCCGCAGCGCCGCCGGCGCACGGTGGCCGGGCTCCTGCTGTCCATGGCCGTCACCGCCCTGCCGGCGGCGCTGATGCCCGGCAAGCTCAGCCTGATCGTCCACCTGGCCGTCGACGACTGCTTCCTCCTCTACGTCGCCCTGCTGGTGCGGTGCCGCGACGCCCGGGCCATCGCCACCGCCGCGGGTGTGGCCGAGGCCGGGCCGGTGGCGGCCGGGGCCGGACTTCCCGAGCCCGACACCGTGCTGACGCCGGCGCTCGTGCAGCCCGTGCTGGGCTGACCGCCCCGTTCCGTCCGGCGGCTGATCGGGCGGGGTCGCCCCGTGTCCGATGCGGGGCAACGTCGGTAGGCTCGGCGGGACGTGAGGATCTACACCCGCGCCGGCGACGACGGCACCACCGGGCTCCTGTTCGGTGGTCGGGTGCCCAAGGACTCGCCCACCACCGCCGCCGGCGGGGACGTGGACGAGGCCCAGGCCGCCCTGGGCGTGGCTCGCAGCCTGGCCCCGGCCGGCTCCGAGCTCGACGCGCTGGTCGTCGGCGCGCAACGCGACCTGTGGGTGCTGATGGCCGAGCTGGCCACCGCTCCCGCCAACCGCTCGAAGCTCCGGCCCGGCCAGACGCTGGTAACCGCCGAGATGGTGGCCCGGCTGGAGAGCACCATCGACGACCTGGTCATCCGCTTCTCGCCGCCGACCGGCTTCGTCGTCCCCGGCCAGAGCCCGGTGGGAGCCGCCCTGGACGTGGCTCGAGCTGTCGTGCGGCGGGCCGAGCGCCGGGCGCTGGCGGCGGCGGCGCCCGGCTCGGCCGTCGTCCCGTACCTCAACCGCCTGTCCGACCTGCTGTGGACGATGGCCCGTTGGCAGGAGGGCACCTCCCTCCCGGCCCGGGCCGTCGCATCACCCGGCGCCGTTCCATCGCCCCGTCCCGAGGAGTGACCGACCCCACGATGCCCACCACACCCCCCACCGCCACAGCCTCCCGCGCCCCCCGAAGGACCGCCGGTGCCAGCGGCGCTGGCGCCGGGATGGCTGTCACTTTCGCCGAGGACGCGCCCGCCCGCGCCACCGTCCTCGGGGTGCCGGTGTACGCCGGCGGGCGGCCGGTGGAGGGGTCGGGGGCCGAGCTGGACGTCAACTGGCTGGCCGAGCGCCACTTCGAGGGCCGCCCGGGCGAGTCCCTGGTGGTCCCCGCCGACGACGGCACGACGGTTGTGGCCGTCGGCGTGGGCGCCCCGGGGTCGGTGACGGCGGAGACCCTGCGCCGGGGCGCGGCCACCGTGGTGAGGGCCGCCTGGCACGCCCGCTCCGCGGCGCTGTCGCTCCTGGCCGCCGCGCCTGAGCTGGACCCGGCGGCGGCCGCTTCGGCGGTGGTCGAGGGAGCGGTGCTCGCCGGCTACCGGTTCACCACCTACAAGGCCGACGCCAAGGCGTGCCGCCTGGAGTCCCTCACCGTGGTGGGCCGGGGCGACGCCGCCCGCCGGGGCGTCGAGCGCGGTGCCCGGGTGGCGGCCGCGGTGGCCATGGCCCGCGACCTGGTCAACGAGCCAGCGGGGGCCATGACGCCGTCCCGGCTGGCCGAGGTGGCGGCCCGGGCCGCCGACGGTGGTCGGCTCGAGCTCACCGTCTGGGACGAGGCGACGGCCTCCGCCGAGGGCCTGGGCGGCCTCTTGGGCGTGGCCGCCGGCTCCGACGAGCCGCCCCGGCTCATCCAGCTCCGCTACGACCCGCCGGGGGCCCGGACTCGCGTCGCCCTCGTGGGCAAGGGCATCACCTTCGACTCCGGCGGGCTGTCCATCAAGTCGGCCGAGGGCATGGAGACCATGAAGACCGACATGTCGGGCGCCGCCGCGGTGCTGGCCACCATGGCCGCCCTGCCCGACCTGGCGCCCGACGTGGCGGTGCTGGCCATCATGCCCGCCACCGAGAACATGCCGGGCGGCCGGGCCACCAAGCCCGGTGACGTCCTCCGCATCCGCAACGGCACGACGGTGGAGGTGTTGAACACCGACGCCGAGGGCCGCCTGGTGCTGGCCGACGGCCTGTCCCTGGCCGTTGAGGCGGGCGTGGACGCCATCGTGGACCTGGCCACCCTCACCGGTGCCTGCAAGGTGGCGCTGGGGGCGAAGATCGCCGGGCTGATGGGCAACCACCAGGGCTGGGTCGACCAGGTCCGGGGGGCCGCCGAGCGGGCCGGGGAGTCGGTGTGGCCCCTGCCCCTGCCCGAGGAGTACCGCCGCTCCATCGACTCGGACGTGGCCGACATCAAGAACATCGGCTCCGACCGGTGGGGCGGCGCCCTCACCGCCGGCCTCTTCCTCCGGGAGTTCGTGGGCGACGTGCCGTGGGCCCACCTCGACATCGCCGGGCCCGCCCGCAGCAGTGAGGACGACGGGTACCTGCGCAAGGGCGGGACGGGCTGGGGCGTGCGCACCCTCGTGGAGCTGGTGACCTCCTTCGAGGTGCCCGACCCGGGCGCCGGATGAGGCGCGGCCCGTGGCGTGCGCCGGTGCGGCGTGCCACAGTGACGCATGGCGAACGGCAGGCGCACAGGCGGAGGCGCCGGCGAGGACGACGAGGCCGCCCCCCCATCCCGGCGGCGGCCACCGGGCGC
>JBHELO010000093.1:0-49262 GCA_046263055.1 Acidimicrobiales bacterium | reverse complement strand
GAACTTCTGGATGTTGCCCTTGTGCACGAGGGTGACCGACGCCCGGCCCCGCTTCACCGAATACTCGAGCGCGGCCCGCACCAGCCGCTTGGAGCCGGTGACCGACACCGGCTTGATGCCGATGCCGGAGTCCGGGCGGATGTCCCAGCCGTACTGGTCGTGGAGGAAGGCAAGCAGGCGGGCGGCTTCGGGCGTGCCCTCCTGGAGCTCCTTGCCGGCGTAGACGTCCTCGGTGTTCTCCCGGAAGATGACCATGTCCACCTTCTCGGGGTGCAGCACCGGGGAGGGGACGCCCCGGAACCAGCGCACCGGGCGCAGGCACACGTAGAGGTCGAGGAGCTGGCGCAGGGCGACGTTCAGGCTGCGGATGCCTCCCCCCACCGGGGTGGTGAGCGGGCCCTTGATGCCCACCACGTGCTCCTCGAAGGCGGCGACAGTCTCCTCCGGCAACCACGATCCCGTCTCGTCGAAGGCGGCCTGACCGGCGAGCACCTCGGTCCACGCGATGCGCTTCCCGTGATGCACCACGGCGGCGTCCAGCACCGCCTGGCTGGCAGGCCAGATGTCCACCCCGATCCCGTCGCCCCGGATGAACGGGATGATCGGCTCGTCCGGCACCACCAGCGCCCCGTCGGCCCCGACGGTGATCTTCTCCGGCGGCATTCGAGGAGACTAGATGAGCAGTGGGCGTGCAGGAGCAGCCTGGCTGGCTACCTGGCACCGGACAGGCCGAGGTTGGCGTAGATCTCCCTCGTCGCCGTCGAGCGGTTCAGGGTGTAGAAGTGCAGGCCGGGTGCGCCTTCGTCGAGTAGGCGGCGGCACAGGCCGGTGGCCATCTCGACGCCCACCTGGCGCACGGCGTCGGGGTCGTCGGCCACCGGCTCCAGGCGGGCCACCACCTCGGGGGGGACGGCGGCGCCCGACATGGCGGCCATGCGGGAGATGGACGACACGTTGGTGACCGGCATGATGCCGGGGATCACCGGCGTGTCCACGCCGAGGGCCGCCAGGTCGTCGACCATGGCCAGGTAGTCCTCGGCCCGGAAGAAGAACTGGGTGATGCCGAAGTCCGCCTCCGCCAGCTTGGCGGCCAGGAAGCGGCGGTCGGTGGGCCGGTCGCCGGCCGACTTCGGATGGAGCTCGGGATGGGCGGCCACCCCCACGCAGAAGTCGCCCACCTCCCGCACCAGGTGCACCAGCTCCAGGGCGTGGGCCAGGTCGCCGGGGGGCAGGTCGAGGCCGGCCGGGGGGTCGCCGCCCAGGGCCAGGATGTTCTCCACGCCCGACTCCGCGTAGTGGCCGACGATGTCCACCAGCTCGGCCCGGGTGTGGGCCGCGCACGTGAGGTGGGCCATGGCCGTCATCGATGAGCTGCGGTTGATGGACACCACCAGGTCGTGGGTGCGTTCCCGGGTGGATCCGCCGGCTCCGTACGTGACGGACACGAACGACGGCTTGAGCAGCTCGAGCTCGGCGAGCGTCATCTCCAGTGTGATCTCCGCCTCGGCCGTCTTGGGCGGGAAGAACTCGAAGGAGAACGTTTGCCCGGCGGCGAGGAGCTCGGAGATGTGGGGCATTCGTGGCTCAGCTCCTCCGCCGGGCGGCGGCGTCGACGGTGTTGCGCAACAGCATGGCCACCGTGGTCGGGCCCACGCCGCCGACCCGGGGGGTGACCCACCCGGCCACCTCGGCCACCGCCTCATCGACGTCGGAGAGGATGCGCTTGCCCTCATACACCATGCCCGCTCCCACCACCGCGGCGCCCGGGCGGACCATGTCGGGGCCGATGATGCCGGGTACGCCGGCCCCGCCCACCACCACGTCGGCCTGGCGGGTGTAAGTGCCGAGGTCGGCCACGCCGGTGTGGACGACGGTGACGGCGGCGTTCGCCCCGGGGCGCTTGAGGGTCAGCAGCATGGAGAGGGGGCGCCCGATGGTGGGGCCCCGCCCGACGATCACGACGTGGCGGCCCGCCACCTCCACGCCGTAGTGGGCGAGCATGGCCTGGATGCCGGCGGGGGTGCAGGGCAGCGGCCCGTCGGCGCCGAGAGCCAGGAGGCCGAGGTTCGTGGGATGGAGCCCGTCGGCGTCCTTGGCGGGGTCGACGGCGGCCATGGCGGCGTTGAAGTCGAACCCGGCAGGGACGGGGTTCTGCACGAGAAAGGCGTCGACCGCGGGGTCGTCGTTGAACCGGGCGACGGCGGCCAGCAGTTCGGCCTGGCTGCCCGCCGCCGGCACCTCCTGGTGGAACGACGCCATGCCCACCCGGGCGCACGCCTCGTGCTTGCGGCGGACGTAGCCGGCACTGGCCGGGTCGTCGCCGACGAGGATGGTGCCCAGCCCGGGCGGTCGGCCGCCGCCGGCCGCCAACTTCGCCGTCCGCTCGGCCACGTCCGCCAGCACCGAGTCGGCCACCGGCCCCCCGGCCATGATCACCGCCGTCACCGGGCCACCGCCGCCCGCCCCCCGCCTTCCGGGGCTCGAGGCGCGTGGGCACCACGCCGGTTCCGAGCGCCAGAAGCGGTGCCGCGACAGGACCCGGCGAGCCTCGTCAATGGCGGAACTGGCGCTCGCCGGTCATGACCATGGCCACGCCGGCGTCGTCGGCGGCGGCCACCGCCTCGTCATCGCGAACGCTGCCACCGGGCTGGACGATGGCGGCCACGCCGGCGGCGATGATGGCGTCCACGCCGTCGCGGAACGGGAAGAAGGCGTCGCTGGCAGCCGCCCCGCCGGCGGCCCGGCCTGCCGCCTTCTCCACCGCCAGGCGCCCGGGGTCCACCCGGTTCTGTTGGCCGGCGCCGACACCGACGGCCATCCCGCCCGCCACCAGGACGATGGCGTTGGAGCGCACCGCCGCGCACACACGCCACGCCAGCTCCAGGTCGCGCCACTGTTCGTCGGTGGGCGCCACCTTGGTGGCCACCCGCCACTCGTCCCGCCCGGACGCGAAGCGGTACGGCTCCTGGACGAGGAAGCCGCCGCTGATCTGGCGCAGGTGGAGGCGCTCGGGCCCGGGGACGGGCGCCTCCAGCACCCGCATGTTCTTGCGCTTCGACGCGAACACCTCCAGGGCGCCGGACGAGTAGCCGGGGGCGATGACCACGTCGGCCTTCGGGTTGGCGGCCATCTCGGCGGCGAGGGCGTCGTCCACCGGGCGGTTCAAGGCGACGATGCCGCCGAACGCCGACATGGGGTCGCACTGGAAGGCCCGCTCGTAGGCGGTGGCCACGTCGTCGGCCACCGCCGCCCCGCAGGGGTTGGCGTGCTTGATGATGGCCGCCGCTGCGTTCGGGCCACCGCCACGCAGGCCGGCCGCTGCGTTCGGGCCACGCAGGCCGGCCAGGTCGTGGACCAGGGCCCAGGCGGCATCGGCGTCGAACAGGTTCAGGTAGGACAGGGCCACGCCGCCGTGCTGGACGACGTCGTCCCACCAGCTGGACGATCCCGCCACCCGGTAGCGCGCACCCCGCTGATGGGGGTTCTCGCCGTAGCGCAGCTCCTGGGCACGGTCGAGGGCCAGGTGCAGCGACGGCGGGAGCGGGTCGGCACCGGCACCGTCGAGGGTGTCGAACCACGACACGATGGCCGCGTCGTAGGCGGCGGTGTGGGCAAAGGCGTCGCGGGCCAGGCGCCGGCGCGTGGCGGCGCCCAGCGACCCCGTCGACCGCAGCTCGGCCAGCACTGCCGGGTAGTCGGCGGGGTCCACCACCACGCCCACGTGGGCGTGGTTCTTGGCCGCCGCCCGCACCATGGTGGGCCCGCCCACGTCGATCAGCTCGATCGACGGCCGGGAGGTGAACGGGTAGAGGTTGCAGACCACCAGGTCGACGGGGACGATGCCCTGGCCGGCGAGATCGGCCAGGTGCTCGGGCTTGTCCCGGTCGGCGAGGATGCCGCCGTGGATGGCCGGGTGCAGGGTCTTGACCCGCCCTCCCAGCATCTCCGGGCTGGCGGTGACGGCCTCCACCTCCACCGCCGGCACCCCCGCCTCGGCCAGGGTCCGGGACGTTCCGCCGCTCGACACCAGCTCCCAACCCAGGTCCACCAGTCCCTGCGCCAGGTGGACGATCCCCGCCTTGTCGTAGACCGACAGCAGGGCCCGTTTGCGGGCCGAGCCGGGACCGGGCGGCGGGCTCACCGCCGACTCCGTTCGGGCGCCGGGGCCGGCCGCTCCTCCACTCCTTCGAGGAAGCGACTGATGGTCTCGGGGTACAGCCGGTGCTCGACCGCCTTGATGCGCTCGTGGAGGGTGTCGGGGGTGTCACCGGCGAGGACGGGCACCGGCTCCTGGGCCAGGATCGGCCCGGCGTCCACCTCGGGCACGGCCACGTGGATGGTGCACCCCGTCACCGTGACCCCGGCGGCCAGCGCCGCCTCCACCGCGTGCCAGCCGGGGAACGCCGGCAGCAGGGCGGGGTGGGTGTTGAGCACGCGGCCGGGGAAGGCGTCGTGCATCGTCGGGCCGAGGATGGTGCCGAAGCCGGCCATCGCCACCACCTCCACCGCTGCCTGCCGCAGGGCGTCCACCACCTGCAGGGTGTACGCCTCGCGGTCGAAGTCGGGTCCGAAGCTCTCCCGCCGCACCACGCGGGCGGGCACGCCGGCCGCCTTTGCCACGTCGGTGGCACCGCACGGACGGTCGACCACCACCAGCTCCACCGCCAACCCGCTGTCGAGGATCGCAGCCAGGTTCGACCCCGCTCCCGACGCCAGGACCCCGAGACGCGCCACGACCGCAACCTACCGCCCGCCCGCCCGACCGGCTGGTCCTTTCGCCACCGGCCCGGAGGTGATTGACTTCGCCGATGGCCGACTCCTTGCGGGGCAAGCTGACCGCCGCCGAGATCGTGATCGTTGCCGCTGGCGTGGTGGACCTGCTGTTCTCCTTCTTCCCCTGGTACAAGTACAACACGGTCGGTCGCAGCGCCTGGTCCAGCGGTCTCTTCCCGCTGGCCACCCTGGTCCCGCTGCTGGGCACCGTCATGCTGTTGCAAGTGCTGTTGGACAAGCTGAGCGTGGCCAGCCTGCCCCGGCTGCTGGGCGACTTCACCTGGGAGCAGATCCACCTGGTGGCGGCCATCGGCGCGGCGGTGATCATGTTCTGCTTCCTGCTCCTGGACCGCTCGCCGGCCGGGCTGGGCGTCGGCTTCTACTTCGACCTGCTGGCCGCCGCCGCCCTGGTGGTGGGGGCGGTGATGCTCCGCAAGGAGCGTGGCCACCGACGTCCGCTCGCCGGACCCCCCGAAACCTGGCGCGACGGACCCCCTGGGGGAGGTGGGTCGGGCACCGTTTGACGGCGGCGGGGGACGTCAGAGGCGGGGGTCGGTGCAGGTGACGGTGCCGCCGGCCGGCTCGGTGCGGGGGTACGGCACGGTGAACCCCGAGCCCGGGTCGGAGGTCCGCAGCCAGCGCAGGATGCCCCGGGCCACCGCGTCGCCCTCCACCGCCTGGACGTCGGGGCGGGCCAGGAGGTCGGCCTCCGGCGGGTTGGTGATGTACGCCAGCTCGGCCAGGACGGTGGGGATGGCGGACGGGAGCCGCAGGATGGCGTAGTAGTCGCCGCGGGCGCCCGGGCGGTACTTGGCGCCGGCGTCGGTGTCCGCCACCCAGGCGACCCGGTAGGCCGCCAGGGCCCGGGCCACCTCCTCGTAAACCAGGCCGGCCAGGCGCTTGGACTCGGGTGACGCCTGCTGGTAGTAGGTCTCGGTCCCCGGCCCGGCGTGGGGGCCGTCAGGCTCGGCGTTGTGGTGCAGGGACACCAGGGCGCGGGGTGACAAGGCCTCGGCGATGGCCGCCCGCGTCGGGATGGCCAGGTCGTAGTCGGCCTGGCGCGTCAGCTGGACGGCCACCCCCGCGGCCGCCAGGGTGGCCGAGGCCCGGCGGGCGACGGCCAGGTTGACCGTGCTTTCGGTGAGGCCACCGGGCGACACCGCGCCCCGCTCGTCGCCGCCGTGGCCCGGGTCCAACACTATGGTCGCCCGGGGAACCGGCGTCCCGGCGGTGACCACCGCCTGCTGGCCGCAGGGCGTGCGAACCGTCCACCGCCCGGCGGCCCCGGACAGGACGGGCAGCACCACACCGCTGCCGGTCACCAGTACGCCCCGCCCGGTCGGGACGGCCTCGGTCGTGGTCGGGCTGGGGGCAGCCGTCGTGGGCGGGGCCGGGGCCAGCCCGGCCGGCGTCGACCTCCCGCAGGCGGCGGCGGCCGCCGCCACGACCGCCAGCACCGCGGCGGCGGCGGCGACAGAGGCGGCCGGCGGGCGGCCGATGCCGCTCATCGCTCGTCGACCCGCGTGCCGCGAATGGCGGCCGCCGCCACGACGTTCAGGACGGCGGGCGGCCGGCGGCCGGCGGCCGGCCCGCTCATCGCTCGCGCCCCGCTGGCGGACGCCTGGGACCGTCAGCCCGCCCCGAGCGCGGGCAGGGCGGCCACCACCTCGGCGGTGCGGACGCCGATCCCGGTGGGGTCCATCACCACCGAGGCGCCCGCCCGCTCCAGGGCGTCGATCTTGGCCCGGGCGCCGCCGCCCCGGCCGGACACGATGGCGCCGGCATGGCCCATGCGCCGCCCCGGCGGGGCGGTGAGCCCGGCCACGTAGGCCACGACCGGCGTGGCCATCCCGGTCACGAACTCGGCCGCCACCTCCTCGTCGGTGCCGCCGATCTCGCCGATGAGGATCACGACCCGGGTCTCGGGGTCGTCCTCGAACCGGCGCAGGCAGTCGAGGAACCCGGTGCCGGGCACCGGGTCGCCGCCGATCCCCACACACGTGGTCTGGCCGATCCCCTGGCGGGTCAGCTCGTGGAGGGCCTGGTAGGTGAGCGTCCCCGAGCGGGACACCACCCCCACCGGCCCCCCGGCTCGCGCGATCTCCCCCGGGATGATCCCCAGGTTGGCCCTGCCCGGCGAGATGACGCCCGGGCAGTTGGGCCCGACCAGCACCGTGTCGGGCCGGTGGCGATGGAGGTAGCTGCTCAGCCGTACCTCGTCGTGCAGTGGGATGCCCTCGGTGATGCACACCACCAGCCCCACGCCGGCATCGGCCGCCTCCACGACCGCGTCGGCCGCACCGCGCGGGGGGACGAAGACCAGGCTGGCGTCGGCCGCGGTGGCCGTCACCGCCTCGGCCATGGTGGCGAACACGGGGATGCCGTCCACGTCCGTGCCGCCCTTGCCCGGCGTCACCCCGCCCACCACCTGCGTCCCGTAGGCCCGGTTTCGCAGGCCGTGGAAGCGGCCCTGGCTCCCGGTGAGGCCCTGGACGACGACCCGGGTGGTCTCGTCGACGAGGATCACGTGTGTCCCTGCCGCCTAGCGGGCGGCCAAGGCGACGGCCCGGCGGGCGGCGGCCAGCATCGTGGGCTCGGACACCAGCTGATCGGAGGCGTGGGTGGCCAGGATGGCCCGGCCCTCCTCGGCGTTGGTGCCGTCCAGGCGGACGATGATGGGGCTGCGCAACTCGACCCGTCGCAGGGCCTCCACGATGCCGAGGGCCACCTGCTCGCCCCTCGTGATGCCCCCGAAGATGTTGACCAGGATGGCCCGCACGTTGAGGTCGCTGTTCACCACCTCGAGGGCGGCGGCCACCACGTCGGCGCCCGCCCCGCCACCCACGTCCAAGAAGTTGGCGGCCGTCCCCCCCACCTGGTTGACCAGGTCGAGGGTGCTCATCACCAGGCCCGCCCCGTTGCCGATGATGCCCACGGTGCCGGCCAGGCCGATGTAGTTCAACCCCTTGGCCCGGGCCAGCCGCTCTCGGTCGTCGAGGTCCTCGGCCGCTCGCCACGCCTCCCACTCCGGGTGGCGGAAGCCGGCGCTGTCGTCCAGGGTGACCTTGGCGTCGAGGGCCACCACCCGGCCGCCGGCGGTGACGGCCAGCGGGTTGACCTCCACCAGCTCGGCGTCGGCGTCCCGGTAGGCGGCCCACAGCGAGAGCAGGACGCTCGCCGCTTCGCCGGCCACCGCCTCGGGGAAGCCGGCCTCCCGCGCCAGGTTGGCGGCGGCCGCCGCCGACAGGCCGTCGAGCGGGTCCACGTGGAGCCGGGAGATGGCCCCGGGATCGGCGGCGGCCACCTCCTCGATGTCCATGCCGCCCCGGGCGGACACCATCGCCAGGTGCAGCCGGGCGGCCCGGTCGAACGTGAACGAGGCGTAGTACTCGTGGTCGACGTCGGACGCCTGCTCCACCCAGACCCGCCGGACCACCAGGCCCTTGAGGGGCCGGTCGAGCATCCTCCGGACGTACCCGTGGACCTCCTCGGCCGAGGTCGCCACCTGAATGCCCCCCGCCTTGCCCCGGCCTCCCGCCTGCACCTGGGCCTTGACCACCACCGGGTAGCCGAGGGCCTCGGCGTGGGCGGCGGCGGCATCGGCGCTGTCGGCCACGCCGCCGCGGGGCACGGCCACGCCGGCCGCGGCCAGCAGCTCCTTGCCCTGGTACTCCAGCAGGTCCACGGGTCAGGACGCTTCCCGCTCGTCCCGGGCACGCTCCCGCCACCGGCGGATGGATGCGGTCCTGGCGTCCTCGGTGAGCACCGTCTCCGTCGCCGGCCCGGGCGTCCCGCGCAGGCCGCCGCAGATCACCCGGAAGCCGCGGTCGCGCCGCGTACGCACGATCACCGTGGCGCCCGGTCGTGACCCTCGAGCCCGGGCTTGGCCACGACCACCCGGTAGGGCCGCCTCATCGAACGCATACTAGGGCGGTGCCCTCAACCCCCCCGCCGTACCGCCGGCGGCCGCAGATCTCCAACGGCGCCACCGCCATCGCGGTGGCGACGGGCGGCGTGGCCCTGGGGCTGCTGTTGTTCCTGGCCGTGCTCCACCTCATCGGCTCGGGCCAGGCCCGCAGCCGGGTGGGCACCGACCTCTACGTCCTGGGCCAGGCCACGCCTCTGGCCGGCGCGGTGGCCCGCCAGGGACCGCTGCTGCTTCCCGACCCGCTGGGCCGGGGCCGCGACGTCTATGTGCAGCACCTGGGCGGGGGCGACTGGCGTACGTTCGATGCCCACCCACCCGAGGCGCCGGCCACCTGCGTGGTCACCTGGCGGGCGGCGCGGCACGCGTTCGTGAGTGGCTGCTCGGCCGCCACCTACCCGCCCGACGGCACCGGCCTGTCCAGCTTCCCGACCAAGGTGGACGACAAGGGCCGGGTGCTGGTGGACCTGCGCCACCCCCAGCCACCTCCGACCGCGCCGGCGTCCACCACCACCACCATTGCCCCGCCGCCCTCCTGATCGCCCGGGCGCCCGCCCGCTCCGCCCGCCCTTGCCGCGGGGCTCCCGGGTCAGCGCTCGATCTTCTTGAGGGGCGCCCAGGCCAGCAGGAGGTGCTTCTCGCCCAGGCCCGGGAAGCGCACGACCGCCTCCGCCTTGTCCCCCGAGCCCACGAGCTCGAGCACCACGCCCTCGCCGAACTTGCCGTGCACCACGTCGTCGCCCACCGCCAGGCCGAGGCGCTCGGCGCCACTCGTCCGGGTGGGCGACGGCAACGGCCGGGAAGCGCCGGAGCCGAACCGCCCGCCGCCGCCAGCGCCGCCATCACCGGTGTCGCCCCGGTGCCCGCGTAGGGCGGCTTCCACGATGCGCTCCCGGCCCGACCGCTGGCGACCGAACCGGTCCCGCGACCGGCCCGACTCGGCCAGGGCGGTGAGATCCTCGGGGATCTCCTTGAGGAACCGGCTCGGCGGGTTGTACTGGGTGGAGCCGAACAGCATCCGGCTCCACGCATGGGACAGGTGCAGCCGCTTGCGGGCCCGGGTGATGCCCACGTAGCAGAGCCGGCGCTCCTCCTCCAGCTCGTCGGGCTCGCCCAGGGATCGCAGGTGGGGGAAGACGCCGTCCTCCATGCCGATCAGAAACACGGCGTCGAACTCCAGGCCCTTGGCCGTGTGCAGGGTCATGAGCACGACGCTCGACTCGTCGGGGTCGAGCTCGTCGGCGTCGGCCACCAGGCTGACCGATTCCAGGAAGGCGCCCGGGGTCGGGGGCTCGCCGGCCTCGGCCGCCGCCTCCTCGAACTGGCGGGCGGTGCCCACCAGCTCGCCCAGGTTCTCGGCCCGGCCCTGGGCCTCGATGGACCCGTCCTCCTCGAGCTCGGCCAGGTAGCCGGTGTCGGTGAGGATGCGCTCCAGCAGGGCGGCCGGCCCGGCGCCCCTCTCGGCGTCGGTCCGGAGCTTCGCCAGCAGGGTGGCCACCTCCCCGACACCGGCCAAGGCCCGCCCGCCCACGCCGGCCTCGGCGGCGGCACCCAGGGCGTCGGCAAACGAGGCATCGTGGGCAGCGGCCCAGGCGTCGAGGCGGGACACGCTGGTGTCCCCGATCCCCCGCTTGGGCACGTTGAGGATCCGGCGCACCGACACCTCGTCGGTGGGGTTCACCACCGCCCGCAGGTAGGCGATGGCGTCCTTGATCTCCCGGCGCTCGTAGAACCGGGTGCCGCCCACCACCTTGTAGGGGATGTTGCGGCGCACCAGGTGCTCCTCCAGCACCCGGCTCTGGGCGTTGGTGCGGTAGAAGACGGCCATGTCGGCCCAGCGGTAGTGCTCGGAGGAGCGGAGGCGCGACATTTGGCCGGTCACCCAGGTGGCCTCGTCGTGCTCGTCCTCGGCGTAGTAGCGCTCGATGAGCTCGCCGCCCACCTGCTCGGTCCACAGCGCCTTGGGCTTGCGCATGGCGTTGTTGGCGATCACCGCGTTGGCGGCGTCCAGGATCGTCTGGGTGGACCGGTAGTTCTGCTCCAACACGATGAGGGTGGCGTCGGGGAAGGCGTCCTCGAACTCCAAGATGTTGCGGATGTCGGCCCCCCGGAAGCGGTATACCGACTGGTCGCTGTCGCCCACCACACAGATGTTGCGGTGGCCCTGGGCCAGCATGGTGACGATCTCGTTCTGGGCCCGGTTGGTGTCCTGGAACTCGTCCACCAGGATGTGGGCGAAGCGCTCCTGGTAGTGGGCCAGCGCCTCGGGATGGCCGCGGAACAGCTCGACGGTGACGAGGAGCAGGTCGTCGAAGTCCATGGCGTTGGCCGCCCGCAGGCGGCGCTGGTACTCGCGGTAGACATCGGCGATGCGACGCTCGTAGACGTTGGCCGCCCGGTCGGCGTAGGCCCCGGCGCCCACCGTCTCGTTCTTGGCGGCGCTGATGACGGCGTGCACGGTGCGGGGTGGGAACCGCTTGGGGTCGATGTTGAGGTCGCGCAGGACGTAGGTGGTGAGGCGCTCGGCGTCGGCCTGGTCGTAGATCGTGAACGACGACGAGTAGCCGAGGGCGGAGCCGTCGCGCCGGAGGATGCGCACGCAGGCCGAGTGGAAGGTGCACACCCACATGCGCCGGGCCACCGGCCCGACGAGGGCGGCCACCCGGCCCTTCATCTCGTCGGCCGCCTTGTTGGTGAAGGTGATGGCGGCGATCTCGAACGGCGACACCCCCAGCTCACGGATGAGCCACGCCACCCGGTGGGTGAGCACGCGGGTCTTGCCCGAACCGGCGCCGGCCACGATCAGCAATGGGCCGCCCGGGTGGGTCACGGCCTCCCGCTGCACGGGGTTGAGGCTGGAGAGGAGGTCGGGGGCGGCGGGCATCGTGCCCAACCTACCGGGGGGGTGTGCCGGTTGACCTCACTCCCACTCGATGGTGCCGGGGGGCTTGGACGTGATGTCCAGGGCCACCCGGTTGACGCCCGGGACCTCGGCGATGATGCGCGACGACAGGCGCTCCAGCAGGTCGTAGGGGAGGCGAGCCCAGTCGGCGGTCATGGCGTCGTCGCTCTCGACAGCCCGGATGACGATGGGATGGCCGTACGTGCGCTCGTCGCCCATCACCCCCACTGACCGCACGCTGAGCAGCACTGCGAAGGCCTGCCACAGGTCGCGGTGGAGGTCGGCCCGGCGGACCTCCTCCACCACGATGGCGTCGGCCGCCCGCAAGATCTCCAGTCGCTCGGGCGTCACCGTGCCCACGATGCGCACGGCCAGGCCGGGGCCGGGGAAGGGCTGGCGCCACACGATGTCCTCGGGCAGGCCGAGCTCCTCGCCCATGGCCCGCACCTCGTCCTTGAACAGGTTGCGGAGCGGCTCCACCAGCGCGAACGCCATGTCGTCGGGCAGGCCGCCCACGTTGTGGTGGGACTTGATGCGGGCCGCGTCCTTGGTGCCCGACTCGATGACGTCGGGGTACAGCGTGCCCTGCACCAGGAAGCGTGCCTCCCCTGCAGCCCGGGCAGCCCCGTGGGCGGCGGACACGGCGTCGGTGGCCACCTCCTCGAACACCCGGATGAAGGTGGTGCCGATGGCCCGGCGCTTGAGCTCGGGGTCCTCCACGCCGGCCAGGGCCTCCAGGAAGCGGTCGGCGGCCTTGGCGTGCACGAGGTCCACCTGGAACTGGCGGCGGAAGGTGTCCTCCACCTGCTCGGCCTCGCCCTGGCGCATGAGGCCGGTGTCCACGAACACGCACGTGAGCTGGTCGCCCACCGCCTTGTGCACAAGGGCGGCGGCCACCGCCGAGTCCACTCCCCCGGACAGGCCGCAGAGCACCTTGGCGGTGCCCACCTGGGCCTGCACGGCGGCCACCGCCTCCTCGATGATGGACACCATCGTCCACCGCGGCCGGCACCCGCACACGTCGTACAGGAAGTGCTTGAGGACCTCCTGGCCGCGCGGCGTGTGAGCCACCTCGGGGTGGAACTGGACGCCGTAGACCCGGCGCTCGGCGTCCTCCAGGGCGGCCACCGGGACCATGGCGGTGCGGGCCGTGACCCGGAAGCCGGGCGGCGCCGACACGATGGAATCGGCGTGGCTCATCCACACGTCCTGGGCCGTCGGCAGGTCGGCGAACAGCGCTGAGCCGGCGGTGATGTCCAGAGCGGTGCGGCCGTACTCGGCCACCCCGGTGCGGGCCACCTCGCCGCCGAGCTGGGCGGCCACCAGCTGGGCGCCGTAGCAGATGCCGAGCACGGGCACCCCGGCGTCGTACAGGGCGGGGTCGATGGACGGTGCCCCCTCCACGTGCACCGACTTGGGGCCGCCACTGAAGATGATGCCGGCCGGCCGGCGGGCCACCATCTCCGCCACCGGCATGTCGCGAGGCACGATCTCGGAGTACACGTGGGCCTCGCGCACCCGCCGGGCGATGAGCTGGGCGTACTGGGCCCCGAAGTCGACGACGAGGACGGTGTCGAACGGACTCTCGGCGGCCATGGACCAGGCTACCGCCGGCCGCCGCCCCGAACTGGGTTCGGTTACCAGTGCTGGGCGCCCCCCGACCGAACCCGGTTCGGACGGGGGCTGGGGCTCAGGCCCCCATGCCGATGGCCTGGGCCCGCTGGAGGGACTTGCCCTCGGTCTGCAGGGCGGGGGCCACCATGACCTCGGCCTTCTGGAACTCCTTGACCGTCTCGTAGCCGCAGGTGGCCATGGACGTGCGCAGGGCGCCGAACAGGTTGAGGCGGCCGTCGTTCTCGTGGGCCGGCCCCACGAGGATCTGCTCCAGCGTGCCCCGCACCGTGGTGCGCACCCGGGCGCCCCGGGGCAGGGTGGGGTGGAACGTGGCCATGCCCCAGTGGTGGCCTCGGCCGGGGGCCTCGACCGCGGCAGCCAGGGGCGACCCCACCATCACCGCGTCGGCGCCGCAGGCGATGGCCTTGGCGATGTCGCCCCCGGTGCTCATCCCCCCGTCGGCGATCACGTGCACGTAGACGCCGGTCTCGTCCAGGTGGCGCATGCGGGCCCCGGCGGCGTCGGCGATGGCGGTGGCCTGGGGGACGCCGATCCCCAGCACGCCACGAGTGGTGCAGGCGTGGCCGGGGCCGACGCCCACCAGCACGCCCACCGCCCCGGTGCGCATTAGGTGGAGGGCGGCGTTGTAGGACGCGCACCCGCCCACGATCACGGGGATCTCCAGCTCGCGGATGAAGCGCTTGAGGTTCAGGGGCTCCACCGTCTTGGAGACGTGCTCGGCCGAGACGACCGTGCCCTGGATGACGAGGAGGTCGAGCTCGGCGGCGAGGATGGCGTCGGAGAAGGCGGCCGTGCGCTGGGGCGTGACCGAGGCGCACGACACCACGCCGGCGTCCTTGATCTCGCGGATCCGGGTCCCGATCAGTTCGGGCTTGATCGGCTCCGAGTAGATGTCCTGCATGCGCAGGGTGGCCTTCTCGGTGTCCAGCGAGGCGATCTCCTCGAACAGCGGCTGGGGGTCCTCGTAGCGGGTCCACAGGCCTTCGAGGTTGAGCACGCCCACCCCGCCCAGGCGGCCCACCTCGATGGCGGTGGCCGGGCTGACCACGCCGTCCATGGCCGCGGCCATGAGCGGCAGGCCGAACGTGAAGGCGTCGATCTCCCACGAGATGTCGACGTCCTCCGGGTCCCGCGTGCGGCGGCTGGGGACGATAGCGATGTCGTCGAAGCCGAAGGCCTGGCGTCCGGACTTCCCGATGCCGATCTCGATCTCAGCCAACTCCGTGCACCTCGTGGTCAGGGGATGGTGGGTGGGGGCCCGCGGGGAAGCTCCCCACGATACCTGCCACCCGGCAGCTAGCCGGGGGACCGCGGGGCGGTGACGAGGCGCAGCAACTGGTGCAGGATGCGGGCCGTCACACCCCACACCGTGTCGTGCCCGAGCTCGAAGAACCACACCGGGCGCTCGGGCGGAGGCCGGTCCCAACGCTCCTCCCGGAACAGGGCGGGATCGAGGAGCCGGGACAGGGCGACGTCGAACGCCTCCTCCACCTCGCCCGACGCCGGCCGCAGCGCCGGGCGGCCGGCCAGTACCCCGACGAACGGCGTGAGCAGGAACCCGGTGGTGGGGGTTCGCAGGCGGTCGAGGCGGCCCACCACCTCCACTGCGGCGGGGGTCAGGCCCACCTCCTCCTCGGCCTCCCGCAGGGCGGCAGCCAGGTCGTCCTCCCCGGGGCCCACGGTGCCTCCCGGGAACGACACCTCGCCCGAGTGCGACGACAGGGTGGCGGACCGCCGGGTCAGCACCACCCGGGCCTCGCCCGCCTCCTCGAACAGCGGTACCAGGACGGCGGCGGCCCGGGCGCCGGCGGGCGGCACCGGGGGCAGCACCTCGGCGGCAGAGAGGCCGGTCCCCGGAGCGGCGCCCAGCACCGACCGCACCCGGGCCAGGTCCACCACCCGGCCGGCCGGGGCCAGATCGGCCCACGGAGGCGGCCCGCCCGGGCGCGCCCCCGGCGGTCGGGGGATCCGCTGGCGGCCGCTCAGGAAGGGGAGGGGACGGGGCCGGGGGCCTCCACTCCCCCGCCGGCGACGGGGACCTCCGGGTCGGCCGGGGCGGAGGCGGTGCCGGCGGCAGAGGCGGTGCCCGAGGCGGAGGCGACGACGGCGGAGGCGGCGGCGGCCTCGGCCTGAGCCACCAGGGACTCGAGCACCTCCCGCAGGCCGCCGGTCTTCAGGGTGCTCATCACCCGCCCCGGCGGCGTCTCGCCCTTCTCCCACTCCATCCAGGCGGCGAGGAGCTTGGCCGGCTCCGGCGGCGGGCGATCCATGGGGGCGAGACTAGATGACAGGGTGGCGGGGCTACGCTCGGCGGCCATGGCCCTGGAGGTGCGGGTGCAGCGGGCCCGGTGCATCGCCACCAAGGCGTGCATGAGCGCCGCGCCCCGCACGTTCAGCCTGGACGCCACCTCCGTGGCCACCGCCGTCGACCCGCCGCCCGACGGCGCCGACGACCTGGTTCGCGCCGCCGAGGCCTGCCCCACGGGCGCCATCGCCGTGTACCGGGACGGCACCAAGCTCGCGTGAGCTTCGGCCGCGGCCCGCCCGGCGGGCGCGGCACCGCCCGGCACGAGGCCGGGCGGCGACACGAACCGAACGGCGGAGCGGCGCCGCTAGGCGAAGGTCATGCCTGCCCCGGCGCGGGTGGGGACCGGCGCCGGGAGGATGGGCTCGTACTTCTCGGCCACCAGCGTCTTCGTGGTGAGCAGCATCCCCGCCACCGACGCCGCGTGTTGGAGCGCGGAGCGGGTGACCTTGGCGGGATCGATGACGCCCGCCTTCACCAGGTCCTCGACCTGACCGGTAAGGGCGTTGAACCCCATGGAGCCGGTGGAGTCGGTCTCCACCTGGCGGATGACGAGCGACCCCTCGTGGCCGGCGTTCTGGGCGATCCAGCGGAGCGGCTCCTCCAGGGCCCGGCTGACGATGGCGGTGCCGGTGGCCTCGTCGCCCTCGTTCGAGACCGCGTTCACTGCGGCGCGGGCCCGCAGCAGGGCGGTGCCCCCGCCAGCGACGATGCCCTCGTCGATGGCCGCCTTGGTGGCCGACACGGCGTCCTCGATGCGGTGCTTCTTCTCCTTGAGCTCCACCTCGGTGGCGGCGCCCACCCGAATGAGGGCGACGCCCCCGGCCAACTTGGCCAGCCGCTCCTGCAGCTTCTCCCGGTCCCAGTCGGAGGTGGCGTCCTCGATCATGCGCCGCAGCTGGCCGATGCGCTCGGCCGCCGCCTTGGGGTCTCCGGCGCCGTCGACGATGGTGGTGTCGTCCTTGGTGACGGTGACCCTCCGGGCCCGGCCCATGTGCTCGAGGCCGACGGTCTCCAGCTTGAGCCCGACCTCCTCGGAGACGAGCTGGCCGCCGGTGAGGGTGGCGATGTCGTCCAGGGTGGAGCGGCGCCGCTCGCCGAAGCCGGGGGCCTTCACGGCCACCGCCGTGAACGTGCCCCGTAGCTTGTTGACCACCAGGGTGGCCAGGGCCTCGCCCTCCACGTCCTCGGCGATGATCAGCAGCGGCTTGTTGGTCTGCATGACCTTCTCCAGCACCGGGAGCAGGTCGTGCACCGAGCTGATCTTGCTGTTGGCCATGAGGATGTAGGGGTCGTCGAGGACGGCCTCCTGGCGCTCCGGGTCGGTGACCAGGTGGGGCGACAGGTAGCCCTTGTCGAACTGCATGCCCTCGGCGAACTCCAGCTCCATGCCGAAGGTGTTGGACTCCTCGACGGAGACCACGCCGTCCTTGCCCACCTTGTCGATGGCGTCGGCGATCATCTCCCCGATCACCCGGTCGGCAGCCGAGATGGTGGCCACGTGGGCGATCTCGGTGCGGTCGTCCACGTCCTTGGCCTGGCTGCGGATGGACTCCACGGCGGCGGCCACGGCGGCGTCTATTCCCCGTTTGAGGGCCATGGGGTTGGCGCCCGCGGCCACGTTGCGCATGCCCTCGTGGACCAGGATCTGGGCCAGCACGGTGGCGGTGGTGGTGCCGTCGCCGGCCACGTCGTTGGTCTTGGTGGCCACTTCCTTCAGGGCCTGGGCCCCCATGTTCTCGAACGGGTCCTCCAGCTCGATCTCCTTGGCGATGGTGACGCCGTCGTTGGTGATCGTGGGGACGCCGAACTTCTTCTCGATGACCACGTTGCGGCCCTTGGGCCCGAGGGTCACCTTGACGGCGTTGGCCATCTTGTTGATGCCCGCTTCGAGCGCCTCCCGGGCGGCATCGTCGAACTTGAGCTCCTTGGGCATGGGCTACTTCTTGTCGGTGATGGCGAGGACGTCGCGTCCGTTGAGGATGAGCAGGTCCTCACCGTCGACGGAGAACTCGGTGCCGCCGTACTTGCTGTAGATGACGGTGTCACCGACCTTGACGTCGAGGGGGATCAGCTCACCGGACTGCTCCGACCGGCGACCGGGACCGACGGCCAGTACCTCGCCCTGCTGGGGCTTCTCCTTGGCCGTGTCGGGGATGACGATGCCACTCACCGTGGTCTGCTCGGCCTCGCTGGGACGAACGACGATGCGGTCTTCGAGGGGCCTGAGGTTCATTGCGCGGGACCTCCGTTAGCACTCTCCATGTACGAGTGCTAACGATAGCAGCCTCCCGCCGCCGAGGAAACGGGCCGGCGGGCACCGGCGCTAGGCCAGGGCCAGGCCGGGGTCCACGCCCACGTCGAGGGGCGTCGGGCCGTCGGAGCGCAGGCGCCACCAGCCGGCGGCGGCGATCATGGCCGCGTTGTCGGTGCACAGCTCCCGGCTCGGGATGACCGCCGCCACCCCGTCCTCGTCGCACGCCTCGGCCACCCGCCGGCGCAGCTCCCGGTTGGCGCCCACGCCGCCGCCCAGGCACAGGGACCGGGCGCCGGTGTCGGCCACCGCCCGGCGGGCCTTGGTGACGAGGACCTCCACCGCCGCCCGCTGGAACGAGGCAGCCAGGTCGGCCACCTCGGCCTCGGGGTGGGCCTTGGCGTAGCGGGTCACCGCCGTCTTCAGCCCACTGAAGGAGAAGTCGTAGCCCTCCCGCTCCATCGCCCGGGGGAACGCCACCGCCCCGGGGTCCCCGACCTCGGAGATGCGGTCGATGGCCGGGCCCCCGGGGTAGCCCAGGCCCAGGAAGCGGGCCACCTTGTCGAACGCCTCGCCTACGGCGTCGTCGATGGTGGACCCGAGCACCCGGTAGAGGCCGTGGTCCTCCATCAGGACCAGCAGGGTGTGGCCGCCCGACACCAGCAGAGCGACGGCCGGCATCGCCAGCTCGGGCTGGTGAAGGACGCATGCATAGAGGTGGCCCTCCATGTGGTTGACGCCCACGAACGGCAGGTCCCACACCAGGGCCAGGCTCTTGGCCACACTCACTCCCACCAGCAGCGACGTGGCCAGCCCAGGGCCGACGGTGGCGGCCACCGCCGCCAGCTCCGGGCCCTCGAGGCCGGCCTCCACCAGGGCCTGGGCCACCGCCGGGGTGAGCAGGCGGACATGGGCCCGGCTGGCGATCTCCGGCACCACCCCGCCGTACCGGGCGTGCAGGTCCACCTGGCTGGAGACCACCGACGACACCACCGTCCGCCCGTCGGCCACCACCGCCGCCGCCGTCTCGTCGCACGACGTCTCGATGCCCAGCAGGTAGGCCGGCGCCCCGTTCACTGGCACTCGGCCCGCTCCGCTCATTGGGGCCGGACGTCGTCCATGACGGCGGTGCCGGGCAGGCCCCGCTCGATCTCGTCCAGGCGGGCCTGGTAGGCGGGCGTGTCGACGTCGTCGGCCCACATCACCAGGGCGTCCTCGTTGGTCTCCACGTAGTACTTCTTGCGCACGCCGGCGGGCCGGAAGCCAAACCGGCGGTAGAGCTCCTGGGCGGCGACGTTGCTCATGCGCACCTCGAGGGTGAGGGCGGTGGCGCCCCGCCGCACCGCCTCGCGGGCCAGCGTGAGCAGCAGCCGGCTCCCGATGGTGCGGCGGTGCCAGGCCGGGTCCACCGCCAGGGTGGTGACGTGGCCGTCGTCCACCGTGATCATGAGGCCGCAGTACCCGACGACGGCGCCGTCCACCCGGGCCACCCAGTAGGCCCGGGTGCTGCGCAGGGCCAGCTCACTCACGAAGAGGCTGATCGACCACGGCCGCGGGTACACCTGGGCCTCGATGCGCAGCACCGAGCGCAGGTGGCGTCGGCGCATGGGCACCAGGTGGACGACGAGGCCGTCCAGGTCGGGCGCGGGGCCTGCCGGCCGGCGCTGCCCCGGCTCCTCCTTGCGGACGGCCATCAGCGCACCGCGGCCGGGGCCGTCGCCCTGGTCCGGACCGTCGCCCTCACCCGGCCACCGCCCAGTCCGGGGGCGTCCGCCGCTCCCAGTTGATCTCGGCGTCCGAACGCCGGAGGTAGAGGGGCTCCAGGTCCCACGGCTGGACGAACTCCTCACGCATGGCCAGGGGGTGGGCCAGCTCCACGAGGGCGGCGGGCGAGGGGTGGGCAGTGGCCGGCCCCCCGGACTCGGCCCGGGCCTCGTCGGCCAGCAGCTCGGGGTAGCGAAGGGCGCCATCCCCCACGAACAGGCACTCCTCCCCGGTGGCCACCAACTCGGCGACCAGCTCGGCGGGCGGCCCCAGGCGGTAGGGCGTGAGCCGCTGGGCCCCGCCCGGGACCTGGCGGTAGAACGCGTAGAACAGCTCGCCCCGCCGGGCGTCGATGGCGGCCACGATGAGTCGGGTGCTGTGACGGACGGGAAAGGCCAGCAGGTCCAGGCTGGCCACGCCTACCACCGGCACCCGAAGGGCCTGGGCCAGAGCCTTGGCCGCGGCCACTCCCACGCGCAGGCCGCTGAACAGGCCGGGGCCGACGTCGACGGCCACCGCCCCCACCTCCTGGAGCTGCACCGAGGCGTGGCGGCACAGGAACCGGACGGCCGGCACGAGGGTCTCCACGTGGCGGCGGCCGTGGGCCACCGACACGCCGGCCCGCACCCCCTCGTGGCCGCCCAGCGCACACCCCACCGAGGCGGTGGCCGTCTCGATCCCGAGGATCAGCACGGGGCGTCGCTCACCGGGCACCCGGCCCCGCACCGGCGTCGGCGTGCGGACCGGCCCCGCCGCCCGGCCCGGTCCCCCGCCCCCGTCCGGTCCCCTCGCCGGCGACCGCTTTGGCCGCGCCGCCGCCAGCACCCTGCGGACCCGCACCGGCCGCCCACCGGCCGACGGCCCGCCCGAGGGCCGCCATCCGGGACGCCCATGACGGGCCCACCGCCTCCAGGCGGACGAGGCGGACGTCGTCGTCGTTGTCGTCCTGCTCCAGGCACACATCGAGGCGGTCGGCGGGCAGGGCGGGGGTGACCACGTCGCCCCACTCCACCACGGTCACGCCGCCGTCGTCGACGATCTCGGCGATGCCCAGGTCCACCAGCTCCTGGACGTGGTCGAGGCGGTAGACGTCGATGTGGGCCAGGGGCAGGCGACCGGCGTAGGACCGCATGAGCACGAAGGCGGGACTGGTGACCGGGTCGGCGACACCGAGGCCCCGGGCCAGGCCCTGGGTGAAGGCGGTCTTGCCGGCGCCCAGGTCGCCGGCCAGCACAACCACGTCGCCGGCCCGCAGGAACGGCGCCAACTCGGCGGCCAGGGCCCGGGTGTCGTCCACCGAGGTGGTCCGGCAGTCGATCACCGGGCGGCGGCCTCCCGCTCGGTCCGGTCGGCCAGGAGTTGCTTGGCCCGCACCAGGTCGGCGCGCATGCGGGCCACTGTCTCGCCGCCCGAGCGCAGGGCGGCCGAGGGGTGGAAGGTCGGCACCAGCACGCCCCGGCCGAACGGGTAGGACCGCCCCCGCAGGCGGGTGATGCCCTCGGTGCTGCCCAGCAGCAGCTTGGTGGCGAAGTTGCCGAGGGACACGACCACTCGCGGGTCCACGAGGTCGAGCTTGGCCTGCAGCCACGGGTGGCACGCGTCGATCTCCTCGGGCCGAGGATCGCGGTTGCCCGGAGGCCGGCACATGACCACGTTGGCGATGTAGAAGCCGTCGCGGCTGAGGCCCATCTCCTCGGCCACCAGGCGGTCGAGGAGCTGGCCCGAGCGCCCGACGAACGGCTCCCCCTGGAGGTCCTCCTGGGCCCCCGGGCCCTCGCCCACGAACATTAGGTCGGCGTCGGGAGCGCCCACCCCGAAGACCACCTGGGTGCGCCCCCGGGCCAGGGCGCAGCGGGTGCAGGCCGAGGCCTCCCGCTCCACCTCGGCCAGCGACGGCATCTCCGCAGACTACCGCCGGCGCTCCCGACCCGGCCGGGGGCGCCGGCCCGACGGCGCGTCGGTGAGGCTCCGCGGGCGCACATCCGCGGTGCCTGCCGGTGACCCCGGCGATAGCCTGCGCCTCACCATGGCGGTCTCCTTCGCGCTGCGCGCCGCTCGCCTCGACGCCCCGGCGGGGGGCACCGTCACCGGCGAGGCCACCGTGCGCAACGAGGGTGACGAGGCGGTGTCGGCCCGCCTCGACCTGGACGGGGAGGCGGCCGCCTGGTCGTGGATCCTGCCCACCGACGTGACGCTCGCCCCCGGCGGCGAGGCGGGCGTGCGCTTCGGTTTCCGGCTGCCGGCGGGCTCCAAGCCGGCGGCCGGGTCGTTGCCGTGGGCCCTGCGGGCCCGCAGCGCGCCGCCCGCCTCCGAGGTGCTGGCCGTCGCCGCCGGCACCCTGGAGGTGGCGCCGTTCACCGAGCTGTCGGTGGGGGTCAGCCCGGTGGCCAGTGCCGGCAAGGGCCCCGTGACGCACGAGGTGTCGGTGCTCAACCGGGGCAACGCCCGGGCCACCACCAGCCTCGCCGCCACCGCCGGGGACGGCTCGCTGGAGCTGGTCGTGGAGCCGTCCACGGTCGTGGCCGAGCCCGGCCGCCAGGCGGCCGCCACCCTCACGGTGCGCCCCCGGGAGCGGCTGGTGGCGGGGGCGCCCCGGTCCCGGCCGTTCACGGTGTCGGCCACGCCCGAGGGCGGAGGCACGGCATCCACCGCCTCCGGCAGCTTCCGCCAGGCTCCGACCCTCGCCCCGGGCGCGCTCAAGGCCCTCGTCGGCCTGGTGGTGCTGGCGCTCGTGGGCGGGGTGCTGTGGGCCACCGTGCTGTCGGGCGGGGGCTCGAAGCCGGCGTCCACCGACGCCGCCGCCCCGGTGGCCGCCGGCGGCACCCTCGCCACCGACCCCGCCTGCCCGGCCAAGGGCCACCTGGACACGCGCGCCAACGGCCTGCGACCCCAGGACATCCCGACCCTGCCCGACTCGTACTCCTTCTCCCAGACGGCGGCCGACGGGTGCACGCCGGTGCGCTGGAACCCGTGCGACCCGGTGCACTACGTGCTCAACAGCGCCGACGCCCCGCCCACCGGCGTGGCCGACGTGCACGAGGCCTTCGCCCGCCTCGGCCAGGCCACCGGCATGGCCTTCGTGGACGACGGCACCACCGACGAGACCATCCGCTCGCGCTCGCCCCGGGCCACGCCGTTCTTCCCCGACCGCTACGGCCAGCGGTGGGCGCCGGTGCTGGTGGAGTGGACCCACCTGGGCAGCAACGGCAACATCCAGATCGTCGGCACCGGGCTCCCGAACCGGGTGGGCGACCTGCTCGTCTCCGGCACCCTCACCCTCAACGTGGACGCCGTCACCGACGCCGCCAAGCGCACTCCCATCGAAGGCGGCTTCGGCCCGGCGGCGGGCGGCGGCGTGGGCGCCATCGGCCCCGAGGGGGTGACGTGGGGGCGGATCATCCTCCACGAGCTGAGCCACGTGGTGGGGCTGGGCCACAGCAGGGACCGGGCGTCGCTGATGTACCCGGAGACCACCAGCCAGACGTCACGCCCGGTCAAGTTCGGCGAGGCCGACCTGGAGGGGCTCAAGCTCCTCGGCCGCCCCGCCGGCTGCCTCCCTACCCCGCCCCTGCCGACCAGCTGAGGCGCAGGCCTCCCCCGGCTGTCGCCCGGTGGTGCGGTGGCCGGCCGGCGTCAGTGGAGGTAGTGCCTCGGGACGCGGGGGCCGACGCCGCACAGGACCTCGTAGGCGATGGTGCCGAGGCGGTCGGCCCACTCCCAGGCGTCGATGCGCTCGTGGCCCTGGGTGCCCAGGAGCACCACCTCGTCACCGGGGGCAACCCGGTGGTCGTCGCCGCAGTCGACGGTGATCTGGTCCATGGTCACGCTCCCTGCCACCGGCCGCCGGCGGCCGCCCACCAGCACCTCGCCGCCCACCGGGCCCAGCCGCCACGGCACCCCGTCGGCGTAACCCAGGGGCACGGTAGCGACCACCGACGGCCGCTCGAACCGGTAGCGCTGGCCGTAGGACACGCCCTCGCCGGCCGCCAGCTCCTTGACGTAGGACACCCGGGCCCGCAACGAGAGCGCGGGCCGCAGGTCGACCAGACGGTCGAGGGCACGGGACGGGGGCACGCCGTACAGGGCGATGCCGCAGCGCACGAGGTCGTGCCGGGCCCCCGGGTGGCCCAGCACCCCGGCCGAGTTGGACACGTGCAGCAACGGCGGAACGATGCCGTGGGATCCGAGGTCGGCCACCACCCGGAGGAACCGCTCGTGCTGGACGGCGGTGAAGGCGTCACAGGGGACGTCGGCATTGGCGAAGTGGGTCCACAGGCCGCCCAGGCGCAACTCGGGGCGTTCGGCCACCGCCCGGGCGACGCCGACCGCCTCGGCCGGTGCCGCTCCCACCCGGTGCATGCCAGTGTCCACCTTCACGTGCACGGCGAGGGGCAGGCGTCGGTCCCCTCCGGCCACCGCCCACGCCTTGGCCGCCGCCTCCACGCCGGCGTGGGTGTACAGGGTGGGCGTCAACCCGAGCGCCACCACGTCGGCCAAGGCTTCCAGGGGCGGCTCCGACAGCAGGAGGACGGGAGCGTCCAGGCCCGCCTCCCTGAGGTCGGCGCCCTCCTCCACCATGGCCACCGCCAGCCAGGTGGCGCCGCCCTCGAGGGCGGCCCGGGCCACCGGTACGGGCCCGTGGCCGTAGGCACCGGCCTTGACCACCGCACACAGCCGGGCCGGCGAAACCAGAGCGGCCAGGGTCGCGGCGTTGTGCCGGATGGCGCCCAGGTCCACTTCCGCCCACACCGGGCGGCGACCCGGGGTCTGGGCGACGGACATCGGCCCCAGCGTAGGCCGGGCCGGCCTCCCGACCGCCAGCTCCGCCGTGCCGGCAGATGAACCCGGTCCCGGCCGTCGCCCGCAACGGATTCCCGAGGGGGCCACGTGGGCGAGGGCGGCGGGAACGCGGGGGCCGTCGCCCGGGCAGGGGGTCCCCACAACGGCCACACGGGCGAGGGCGGCGGGAGGGGCGGCGACGGCGACCGCGGTCAGGACAGCTCGGCGAAGGCGGCGGGGAGGAGGTCGAGGAGGTCGGCGGCCACCAGCCCCCGGCGCCAGCCGAGCGACGCCGCCCGGCCGTGGAGGTAGGCGCCGGCGGCGGCCGCCCGGGGGGCGTCCACGCCCGACGCCAGGAGGGCGCCGATGACGCCCGACAGCACGTCGCCGGAGCCGGCGGTGGCCAGGCGGGAGTCGCCGGCCGTCACCATGAGCACGTCGCCGCCCGGTGACGCCACCACCGTGGTCGAGCCCTTGAGCAACACGGTGACGCCCAGGGCGGCGGCCAGGTCCCGCACCGACGCCAGACGGTCGGCGCCCACCGGGCCGGCCAGGCGGGCGAACTCCCCCTCGTGGGGCGTGAGCACGGTGTCGGCCGACCGGGGCCCGAGCACCCCCGCCGCCTCGTCGGCGGGCCCCAGGGCGTACAGCCCGTCGGCGTCGAGGACCACGGGCAACGGTGACGCCGCCAGCAGGCCCCGGACGGCGGCCCGGGTGGCGTCGGTGCGGGCCAGGCCAGGTCCCACCACCAGGGCCTTGGCCCGGCTGGAGTCGTCCACCACCGCGGCGTCCCACCCGTCCTCGGGAAGGGCCCGGCCCACCACCTCCAGGGCGCCGGGATCGGGCCCGGAGCCGGGGATCCCCAGGCGGACGGTGCCCGCCCCCGCCCGCATGGTGGCCCGGGCGCACAGGTGGGCCGCACCCACCATCCCCGCCGATCCCGCCACCACCCACACCGCGCTCTTCCACTTGTGCGTCTCGGCGGGTCGCGGCGGCACCCACTCGGCCACGTCGTCGGCCTCGACCAAAGAGGCGCGGGCCCCGGCGGTGTCGAGACCGATGCCGGCCACCACCACCTCGCCCGCCCGCTCGGCCCCCGGGTACAGCAGGAGGCCGGGCTTCAGGGCGGCGAAGGTCACGGTGCGGGCCGCCCACACCGCCTCGTCGCCCGCCTCGCCAGTGAGGCCGTCGACGCCCGACGGCACGTCCACCGCCAGCACCGGCGCCCCGCCGGGGTCGGGGGCCCGGTACTGGCCACGGAAGCCGGTGCCGTAGGCGGCGTCCACCACCAGGTCGCACGCCGGTAGGCGCCCGGGGCGGGCGGCGGCGTCCACCACCTCCACCCGCGTCCCCCGCCGGCGCAGGCGGGCGGCAGCCGCCCGGCCGTCGGCGCCGTTGTTGCCCTTGCCGGCCACCACCACCACCCGTCGCCCGTAGGCCCCACCCAGCAGCCGGAGCGCCTCCCGGGCCACCGCCGCCCCCGCCCGTTCCACCAGGACCTCGGTGGGCTCGGGGGCCGCCCGGTCCACGGCCGCCATCTCCTCGGGCGTCACGACGGGGATCACGGCCGGCTCACAGGGCGACGGCGACCGCCGCGGCCAGGCCGTAGGTGTGGGTGAGCGACAGCTTCCACGCCGCCACGCCCCGCCCTTCGGCCAGTGCGGCGGCCGCCCCCGACAGGGCCACCGACGGGGCGCCCGAGGGGGCGGACACCACTTCGACGTCGCGGAAGGGGAAGGCCCCGAGGCCCACGCCGAGCGCCTTCATCACCGCCTCCTTGGCCGCGAAGCGCGCCGCCAGGCGGGGGACCGGGTCCCGGTGGCGCGCCCCGTAGGCCCGTTCGCGGTCGGTGAACAGGCGCAACGCCAACCGGGGGCGGCGGGCCAGGGCCCGGCGGAAGCGGTCGATCTCGACGGCGTCGATGCCGATGCCGATGATGAGGGCCCTCGCGCCTATTCGACGGTGACGGTCTTGGCCAGGTTGCGAGGCCGGTCGACGTCGCGGCCGCGCGCCTTGGCCAGGGCGTAGGCGAAGAGCTGCAGGGCCACCACGTCCACCGCCGGCGCCAGCAGCTCGGCGCCGGGCGGGGTGGGCGGGACCCACAGCACCTCGTCGGCCCGGGCGGCGGTGGCGGTGTCGCCCTCGGTGGCCACCACGATGACGGTGGCGCCCCGGGCCCTCACCTCCTCGATGTTGGCCATCACCTTGGCGTGCAGGTGGCCCCGGGTGGCCACCGCCACCACCACCGTGCCCGCTTCGATGAGCGCGATGGGCCCGTGCTTCATCTCCCCCGCCGGGTAGCCCTCGGCCCGGGCGTAGGAGATCTCCTTGAGCTTCAGCGCCCCCTCCAGGGCCACCGGGTAGCCGACGCCCCGGCCCAGGAAGAAGAAGTCGCGGGTGTGGGCGTAGCGCCGGCCGACCTCGCAGATGTCGTCGGCCCGCGCCAGCAGGGCCTGGATGCGGCCCGGGACCTCGTGGAGGGCGCCCACCACCCGGGCCATCTCGTCGGGGTACACGAGGCCGCGCAGCACCCCCAGGTGGAGGGCCAGCAGCTCCATGGCCACGATCTGGGCGACGTGGGTCTTGGTGGCGGCCACCCCCACCTCGGGGCCGGCCCGGGTGTACAGGACGGCGTCGGCCTCCCGGGCCATCGACGAGTCCACCACGTTGCACACGGCGAGGACCTTGGCCCCGTTGGCCGGGAGCCGGGCGAAGCGGCAGGCCTCCATGGTGTCCAGGCTCTCGCCCGACTGGCTGACGCCGATGACCAGGGACCCCGGGTCGAGGACGGGGTCGCGGTAGCGGAACTCGCTGGCCACGTCCACCTCCACCGGTAGGCGGGCCCAGTGCTCGATGGCGTACTTGGCCACCAGTCCCGAGTAGTAGCTGGTTCCGCAGCCCACCACGAACACCCGGGCCACCGAGCGCAACTCGTCGTCGGTGAGGCGCATCTCGTCGAGGAGCAGCCGGCCGTGGCGGGTGTGGCCCCGCAGGGTGTCGCGCACGGCGGTCGGCTGCTCGTGGATCTCCTTGAGCATGAAGTCGGCGTAGCCGCCCTTCTCGGCCAGGGCCAGGTCGTAGGGGACGTGGCGGCGGGCGGGCGTCACGGGCGTGCCGTCCAGGGTGGTCACCGCAACGGCGCCGGGGCGGGCCTCCACCACCTGGTCGTCGTCGATGACGTACACCTCACGCGTCAGGGGCAGCAGGGCGGGGATGTCCGAAGCGACGAGGGTGGAGCCGTCGGTCCGCCCGGCCACTAGGGGCGACCCCCGGCGGGCGGCCACCACCAGCTCGGGGTCGGAGGCGTGCACCGCGGCGAGGGCGAAGGAGCCCTTGACCCGGCCCAGGGCGGCCCGCACCCCGTCGGCCACCCCCAGGCCGCCGGCCACCAGGTCCTCGATGAGGTGGGCCAGCACCTCGGTGTCGGTGTCCGAGCGCAGCTCGTGGCCCCGCCCCACCAGCTCGTCGGCCAGGTCCAGGTAGTTCTCGATGATCCCGTTGTGGGCGATGGCCAGGCGGCCGGTGCAGTCGGTGTGGGGGTGGGCGTTGCGTTCCACCGGCGGCCCGTGGGTGGCCCAGCGGGTGTGCCCGATCCCGGCCGTCGCGCCCCGGGGGGCGTCGCCCACCGCCGCCTCCAACTCGGCCAGCTTCCCCGCCCGCCGCCGCCGCCAGATCCCGTCCCCGGCCTGGAGGGCGACGCCCGCCGAGTCGTACCCCCGGTACTCCAGACGGGCCAGCGCGTCCACGAGGATGGGCAGGGCGGGTTCGGGGCCGGTGACGCCGACGATGCCGCACATGGGCCAAAGGGTAATGGTCGGCGCCCTTCGACGGGCAGCCAGGGATCGGGCCAGGCCGGGAGGGACGGTGAGGCCGGCCAGGCCGGGAGGGGAGGTCAGGCCGGGGGGGCCGGCTCCCCGAGGCAGCGGAGCAGGCCGGCGGCCAGCGCCTCGCAGGCGGCCTCCGCTTCGGCCAGGGAGACGGCTTCCACCATCACCCGCACGACCGGCTCCGTGCCGCTGGGGCGCACCAGCACCCGGCCGTCGTCGCCCAGGCTGCGGCGCACGTCCTCCACCTGGGACCAGAACACGTCGGCCGCCACCAGCCCGTCCTGGTCGGCCACTCCCACGTTGCGCAACACCTGGGGCAGCCGCGTCATGACCGCCGCCAGGTCGGCCAGGGGTCGTCCCGTGCGGGCCATCACGTCCAGCACCTGAAGGCCGGTGAGGATGCCGTCGCCGGTGGTGGCCAGGTCGCGGAAGATGACGTGGCCCGACTGCTCACCGCCCAGCGACCACCCGCCGTCCTCCAGCGCCTCCAGCACGTAGCGGTCGCCGACCTTGGTCTCGAACACGCCGATCCCCCGCTCGGACATCGCCCGGCGGAACCCGAGGTTGGCCATCACCGTGACCACCACGGTGTCGCCGGTCAGGAGGCCCCGCTCCTGGCGGTCGACGGCGCACACGGCGAGGAGCTGGTCCCCGTCGACGACGGCACCGGCGGCGTCCACCGCCACCACCCGGTCGGCGTCGCCGTCGACGGCCAGGCCCACGTCGGCGCCCCGGGCCACCACCTCGGCGGCCAGCCCCTCGGGGTGGTTGGACCCCACCCCAGCGTTGATGTTGGTGCCGTCGGGGCGATCGTTGAGGGCCACCACGTCGGCTCCCGCCGCCGCCAGCGCCTCGGGGCCCACGGCGCACGCCGCGCCGTGGGCGCAGTCCACGACCACCGACAGCCCGTCCAGGCGGCGCCCCCCGAGGGTGGCGGCCAGGGCCCGGGCGTAGCCCTCCCGCCCCAGGTGGGTCCGGACCCGGCCGAGGGCGGCACCGGTGGGCGCCCGTCGGGCCGGCGCCCGGCCCGCGGGGGCGGCCAGGAGGGCGTCCAGCTCGGCCTCCAGGTGGTCCTCCGCCTCGTCGGAGAGCTTGCGGCCCCCGGCCGCGAAGAACTTGATCCCGTTGTCGGGGAACGGGTTGTGGGAGGCCGAGATCATGGCCGCCGGCAGCTTCTCCTCGGCCGACACCCACGCCACGCCGGGCGTGGGAAGCACGCCGAGGTCGGCCACCACCGCCCCCTCGGCGGCCAGCCCGGCGCTGAGGGCGGCGGCCAGCATTGACCCCGAGATGCGGGTGTCCCGCCCCATCAGGAACTGGTCGGCGCCCAGGGTGCGGGCCGCCGCCCGGCCCAGAGCCATCACCAGTTCCGGCGTCAGGTCGACGTTGGCGATACCCCGGACCCCGTCGGTGCCGAACCGCCGGGTCATCTCGGCGGCCGGCCTACCGCTTGGAGTACTGGGGTGCCTTGCGGGCCTTCTTCAGGCCGTACTTCTTGGATTCCTTCTCCCGGGCGTCCCGGGTGAGGAAGCCGGCCCGCTTGAGCGGCAGCCGGTGCTCCTCGTCGAGCGCCACCAGGCCCCGGGAAATGCCCAGGCGCAGGGCGCCGGCCTGGCCGGAGATGCCCCCGCCGTCGATGGTGGCGTCCACGTCGTAGGACTCATCGGTGCTGGTGACCCGGAGGGGCTCGGCCACGATCATGCGGTGGGTCTCGGACGGGAAGTAGCTGTCCAGCGGCCGCTTGTTGACGGTGATCGCGCCCGACCCGGGGCGGATGCGCACCCGGGCGACCGCCTGCTTGCGGCGGCCGGTGGACTGGGTGAGCGGCTTGGGCATGGTTCCCTTTCCTGGCTACTGCCGGGCCGGTGCGCCGGCCGCCTTGGCGGCGGCGGGCGGGCGGCGGGCAGCGTGGGCCACCGGGCGGGGCTCGGGCTGCTGGGCGGCGTGGGGATGGGTGGGCCCGCTGTAGATCTTGAGCTTGCGCAGCATCTGGGCGCCGAGGGGGCCCTTGGGCAGCATGCCCTTGACCGCGTGGCGGATGGCGTCCTGGGGGCGGGTGGCGAGGATCTCGTCGTAGCCGCGGCGCTTGAGGCCGCCCGGGTACCCGGAGTGGCGGATGGCCTCCTTGGTGGCCGCCTTGTTCGAGGTGAGGACCACCTTGGCGGCGTTGACCACGATGACGTGGTCACCGGTGTCCATGTGGCGCGCGTACATGGCCTTGTGCTTGCCCCGCAGGAGGGTGGCCACCTCGGTGGACAGCCGGCCGAGGACCAGGCCGTCGGCGTCGATGACGTGCCAGGCGCGGGTGATGTCAGCAGGCTTTGGCGAGTAGGTGCGCACGCGAGGTCCTTCCGAGGGGGGCGTGCCGAACCGGACCATTCTAGACAGGCCCCCGGCGGCCCGCCCAACCGCAACCCGGGCGACCGCCCGCCGTAGTGAGGACGGCCGGCGGCCGGTGGTCAGGGGGTCCTGCCCATGAAGGCGGCGAGCCTGTCCCAGTCCCCGGCGTCCACCGGCGCCTCCACCTCGGCGCCGAAGGGGTTGCCGACGCCGATCATGTCGCGATATTCGGGCTTCAGCATCGCCCTCGCCCCATCGAGCGCGACCGCCGCCAGGCCCGGGTCCAGCCGGTCGAGCTGGGCGGTGGCGGCCGCCAGGTCCCACGCGTGGGCGGCCAGCTCGGCGAGGTACATGTCGACGAGCGTGGCTCCGGTGTAGACCTCCCCCCACGGCATGGTGACCTGCTCACTCAGGCGGCCGTCGTCCGCCCATGCGGCGGCCGCTTCCTTGCCCGCTCGGCAAAGCTCGTCGGCGGCGACGACGAGCTGGACGTGGGGGAACTCCTCACCCGACGGCGTCTCGCCCTTGCCCAGTCGAGCGGCGCGCCAGCCGGCGCCGACGATGTGGTCGACCAGCGCGGCGACGTCGTAGTCGGCGCAGGGGGTCGGCCCGGACAGCTGCTCCTCGGTCACCCCGGCGACGATCTCTGCGGCGTTGTCGTAGCTGCGCACCAGTGCGGGGCGCCGGTCGTTGGTCGTCATGACCCTCTCCTTGTTCGTGCGGTGCCGACATCCTGGCGACCGAAAGCGGCCATCTCCTGTCCTATTTCCGCCGTATGCTGCGGGTCGTGCGGGCCGACCGGCTGGTGGCCATCGTCCTGCTGTTGCAGGTGCACGGCCGGATGACCGCGGCCGAGATCGCCGAACGCCTGGAGACCTCGCAGCGCACGATCCGGCGGGACCTCGACTCGCTCTGCGTGGCCGGGGTTCCGCTCTACCCGCAGCGAGGCCGGGGCGGCGGCTGGGCTCTCCTGGGTGGCCACCGGATCGACCTGACGGGGCTCACCGTCGATGAGGCCCAAGCCCTGTTCCTCGCCACCGACCCAGCCACCACGGCTCTCGGTCCGGCCATGGGCGACGGTCTGGCGGCGGCCCGCCGCAAGGTGCTCGCCGCCCTGCCGGAACCACTCCGCGCCCACGTCGAAGCGGCCAGCGCGACGGTGCTGCTCGACCAGTCGCAGTGGGGTGCGTCTTGCCCGGCCAACGGTGAAGCGTCCACCGAGAAGCCGCACCTGGCGGCGCTGCGCCCCGCGGTGCTCGGTGGCCTACAGGTGCTCGTGGACTACGAGCCGCCCGGTCGCCCGACCGAGCGACGGCGGCTACAGCCGCTCGGGCTGGTGTGCAAGCGAGGCGTGTGGTATCTGGTGGCGGCCGCCCCGGCCGGGCTGCGCACCTACCGGTTGTCCAGGGTCCGATCCGTCACGGTGACCGGGGAGCCCGTGCAGCGACCCGCCGGCTTCGACCTGCCCGAAGCGTGGGCGGACGTACAGCGCCGGCTCTCCGAACGGGCCCCCACCCCGGTCGTGGTCGAGGCTGAGGTGCAGCCGGCCTCGTTGCGCAGGCTCCGGGCCAAGCTCGGCAGCTGGTGGCCGGTCGAAGAGCTGGGCGAGACCGACCGGGGACGGGTCAGGGTGACGCTGCGCTTCGCCAGTGCCGCCTCGGCCGCGTCCGAGCTCGCCGGCCTGGGTGACGGTGTCGAGGTCCTGTCGCCGGTCGACGTCCGAACCCAGCTCGCCTCGCTGGGACGGGCGCTGGTGGGCCGCTACGGCTGACCCACCGGATCGGACCACCGGATCGGACCGATTTCGGGCCCCATCGTCCCCGGCCCTCAGTAGGACACTTCCCACAGGCACAGGCCGTGGGCGGGGGCCAGGTTCGGGGCACCCGAGCGGTTGCAGGCCCGCAGGACGCCGGCCAGCTCGCCGGCCCGGCGGCGGCCGGTGCCCACCGCCACCATGAACCCCACCACCGAGCGGACCATCTGGTGGCAGAACGAGCTGGCGGTGATCTCGAAGCGCAGGACGGAGTCGCCGGCGTCGACCCACCGGGCGTCCAGCACCCGCCGCACCATGCTGACGGGCACGAACGTGCGGCGCGGGACCCGGCAGAACGAGGTGAAGTCGTGTTCACCGATGAGGGGGTCGCAGGCCAGGCGCATGGCGGCCACGTCCAGCGGATGGGGTACGTGCCAGGCGGTGGGAGCCAGGAACGGGTGCGGGAGGGGCGCGTTGAGCACGATGTAGCGGTAGCTGCGGGAGCGGGCCGAGCGCCGGGCGTCGAAGCCGGCGGGGGCCGCTTCGGCCGCCCGCACCACGATGGCCGGGGCCAGGGCCCGGTTGAGGGCCACCACCAGCTGGCCCGGGTCGAAGCGCCCGGCGCAGGCGTCGAAGCTCACGACCTGGCCCCAGGCGTGGACGCCGGCATCGGTGCGCCCGGCCGCCACCAGGGTCACGGGGTGGCGGAGCTGGCGGCCGATGGCGGCGGCCAGGGTGGCGGCCACCGTGGGCAGGTCGCCAGGCTGGGCGGCGAAGCCGTGGAAGCCCCGACCGTCGTAGGCCACGGTCATCCGGACCCGCACCAGGGGGCGGTCGCCAGCCGGCGGCGGCGTGTCCGCCGGGTCGGCCAGGGACAACTGCTGGGCCACCGGGCCACCATCCCCCGGAGGGGTCGGCGTCACGCCCGGCTCACCACCGGGCTGCGGTGGCGGAGCGGCGGGGGCGCCCACCGGTACTCGGGCCGGGCGTCACGCCGACCCGCCTTCAGACGAGTTCGATGCGGGCCATCGGCGCGTTGTCTCCGTGGCGCGGGCCCAGCTTCAGGATGCGGGTGTAGCCGCCGGGGCGGGCCTCGTAGCGGGGGCCGATCTCCTCGAAGAGCTTGTGGGCCATGTCCTTGTCCCGGATGAATGACACGACCTGGCGCTGGCGGTGCACGCCGCCCTTGCGCGCCTTGGTGATGACCCGCTCGGCCACCGGCCGCAGGGCCTTGGCCTTGGCCTCGGTGGTGACCAGGGCCTCGGCGGCGATCAGCGACGCCACCAGGTTGCCCATCATCGCCTTTTGGTGGGCGGCGTCGCCGCCGAACCGCCGCCCCTTCTTGGGCGCCCCGGGCATGGGTCATCCCTCCTTGGAGGAGCGCAGCGACAGGCCCCGCTGGTTCAGCTGGTGTAGGACCTCGTCCAGGGACTTCTGGCCGAAGTTGGTGATGGCCAGCAGGTCGTCCTCGGTCTTTTGGACCAGCTCGCCCACGGTGTTGACCTGGGCCCGCTTGAGGCAGTTGCGGGGCCGCTCGGACAGCTCGAGGTCCTCGATGGGGAGGTCCAAGTCGGGCGAGCCGCTGCCGACCGAGCCGGTCTCGCCCAGCTCCAGGGCCTGGGGCAGGTCGCTCATCTCCGCCACGAGGGAGACGAGGGCCCGCAGGGTGCCGCCCGCCGAGGCCAGCGCTTCACGGGGGGAGATGGAACCGTCGGTATCGATGTCGAGGGTGAGGCGGTCGTAGTTGGTGGCCTGCTCCACCCGGGTGGGCTCCACCGTGAACGCCACCCGGCGCACGGGGGAGAAGATCGAGTCCACCGGGATGACCCCGATCACCGCGCTGTGCTTGTTGCGCTCCGCCGACACGTAGCCCCGACCCCGCTCCAGGGTGATGTCGAGGGCCAGGCGCCCCTTGGCGGCCAAGCTGGCGATGTGCAGCTCGGGGTTGAGGATCTCGACGTCGGCGTGGGGCTGGATGTCGGCCGCCGTCACCTCGGCCGGGCCCCGGGCGTCGAGGCGCACGTTGATCGGGTCGTCGGACTCCACCCGCAGGACGAGGTCCTTGAGGTTGAGGATGACGTCCGTGACGTCCTCCTTCACGCCCGGGATGGTGGCGAACTCGTGGAGGACGTCGTCGAAGCGCACCTGGGTGACGGCCGCCCCGGGGATGGACGACAGCAGCGTGCGGCGGAGCGAGTTGCCGAGGGTGTGGCCGAAGCCCGGCTCGAGGGGCGAGATGGCGAACCGCTGGCGATTGCCCTCGGCCTCGCCCAACGGCTCGACGGTGGGGCGCTGGATAATCAGCATGGTGGTGCTCCTGGGGGTGCGGGTCGGTGCCACCGGGGGGACCGGGCCCCGGGGCGGCGCGGCTTACTTCGAGTAGAGCTCGACGATCAGGGACTCGCGCACGGGCACGTCGATGTGCTCGCGCCGCGGGAGGTCACGAATGGTGACCGACATCCCGGCGTCGCCCCCCTCCAACCAGGGCGGCATGGCCCGGTCGAGGGTGTCGAGGTTGTGGCGGACCACGATGAGGGACTGGGCCTTGGGCCGCAGGGCCACCACGTCGGTCTTGCGGACCTGATAGCTCGGGATCGTCACCCGGCGGCCGTTCACCTGAACGTGGCCGTGGCGCACGAACTGACGGGCCTGGCTGCGGCTGGACGCCCAGCCGGCCCGGAAGGCCACGTTGTCCAGGCGCTGCTCCAGCATGCGGAGCAGGTTCTCGCCGGTGATGCCGCCCTGGCGGTTGGCCTCGGCGTAGAGGTTGCGGAACTGCTTCTCCAGGACCCCGTAGATGCGGCGGGCCTTCTGCTTCTCGCGCAGCTGGAGCAGGTACTCGGACTCGCGGATGCGGCCCCGGCCGTGGTCGCCGGGCGGGTAGGGGCGGCGCTCGATGGGGCACTTCATGGAGTCGCACTTGGGGCCCTTGAGAAAGAGCTTCATGCGCTCGCGCCGGCAGAGCCGGCAGACAGGACCGGTGTAGCGGGCCATCAGACCCTCCTGCGCTTCGGGGGGCGGCAGCCGTTGTGGGGGATCGGGGTGAGGTCCTTGATGCCGGCCACCTCGATGCCGGCGGCGGTGATGGAGCGGATGGCGGTCTCCCGGCCCGAGCCCGGGCCCTTCACGACCACCTCCACCCGACGCACGCCGTGCTCCATGGCCCGGCGGGCGCAGGTCTCGGCGGCCAGCTGGGCGGCGAAGGGGGTGGACTTGCGCGAGCCCTTGAAGCCCACGTTGCCGGCCGACGCCCACGCCAGCACGTTCCCCTCGGTGTCGGAGATTGACACGATGGTGTTGTTGAACGAGCTCTTGATGTGGGCGACGCCGAAGGTGACGTTCTTGCGCTCGCGCTTGCGGGGCCGGCGGCCACCGGGCTTGGGCTTAGGCACGGGCGAGCCCCGCCTCCGTCCGGATCGGCGCCTCAATCCGGGTCATCAGTGCTTCCTCACCTTCTTCTTGCCGGCCACGGTCTTCTTGGGGCCTTTACGGGTGCGGGCATTGGTGTGGGTCCGCTGGCCACGGACGGGCAGGCCGCGGCGGTGGCGGATGCCGGCGTAGCAGCCGATCTCGATCTTGCGCTTGATGTCCTGGGCCACGTCCCGGCGCAGGTCGCCCTCCACCTTGAGGTTCTGGTCGATCCAGGCCCGAAGCTTGGCGACCTCCTCGTCGGTGAGGTCGCGCACCCGGGTCCCGGGATCGATGTCGGTGGCCGTGCACACGGTGTTGGCGGTGGTGCGGCCGATCCCCAGGATGTACGTGAGGGAGATCTCCAGCCGCTTCTCGCGAGGGATGTCGACGCCGGCGATGCGCGCCACGTCAACCCTGCCGCTGCTTGTGGCGGTGGTTGGAGCAGATGACCATCACCGTGCCCTCACGGCGGATCACCTTGCACTTCTCGCACATCTTCTTCACGCTGGGTCGAACTTTCATGAGCGCGTTGGTCCTCGGTGGCTATTTGTACCGGTAGGTGATCCGACCCCGGCTGAGGTCGTAGGGCGTCAGCTCCACCTGCACCCGGTCACCGGGGAGGATCCGGATGTAGTGCATCCGCATCTTCCCGGAGATGTGGGCGAGCACCTTGTGGCCGTTCTCCAACTCGACGCGAAACATGGCGTTCGGGAGCGGCTCGACGACCGTACCCTCCAGCACGATCGCGTCTTCCTTGGGCTTGGGCAGGGAAACCTCCGGTGGGGCGTGCAGTAGCCCCGAGCGCGCGGTCGGAACCGCCGTACAACTCGGGGACCCCCAATGCTAGCAGGGCACCCGGCCTGCTCCCACCGGCCGCCGGTCACCCGGAGACGGTCAGGACCTCGGGGCCGTCGTCGGTGACGGCGATGGAGTGCTCGAAGTGGGCGGACAGGCGGCCGTCGGCGGTGTACACGGTCCAGCCGTCGTTGGCCAGGGTAGTGCGGGCGCTGCCCAAATTGACCATGGGCTCAACCGCCAGCACGTGGCCCACCTTGAGCTTGATGCCCTTCCCCGGCGGCCCGTAGTTGGGGACCTGGGGGTCCTCGTGCATGGCGGTGCCGATCCCGTGGCCCACGTACTCCCGCACCACCTTGAAGCCCTCGCCCTCGGCCACCTGCTGGACGGCGTAGCCGATGTCGGAGATGCGACATCCGGCCCGCACGTACTCGATGCCGGCCCAGAGGCTCTCGCGGGTGGTCTTGATGAGGCGCTCGGCCTCGTTGCTCACCGACCCGATGGGGATGGTACGGGCGGCGTCGCCGTGGTAGCCCTCGATGATGGCCCCGCAGTCGATGGACAGGATGTCGCCCTCCTCCAAGACGTAGGCCCCGGGGATGCCATGGACGATCACGTTGTTGGGCGACGCGCAGATCACCGCTGGGAAGCCGTGGTAGTTGAGGAAGTTGGAGCGGGCGTTGCGGCGTTCCAGCACCCCACGGGCCACCTGGTCGAGCTGGGCCGTCGTCACCCCGGGCCGGGCCGCCTTCTCGCACTCGTCGAGCATCTCGGCCACCACCCGGCCGGCCCGCCGCATCTTGGCCACCTCGGCCGTGGACTTCAGCACCTGGGTCGCACCTCCTCGCCGCTCACCTGGCCGCCCGGGAGCCCAGGCGGTTGTCGATGGCCCGCCGCAGCCGGCCGGTGACGGTGTCGGGCGAGCCCACACCGTCGACCGCGGCCAGCTTGTCCTGGGCCAGGTACCAGGCCACCAGGGGCTCCGTGGCGGCCTCGTAGAGGGCCAGCCGCCGGCTGATGGCGACCTCGGTGTCGTCGTCGCGCTGGACGACCTTGCCGCCGCAGCGGTCGCAGACCCAGTCGTCGGCCGGCGGGCTCTCCGGGCTGTAGTTGGTCCCGCACTCCACGCACACCCGCCGGCCGGCCAGGCGCCGCAGCACCAGGTCGGTCGGCACCTCGAGCTCGAGCACCAGGTCCACGCCGTGGGCCTCGAGCATGCCGTCTAGGGCCTCGGCCTGGACCACGTTGCGGGGGAAGCCGTCGAGCACGAAGCCACTGGCCGCATCGGGCCGGCGGAGGCGCTCGGCCACCACGTCCACCACCACCTGGTCGGGGACCAGCTCGCCGGCGTCCATATAGACCTTGGCCTGCCGGCCCGCCCCCGCCCCCTCCTTCACCACGGCGCGGAAGATGTCCCCGGTGGAGATCCTGGGAACCCGGTAGAGGTGGGCCAGCCGCTCGGCCTGGGTCCCTTTCCCGGCACCCTGCTTGCCGAGAATGACGAGCCGGCGACTCCCCACGTCAGCCGACGCCACCCCTGGGGGGGCCAGCGGCGGTTCGGGTGCGAGGCCCACAGCTCGACGACCGGAGCGTGCTGCTCACGCCAGGAAGCCCTCGTAGTTGCGCATCATGAGCTGGCTGTCGATCTGCTTCATCGTCTCCAGGGCCACGCCCACGGCGATGAGGATCGTCACGCCACCGAAGGGGAAGCTCTGGATGCCGTAGACGGCCAGGGCGATCTGGGGCACCAGGGCGATGGTGGCCAGGAAGACGGACCCGGGCAGGGTGATGCGGTTGAGGATGGTGCCCAGGTAGCGCTCGGTGGGGGGCCCGGGACGGATGCCGGGGATGAAGCCTCCCTGCTTGCGGATGATGTCGGCCTGCTGCTGGGGGTTGAACGTGATGGCCGTGTAGAAGTACGTGAAGAAGATGATGAGCAGGCCGTAGACGCCGATGTAGACGAAGTTGTCGGGCCGCAGCAGGTAGTGGTTGGTGAAGTCCACGGCGCCCTTCCAGGGGATCACGTTGGAGAGCAGCACCGGGAAGTAGAGGACCGAGCTGGCGAAGATGATGGGGATGACGCCGGCCTGGTTGACCTTCAGCGGGATGTAGGTGCTCTGGCCGCCGTACATGCGCCGGCCCACCACCCGCTTGGCGAACTGGACCGGGATGCGGCGCTGGCCTTCCTCCATGAACACGATGGCCAGGATCATGACGATGCCCATCACCCAGACCAGGCCGAAGACGACGTTGCCGCCCTCGGCCCGAACGTTGCCGAGCTGGGCGGGCATGCGGCTCACGACGTTGGCGAAGATGAGGATGGACATGCCGTTGCCGATGCCCCGCTGGGTGATGGCCTCGCCCATCCACATGACCACGGCGGTGCCAGCGGTGATGGTCAGCACGATCAGCGAGACGTGGGCCACGTCGAAGTGCTTGACCAACGGGGCCGTGTTCGTGGTGGTCCCCCGCAGCAGCCCGTTGTTGAACTGGTAGGTGATGCCGGTGGCCTGGAGGATGCCGAGGCCGACCGTCATGTAGCGCGTCCACTGGGTGATCTTCTTCTGCCCGACCGCCCCCTGCTGCTGCCACTGCTCGATCTTGGGGATGACCACCGCCAGGAGCTGCATGATGATCGAGCTGGTGATGTAGGGCATGATCCCGAGGGCGAACACCGCCATCTGGGTGAGCGCCCCGCCCGAGAAGAGGTTCAGGAACCCGAGCACCCCGCCTTTGGACGCGCTCCGCTGGAGCTCCTGGACGGCGGCGAAGTCGATGCCGGGGACGGTGACGTTGGAGCCCAGCCGGTACAGGGCGATGAGGAAGAGCGTGAACAGGATCTTGTTCCGGAGGTCCGGGACCTTGAACATGTTCTTGAGGCTCGACAGCATGGCTCCCCTGTTCCCGGCGTCTCGGGGTGGTGGTCTGGTGGCGGCTGGCTAGCGGTTGGTCAGAGCGTTGCCGGTGGCCGGCTTGCGACCGTGCCCGAAGGGCGGCGGCAGGACCTCAAAGGTACCGCCCGCGGCGGTGATGGCCGCCTCGGCGGACTTGGAGAAGGCGTGGGCCGAGACCCGTACCGGGCGGGACAGCTCGCCCCTGCCGAGCACCTTGACCATGCCCTGCTTGTGCACCATCCCGCGGGCCCGCAAAGTGTCGGGCGTCACCTCGTCGCCCTCCACCTCCTGGAGAGCGTCGAGGTTGATCACCGCGTACTCCACCCGGAAGGGGTTCTTGAACCCTTTGAGCTTGGGCACCCGGCGCGACAACGGCATCTGGCCGCCCTCGAAGCCCGGCCGTACCGAGTTGCGGGCGTTCTGGCCCTTGATGCCCCGGCCCGCCGTCTTGCCTCCCTTGCCGCCGATGCCGCGGCCGACACGCCGGCGGGGCCGGCTGGACCCGGGGGCCGGGCGCAGATCGTGGACCTTCATCGGGACTCGTCCTTTCCGCTGGATCCGCCGTCGGTGGATGCGCCCGATCCCGCCGGTCCCCGGGGACGTCGCCGGGGCGAGCGGGTGACGGGGCGGGGGCGGCCGGTGGGCCGGTCGTCGGATTCCACCACCTCCACGAGGTGGGGGACGCGGGCGATCATGCCCCGGATCTCAGGGCGGTCGGGCAGGTGGTTGACCTTGCCGATCCCGCCCAGCCCCAGGGCCCGCAGCGTCCCCCGGTGGGCGGGCTTGACCCCGATGGCCGAGCGCACCTGGGTGACCCTCAGGCTCCCCCCCTCGGTGCTGGGTTCAGCGGCGGCGCCGTGGTGGTCGGTCATCACGCCACCTCGGTCGGGACGTGGGGGCCGCGGCGCGTCTCCTCGTAGGCCCGCAACAGGCCGGCGGGGGTGACCTCGGCGGGCGACTTGCCCCGCATGCGGGCCACGTCGTCGGGACGTTTCAGGGACCGCAGGCCGGCCACCGTGGCGTGCGCCACGTTGATGGCGTTGGAGGAGCCGAGCGACTTGGCCAGGATGTCGTGGATGCCGGCCGACTCGAGGATGGCCCGGGCCGCACCGCCGGCGATCACGCCGGTGCCCGGAGCGGCGGGCTTGAGCAGCACCCGCCCGGCACCGCGCTCGCCGAGGGTGGGATGGGTGATGGTGGACCCGGCCAGGGGGACGTCGAAGAGGTTCTTCTTGGCCTCCTCGATGCCCTTCTGGATGGCGGCCGGGACCTCCTTGGCCTTCCCGTAGCCCAGGCCCACCTTGCCGCCGCCGTCGCCCACCACGACCAGGGCGGTGAAGGAGAACCGCCGGCCACCCTTCACGACCTTGGCGACCCGGTTGATGGCGATGACCCGCTCGGCGTACTGGCTCTCGGCCATTTACAGCTCCAATCCCGCTGCTCGGGCGGCGTCGGCGACGGCCGCGACCCGGCCGTGGTACTGGAACCCGCCCCGGTCGAACACGACCCGCTCGACCCCGGCGGCCCTGGCCCGCTCGGCCACCAGGCGACCGACGATGGCCGCCGCCTCCCGGTTGCCGGTGGCACCGGTGCGCAGCTCGACCTCCACCGTGCTGGCGGCGGCCAGGGTGCGGCCGGCCACGTCGTCGATGACCTGGGCGGTGACGTGCTTGTTCGAGCGGAAGACGGCCAGGCGCGGCCGCTCGGCCGACCCGGAGACCCGCTTGCGCACCCGCCGGTGGCGGCGGGATCGGGCCAGCGCTTTTTGCTTGGAGGAGAAGGTCATACGAGGAGCCTCACTTGGCGGCCTTGCCGGCCTTGCGGCGCACGACTTCGCCGGCGTAGCGGACGCCCTTGCCCTTGTAGGGCTCGGGCTTGCGGATGCGACGGATGTTGGCCGCCACCTGGCCCACCGCCTGCTTGTCGATGCCCCGGACCGAGATGCGGGTGGGCGCCGGGACCTCGAAGGTGATGCCGTCCGGTGCCTCGACCACCACCGGGTGGCTGAAGCCGAGGGCCAGCTCCAGGCGGTTCGGCCCCTGGGCGGTGGCCCGGTAGCCGACCCCGACGATCTCGAGGTCTCGCGAGTAGCCCTCGGTGACGCCGACCACCATGTTGTTCACGAGCGACCGGGTGAGGCCGTGGAGCGCCCGGTGCTGGCGCTCGTCGTCGGGGCGCTCCACCACCAGCACGCCGTCGTCGCGCCGCACCGACATGGCCGGCGGCAGGACTTGCTCCAGCGTGCCCCGGGGGCCGGTCACGGTGACCCGCCCGTCGGCCACCGAGACGTCCACGCCCTCGGGCACGGGGATGGGCGATCGTCCGATCCGCGACATCAGCGCCTCACCGCCTCGTCGGTCACCATACGTAACAGAGGACCTCACCACCGACCCGGCGCTTGCGCGCCTCGCGGTCGGTCATGAGCCCCTGGCTGGTCGAGAGGACGGCCACCCCCAGCCCGCCCAGGACGCGGGGTAGGCGGTCGGCCTTGATGTACACCCGGAGGCCGGGCTTGGACACCCGGCGCAGGCCGGTGATGGTGGGGTGGCGGTCCGGCGTGTACTTCATGACGATCTCGAGCGTGCGGCCCGGGCGCGTCGGCTCGTCCATCACCCGGAAGTCGGCGATGTAGCCCTCCTGGCGCAGGATGGCGGCCAGGGACTCCTTGAGCTTGGACGACGGCATGCGGACCTGGTCCTGGGCGGCCACCGACCCATTTCGGATACGGGTCAGCATGTCGGCGATGGGGTCGGTCATGGTCATGCCGGCGTCACCAACTCGCCTTGGTCACGCCCGGCACCTCGCCGGCGTGGACCATCTCGCGCAGGCAGATCCGGCACAGGCCGAAGTCGCGCAGGACGGCGCGCGGCCGACCGCAGCGCCGGCAGCGGGTGTAGGCCCGCACGCGGAACTTGGGCTTGCGCTGCTGCTTCTGGACCAGTGCCTTCTTTGCCAACAGGCTCTCCTCGGTGTTCCGTCACTGCGCCTCGCGCCGGAACGGGAAGCCGAAGGCGTCTAGCAACGCCCGGCCCCCCGCGTCGTCGCGGGCGGTCGTCACGATGGTGATGTTCATGCCCCGGACGGCGTCGACCTTGTCGTAGTCGATCTCCGGGAAGATCAGCTGCTCGTCGACGCCGAACGTGTAGTTGCCCCGGCCGTCGAAGGCCTTGGGCGGCAACCCCCGGAAGTCACGGATGCGGGGGATGGCGATGCTGATCAGGCGGTCAAGGAACTCCCACATGCGGTCGCCCCGGAGGGTCACCTTGGCGCCGATGGCGTTGCCCTCGCGCAGCTTGAAGGCGGCGATGGAGCGGCGGGCGCGGGTCACGAGGGGCTTCTGGCCGCAAATGCGGGTGAGGTCGTTGACCGCCCCGTCGAGCAGGGAGGCCTGCTGGGTGGCCCGCCCGACCCCCATGTTGACGGAGATCTTCTCCAGGCGCGGGACCTCCATGACGTTGGCCAGCCCCAGCGTGGCCTGGAGGGCGGCGCGGATCTCGTCGTTGTACCGGCGCTTCAGCCGGGGCAGCTCGTGCGCCGCCGGGCCGGTACCGGTGGTGCTGGTGTCGGTGGCGCTCACACGTCACCACCGCACTTGCGGCAGATGCGCACCTTGGCATCGCCGTCGAGGCGGTAGCCCACGCGGGTGGCCTTGGCGCAGTGGGGGCACACCAGGGCGACCTTGGCCACCGGGATGGGCATGTCCTTGTCGATGATGCCGGCCTGCATGGTGGCCCGCACCGCCCGCTGGCTCCTCTTGGCGGTGTTGACGCCGTCCACGATGACCATGCGGCGTTCGGGGATGGCGCGCATGATCTCGCCCTCTTCTCCCCGGTCCTTGCCGGAGAGGACCCGGACGTGGTCACCCTTCTTGAGCTTCATCTACAGGACCTCCGGCGCCAGCGAGACGATGCGCATGAACTTCTTGTCCCGCAGCTCCCGGCCGACGGGCCCGAAGATGCGGGTGCCGCGCGGCTGGAGCTGGTCGTTGATCAGGACGGCGGCGTTCTCGTCGAAGCGGATGTAGGAGCCGTCCACCCGGCGCCGCTCCTTCTTGGTGCGCACCACCACGCACTTCACGACGTCGCCCCGCTTGACTGCGGCCCCGGGGATGGCGTCCTTGACGGTGGCCACGAAGATGTCCCCGATGGCCGCGTAGCGGCGCTTGGAGCCGCCCAGCACCTTGATGCAGAGCACCTCCTTGGCGCCCGAGTTGTCGGCCACCCGCAGCCGGGACTCCTGCTGGATCATCCGCCGACCCCCGCGGGACAGGACCCGACGAGGCTCATCGGAGGGACAGTCGCCCGCAGGGCGTCCGCTTCCCCGCTCCCGAGGCGGGTGGCCCGTGGGGAGGGGCCCGCCGCCGCCGGGCGGTGGGAGGGGACGGCCACGGGACAGGACCCGACGAGGCTCATCGGGCCCGCTCCAGGACCTCGACGACGCGCCAGCGCTTGGTCTTGGACAGCGGTCGGGTCTCGGCCAGGCGCACCCGGTCACCCACCCGCACGTCGTTGGCCTCGTCGTGGGCGTGCACCTTCTTGGTGCGCTGCACGGTCTTGGCGTAGCGGGGGTGGCGGACTCGTTCGACGACGGCCACCACCGCCGTCTTCTCCATGGCCACCGAGACCACCAGGCCCTCGCGCACCTTGCGCCGGTTGAGGCGCCCGTCGGCGGCCTCGACGGCGGCCGGCGCCGGGGCGTCGGCCACGGGCGGGGCCGCCACCGGCTCGGCGCCGAGCGGCTCGGTCTGGTCAGCCATCGTTGGACTCCTCAGCCATCGTTGGACTCTCGTCATCGTGGGACCCGCCAACCGCGTGGGATGTGCCCTGGCGGCCGGCCTCGGCGCCCACGCCGGCCACCACGCCCCGGCGGCTGGCCGCCACCCGGGCCCGGCGGCGGGACCGACGCTCCTCCTCCTGGGCCTCGTTGACGGCGTCGTCGTCGGCCGCCCCAGTCGCGCCGTCGGCCGCCTCGGCGGCGGCGATCTCCCGCTGGCGAAGGAGGGTCTTGACCCGCGCCACTTCGCGCCGCACCTCGCCCAGGCGGGCGTAGTTGTCGAGCTGGCCGGTGACGTGCTGGAAGCGCAGGTTGAACAGCTCCTGGCTGGCCTCGACCATGCGGTTCTCGAGCTCCTCGTCGTGCAGCTCGCGCAGCTCGGCGGCGGTGGTCACGTGAGAACCTCCTCGGTGCGGACGACGACCTTGGCCTTGATGGGCAGCTTCTGGATGGCCCGCTCCATGGCCTCGCGGGCCAGCTCCTCGCTCACGCCCGCCAGCTCGAACATGATGCGCCCGGGTTTGACGACGGCCACCCAGTGCTCGGGGTTGCCCTTGCCCGATCCCATGCGGGTCTCGGCCGGCTTGGCCGTCACCGGCTTGTCGGGAAAGATGTTGATCCACACCTTGCCGCCGCGCTTGATGTGGCGTGTCATGGCAATACGGGCGGCCTCGATCTGGCGGGCGGTGATCCACCCCGGCTCCAGGGCCTGGATGCCGAAGTCCCCGTAGGCGACAGCGGTGGCCCCCGTGGCCATGCCGGTGCGCCGGCCCCGGTGCTGCTTGCGGTGCTTGACCCGCTTCGGCATCAACATGGCGACCTCAGCCCTCGTCGCCGCCGCGGAAGTGCGGCGCCTCGTGCTGCTCGCGCAGGCGACGGGTGATGTCCTCCTCCTCGGCCAGCAGGCGCTCGAGATCGGGATCGGCCTCTTTGATCATGGGCGCCGCCTCGGCCCCGTCCTCGGGCGCGGGAGCGGGACCGCCGCCCTCCTCGGCGGTGGGCAGGCGGCGGCCACCACCGGCGGAGATGATGCGGCGGGGCCGCGGGCTGCCCGAGGTCTCGCCCACCGCCATGGCCGCCTCGCGGGAGATCTTGTCCTCGCTGGAGGTCTTGTAGGGGAGGATGTCGCCCTTGTAGATCCATGTCTTCACACCGATGCGCCCAAAGGTGGTGCGGGCCTCGCGGAAGCCGTAGTCGATGTCCGACCGCAGGGTGTGAAGCGGCACCCGGCCCTCCCGGTACCACTCGCTACGGGCCATCTCCGAGCCGCCCAGGCGACCCGAGCACTGCACCCGAATGCCGAGGGCGCCCGCCTTTTGGGCCGTCTGCACGGCCCGCTTCATGGCCCGGCGGAAGCTGACCCGGCCGGCCAGCTGGTCGGCCACGCCCTGGGCGATGAGGGCGGCGTCGAGCTCGGGCTGTTTGATCTCCTGGATGTTGAGCTGGATCTTGGCGTTGTTGGTCATCTTGGCCAGGTCGGCGCGGAGGCGGTCGGCCTCGGCGCCCCGGCGGCCGATGACGATGCCCGGCCGGGCGGTGTGCACGTCCACCCGGAGGCGGTCACGCGTGCGCTCCACCTCGATGCGGCTGATGGCGGCGTGGGGAAGCTGCTTCATCAGGTAGTCGCGGATCTTCCAGTCCTCGACCAGGTAGTCGGTGTAGTCGTGGGCGGAGAACCACCGGGACTTCCAGTCGGTGGTGACCCCCAGGCGGAACCCGTACGGGTTGACCTTCTGGCCCATGCCTATGCCTCACCCTCTGGCGTCGGCGACGCCGGGTCCTCCGGCGTCGCGGAGGACGCCTCGTCGTTGATGGGTGCCGCGTCGCCGGTGGGGGCTGCGTCGCCGGTGGGTGCCGCGTCCTCGGGGGCCGGCTGGGGCACGCCCTCGCCGCCGGCCGCCCCGGCCGTCTGCTCCTCGATCTCGGCCGCCTGCTCCGCGGCGTCGCCGGCGGCCATGGCCTCCGGCTCGGGCCCGGCGGGCTCCGGCTCCGGCTCGGTCGGCGTGGTGGCGCCGGTGGCGCCGGCGTCGGGCGTGGTGGCGGCCGGCGCGCCGGCATCTGCGGCGGCCCGGTCCCGCCGTCCGGCCCGGCCCCGCTCCTCGGTGCCGCCCGTGCGCCGGCGCCGGCGCTCGGCCACCGCCGCCGGGCGGGAGGCCCGCCGGCGGGCCAGCTCGGCGTCAGGCAGGCGGGTAACGATCACCGTGACGTGACAGGTGCGCTTGCGGATGCGGGTGGCCCGGCCCCGGGCCCGGGGGCGCCAGCGCTTGAGCGTGGGGCCCTCGTCGGCGAAGCAGGCGGAGAGGAACAGCTCGTCGGCCGGGACCTGCTCGTTGTGTTCGGCATTGGCCACCGCTGACGCCAGGACCTTGCCCACCAGGGTGGCGGCGTCGCGCTCGCAGAAGCGGAGGATCTCCTGGGCCCGCTCCACGTTGTGGCCCCGGACCAGGTCGAGGACCTCGCGCACCTTGTAGGGCGAGACGCGGACGTAGCGCGCCACCGCCTTGGCGCTGGTGGCGGCGGCCGCCGCCGGGGGCACGGGCCGGGCCCGGCCCGCCTGGCGGGTCCGCAGGACGGGGCGCTCGTTGAGCTTGGGACCGGGCATGGCTAGCGCCTCCCCGCCCGCTCCTGGCCGGCGTGGTACCGGAACGTGCGGGTGAGGGCGAACTCGCCCAGCTTGTGGCCCACCATGGACTCGGTGATGTACACGGGCACGTGCTTGCGCCCGTCGTGCACGGCGATGGTGTGCCCGACCATGTCGGGGATGATCGTGGACCGCCTCGACCACGTCTTGATGACCCGCTTCTCGCCCCGGTCGTTGAGGGCGTCCACCTTCTTGAGCAGGTGGTCGTCGACGAAGGGGCCCTTCTTGAGGCTGCGTGCCATGGGGGTCCTTACCTCCGGGAGCCGCGTGTACGGCGGCGGCGCACGATGAGCTTCTGGGACGGCTTGGTGGTGTCGCGGGTACGGCCCTCGGTCTTGCCCCACGGCGAGACGGGGTGACGGCCCCCCGAGGACTTGCCCTCGCCGCCGCCCAGCGGGTGGTCCACCGGGTTCATGGCCACGCCGCGGGTCTGGGGGCGCACGCCCCGCCACCGGTTGCGGCCCGCCTTCCCGATGGAGACGAGCTCGGCCTCGGGGTTGCCCACCTCGCCCACGGTGGCCCGGCAGTCGATGGGCACCCGGCGCATCTCGGTGCTGGGGAGGCGCAGGGTGGCGAAGTCGCCCTCCTTGGCCACCAGCTGGATGCTGGCGCCCGCGCCCCGGCCCATCTTGGCTCCCGCACCGGGCTTCAGCTCCACGTTGTGCACGGTCGTGCCGACGGGGATGTAGCGGAGCGGGAGGGCGTTGCCGGGGCGGATCTCGGCCTTGGGCCCACTGGAGAGCAGGTCGCCGACGTGCAGCCGGGCCGGCGCGATGATGTAGCGCTTCTCACCGTCGAGGTAGTGGAGCAGGGCGATGCGGGCGTTGCGGTTGGGGTCGCGCTCGATGGACGCGACCTTTGCGGGCACGCCGTCCTTGGTGCGCTTGAAGTCGATGATGCGGTACTGGCGCTTGTGGCCGCCGCCCCGGTGACGGGCGGTCTTGCGGCCGTAGCTGTTGCGCCCACCGCTGCCCGACAGGGGCGCGAGAAGGGACTTCTCGGGCGTGGACCGGGTGATGTCGGCGTAGTCGGAGACGGTCTGGAACCGCCGGCCGGCGCTGGTGGGGTTTCGCTTGCGGAGGGGCATCAGCGGTCCTAGGTCTCGAACAGGTCGATGCGGGCGCCGGGGGCGAGGGTGACGATGGCCCGCTTGGTGTCGGGACGCGTGCCGAAGGTGAACTGGCGACGGTTGCGCTTGCGCTTGCCCTTGCGGTTCAGGGTGTTCACCTTCGTCACCCGGACACTGAAGATGTCCTCGACGGCCTGGCGGATCTCGATCTTGGAGGCGCTGGGGTCGACCACGAAGGTGTACACGCCCGTGTCGAGCAGGCCGTAGGACTTCTCGCTCACGACCGGGCGCAGGATGATGCTGCGGGGGTCCTTCACGACCCGTCACCTCCTCGCAGGGGGGCGTCCCAGTCCCGCTCGGCCAGCGGCACGCCCGGCTCCCCCTCCGGCGGCCCGGCCGCGGGGGCCTCGGCGAGGCCGCCCGGTGCGGTGGCGGTCCCATGGGCGCTGTCGTCACCGGAGCCAGCTGGCGCGACCTCCGGCCGGGCGCCTGCGTCAGCGGCGGTGTCGGCGCTGCCCGGCAGGGTGGCCCGGGTGAACACCACCCAGTCGCTGCACAGCACGTCGTAGGGGTTGAGCTCGGACGACGCCAGCACGTGGACGTCGGGCAGGTTGCGGAACGACCGGGCTGCGGTGTCCTCGTCGGGCCCGAGGACCACCAGCACCTTGCCGGCCAGGCCGAGGGCCCCCAGGGCGGCCCGGGCCTGGCGGGTGCGGGGCGAGTCGAACGCCCACGCCTCGACCACCGCCACCCGGCCCTCGGCGGCCCGGTCGGAGAGGGCCGAGCGCAGGGCCAGTTGCACCATCTTCTTGGGGGTGCGCTGGCGGTAGGAGCGGGGCTTGGGACCGAGGGCCACGCCGCCACCGGTCCAGTGCGGCGCCCGGGTGGACCCCTGGCGGGCCCGACCGGATCCCTTCTGGCGCCAGGGCTTGCGCCCGCCACCCGACACCTCGGCCCGGGTGAGCGTGCTCTGGGTCCCCGAGCGGGCGGCCGCCAGTTGGGCGGTGACCACCTGGTGCATCACCGCCACGTTGGGCGTGACCCCGAAGACGGCCGGGTCCAGGGTGACCGATCCCACCTCGTCGCCGGCGGCCGTGCGCACGTCCACACTCGCCATGGTCAGACCGCCCCCGTGCCGTTCTTCACCGCGTTGCGGATGAGCACCAGGCCGCCCCGTGGCCCGGGCACCGCGCCCTTCAGCAACACCAGGTCGCGCTCGGCGTCGGCCTGCACGACCTCCAGGTTGAGGGTGGTCACCTGTTGCGCGCCCATGCGCCCGGCCATCCGGGTGCCCTTGAACACCTTGGACGGGGTGGCGCAGGCGCCCACCGCGCCCGGCGCCCGGTGCACCTTGTGGGCACCGTGGGACGCCCCCAGGCCCTTGAAGTTGTGGCGCTTCATCGGGCCCGCGAAACCCTTGCC
>JBHELO010000092.1:0-41277 GCA_046263055.1 Acidimicrobiales bacterium | reverse complement strand
GCCGCCCCCGCCGCCCGGTGCGGCTGTCACGCCGTGCCTCACGCCATGCCCACGGCCGTGCCCACCGCCGTGCCCACCGGCGTGCCCACCGGCGTGCTCGGGACCCGCCCACGGCCCGCACCTCGCCCGGCGCCCGCCGTGCTGCGCCGCCGGCGGTTCGGCGCGGTCCTGCTCGTGGCCTCGGGGGCGGTCGCCGCCTGGGTCCTGCTCGGGATGCCCGGAGGCGCCCTCACCGCCTCCGGGCATCCCGTTCCCTCTCCCCCCTCGGCGCCGGCGCCGACCACCGTGACCGGGCCGCCAGCGGCCGGCTCGGCGGTCGTGGAGGTCGGGCCCGGTGACACGTTGTGGACGCTGGCCCGCCGCCTGCAGCCCGAGGGGGACGTCCGCCCCCTGGTGGACCACCTGGTGGCTGTCCACGGGGGAGCCGTCCTGCGGGTGGGGGAGCGGATCGCCCTGCCCGCCTCCTGACCGCCGTCTCGGTGGCCGAAGGTAGCGTCGGGTGGTGCGTTGCCCGGCCTGCTCGAGCCTGGAGGACAAGGTCGTCGACTCCCGGACGGCCGACGACGGGGCGGCCATCCGGCGTCGCCGGGAGTGCCTGGATTGTGGCCGGCGGTTCACGACCTACGAGCGCATCGAGGAGGCGGCGGTCGTAGTCGTCAAGCGCTCGGGCGGCCGGGAGCCGTTCTCCCGAGCCAAGATCGCCGCCGGCGTCCGGGCGGCGGCCAAGAACCGCCCGATCCCCGTCGAGGCGGTGGAGGCGCTGGTGACCGAGGTCGAGGAGTCGGTCCGCCTGCTGGGGCCGGAACCGACCACCGCCCAGATCGGGATGACGGTCCTGGAGCGGCTGCGGGCCCTCGACGAGGTCGCCTACCTGCGCTTCGCCAGCGTCTACAAGGGGTTCGAGGGGGTGGGCGACTTCGAGCGGGAGATGGGCCTCCTGCCCAAGCCGTCGCCCCCTCCGGTGGCGCCCCCGCCCGCGCCCTCGGGCTGAGGATTTTTTTTGTCCACAGCCCCTGACGTGCGGCTTCGCGAGCCGCCGTCCATTGACAGCCCTGTAACTACGGTGCTGTAATCTACCCCTACCTCTCGCGGCCCGGCGTGCTCCGACCCCAACATGTTGTGGGTAGGTCGGCGAGACCGGTCGAGCCGCCCCGCCGACGACACCCACCCCTAGGAGGGCCCCCCGCATGGCCATGGCCCCTGAGCAGACCGGCATCGGCATCCGCCGCCACTTCACCACCGACGGCGTGGAGCCCTACGAGGAGGTGGTGTGGGAGCGCCGCGACGCCCGCATCACCAACTACCGGGACGGCTCGGTGGCCTTCGAGCAGCGCGACGTCGAGTTCCCGGTGGGGTGGTCGCAGAACGCCACCAACATCGTCGCTCAGAAGTACTTCCGGGGCGCCCTCGGGTCGCCGGAGCGGGAGTCGTCGCTCCGCCAGGTCGTCGACCGGGTGGCCGACACCATCACCCGCTGGGGCCGCAAGGACGGCTACTTCGTGGATGACGATGAGGCCGAGGCCTTCCGGGCCGAGCTCAAGCACCTGGTCGTCCACCAGAAGGCCGCCTTCAACTCTCCGGTGTGGTTCAACATCGGCGTCAAGGGCGAGCCGCAGCAGGCCAGTGCGTGCCAGCCGTACGGCGCCCTGGTCAGCACGCCCGAGGGCCTGGTCCCGATCGGCAAGCTGGTCGACGACCATGCCGTCGGCACCAAGGTGTACGACGCTTCGGGCCTGACGCGGATCGAGGCGGTCAAGGCCAACGGGCGCAAGCCCGTGCTGCGGGTCCACACCACGGCCGGCCACACCCTCGACGTGACCGCCGACCACCTCGTGTGGCGCGCCTCGGGACCCCAGTCGGGGCGGTTCGTCCCTGCCGGCCAGCTCCGACCCGGTGACCGCCTCACCTGGCATCGGGCCAGCTCCTACGGCGGGGAGGAGATCGTCGCCCGGGAGATCGCCGAGGCGGCGTTGGCCGGCTGGCTGCAGGGTCGCGGCACGGACACGGACACGGACACGGACACGGACACGGACATGGACATGGCCGTACCGCCCCGGCTGTTCACCGCACCCCTCCCCGTCGTGGCTGCCTACCTGCGGGGCCTGTTCCAGTGCGAAGGGTACGTCTCGGTCCAGGAGCGTGGCTCGGTCGTCGGCCTGGAGACGACCTCCGAGGGGATCGTTCGTGGGATCCAGTCGTTGCTCCTGCGGTTCGGGATCTTCTCCCGGGTGCGGTTCGCCACGGACGCCCGTTCCGACCGCCAGGGCAGCTGGGTGCTCTCCATCCCCTCGGCCGGGGACCGCCGGCTCTTTGCCGACGAGATCGGTTTCACAGACCCCGCCGCGGCCGCCGCCCTCGAGGCCTCCTTCGACGTCCCCGGCCCGACGGCGGGCGAGGTCGAGCTGCTCGAGGTCGAGCGCATCGAGGAGCTCGGCCAGATGGACGTCTACGACATCCAGACCGAGAGCGGCGAGTACCTGAGCGGCAACCTCCGGGTCCACAACTGCTTCATCCTGGCCGTCGACGACACCATGCGGTCCATCCTCAACTGGTACGTGGAGGAGGGGACGATCTTCAAGGGGGGCTCGGGGTCGGGCATCAACCTGTCCAACATCCGCTCCTCCCACGAGCCCCTGAAGGGCGGGGGCACCGCCTCCGGCCCGGTCAGCTTCATGCGGGGCGCCGACGCCTCGGCGGGCACCATCAAGTCGGGCGGCAAGACCCGCCGGGCGGCCAAGATGGTGATCCTCAACGCCGACCACCCCGACGTCGAGGACTTCATCTGGTGCAAGGCGGTCGAGGAGCGCAAGGCCCGGGTCCTGCGCGACGCCGGGTTCGACATGGACCTCGACGGCAGGGACAGCCACTCCACCCAGTACCAGAACGCCAACAACTCGGTGCGGGTCACCGACGACTTCATGCAGGCCGTCGTCGACGACGCCGACTGGCAGCTCAAGGCCGTCACCACCGGCGAGCCCGTCCGCACCATCAAGGCCCGCGACCTCTACCGCCAGATCTGCCAGGCCGCCTGGGAGTGCGCCGACCCGGGCATGCAGTTCGACACCACCATCAACCGTTGGCACACGGCCGCCGCAACCGGCCGCATCAACGCCTCCAACCCGTGCAGTGAGTACATGCACCTGGACAACTCGGCCTGCAACCTGGCCAGCCTCAACCTGCTGAAGTTCCTCGCCGACGACGGCACGTTCGACGTCGACGGCTTCCGGGCCGCGGTGTCGGTGGTGTTCACCGCCCAGGAGATCCTCGTGGGCAACGCCGACTACCCCACCGAGACCATCGCCGAGACGTCCCGCCGGTTCCGCCAGCTGGGCCTGGGCTACGCCAACCTGGGCGCCATGCTCATGGCCCTGGGCATGCCGTACGACTCCGATGCCGGCCGAACCTGGGCCAGCGCCATCACCGCCCTCATGACCGGCCAGGCCTACGCCACGTCAGCCCGCACCGCAGCCCGCATGGGCCCCTTCGCCGGCTTCACCGAGAACCGCCAGCCCATGACCCGGGTGCTGCGCATGCACCGCGACGAGGTGGCCGGCATCGACGAAGACCTCGTCCCCGTCGACCTGCTGTCGGCGGCCCAGGAGTCGTGGGACGCGGCCGTCGAGTTGGCCGAGCAGTTCGGCGTGCGCAACTCCCAGGCTACCGTGCTGGCCCCCACCGGCTGCCTGGTGGGCGGCTCGCTGGTGGCCACCGACAGGGGACTGGTGCGCCTGGGCACCCTGGGTGACCCCGACGGCGCCCAGTGGCAGGGCCTGTCGGCCACCGTCGCCACCGACGAGGGCCCCCGGGCCGCCACCCGGTTCTACGTGAACGGGGCCGAGCCGGTGGTCACCGTGGAGACGGCCCGCGGCCACCGCATCGCCGGCACCACCCAGCACCGGGTGCGAGTGGTGGATCCCGCCACCGGCACCTGGGCGTGGCGGCGCTTCGCCGACCTGGAGGCCGGCGACCTGCTCCCCCTGGCCCTCGACCAGGTGGTGGGCGAGCCCCGGCCGGTGGCGCTCCCCGCCCTGTCGTCGCCCGTCGCCGACGACCACGCGGTGGTGCCCGGGGAGATGACGGTAGAGCTGGCCGAGCTGGCCGGGTACGCGGTGGGCGGCGGTGCGGTGGGCGGCGGTGCGGTGGACGGCGGTGCGGTGGCGGGCGGTGCGGTGGACGGCGGCGGCCTGCGCTTCGCCGCCGCCCGGGCCGACTTCGAGGTGGTCGAGCGCCTGGAGCGACTGGGCAAGGCCGCCTTCGGCCTGGCCGCCGGCGTGGCCCTGGGACGGGGGGCCACCGTGGAGGTGCGCTTCGACTCCCGGCGCCTGGCCGAGTGGTGGCGGGCGAGCGGCCTGGCGGGGCCGACGGGCTCCGGCACCGCCCTCCTTCCCAATGCCGTGCTGGCCACCAACGACCGCTGGCTGTACGCCGCCTTCCTGCGGGGCCTGTTCGAGGGAGCGGGCGACGCCCCCGGCGGTGCGCCGGTCGTCACCCTTCCCACCGAGGACCTGGCCGTCGACGTCCAGGCGCTCCTCCTGGCCCTGGGCTACCCGGCCACCCGCACCGGCGGCACCGTCGCCCTCCTCGACGCCGCCTCCACCGGTCGGTGGCTGGAGGAGGTGGGCTTCGTGAGCGGGCGCAAGCAGGCCGCCGTGCTGGTCGGCCACGACCGCCGGGCCGGCGTGGCCGACCTGGTGCCGGTGCCGGCGGCCCTGGTCGAGCGCCTGCTGCCGGCCCGGGGTCGCCTCCGCCAGGCGGTGCTGGGGGAGCTCGCCGGCCCCGCCGGGTTCCCCGGTGCACCTGGCTTCTCGCCGTCGCGCGTCGGGGCCGTCGCCCTGTCCCGGCCGGTGGCCGCCCGCCTCCACGCCCACACCGCGGACGTCGAGCTGGGGCGCCTGTTGGCCTTCTCGTACGACGCCGTGGCTCGCGCCGAGCTGGGCGCCGACGAGCTGACGTACGACATCTCGGTGCCCGACAACGTCACCTACGTGGCCAACGGGTTCGTGAGCCACAACACCATCGGGCTGATGATGGACTGCGACACCACCGGCATCGAGCCCGACCTCGGCCTGTGCAAGACCAAGAAGCTGGTGGGCGGCGGCACCATGTCCATCGTCAACCAGACCGTCCCCCGGGCCCTGCGCCGCCTGGGGTACTCGGCCGACCAGGTCACCGACATCGTCGCCTACATAGACCTGCACAAGTCCATCCTCGGCGCCCCGCACCTGTCGGCCGACCACCTGGCGGTGTTCGCCTGCTCCATGGGCGACAACACCATCCACTATCTGGGCCACGTGCGCATGATGGCGGCCGCCCAGCCGTGGATCTCGGGCGCCATCTCCAAGACCGTGAACGTCCCCGAGTCGGTCACCGTCGAGGAGGTGGAGCAGCTCCACCTCGACGCCTGGCGCATGGGGCTCAAGGCCGTTGCCATGTACCGGGACAACTGCAAGGTGGCCCAGCCCCTGTCCACCACCAAGACGGCCGCCGCCATCGCCGCCGGGGCGGCGGCCGCCGCCTCGGTCCTGGCTGCGCCGGTCGAGAGAGTCGTGGAGACGGTGGTGGTCAAGGAGCCGGTGCGGGAGAAGCTGCCCCGGGTCCGCAACTCCAAGACCATGTCGTTCCGGGTGGCCGACTGCCACGGCTACGTGACGGTGGGCGAGTACGACGACGGCCGGCCCGGGGAGATCTTCCTCAAGGTGGCCAAGCAGGGATCCACCCTGGCCGGGATCATGGACGCCTTCGCCATCTCGGTGAGCCATGGCCTCCAGTACGGCGTGCCCCTCAAGGCCTTCGTCGACATGTACACCAACATGCGCTTCGAGCCCGCAGGCATGACCGACGACCCCGACATCCGGTTCGCCAGCTCGCTCATCGACTACATCTTCCGGCGCCTGGCCGTGCAGTACCTGCCCTTCGAGGACCGGGCCGAGCTCGGCATCCTCACCGTCGGCGAGCGCATGCAGCCCACCCTGCCCGGGGTGGAGGAGCACTCGATCCCGTCGTCCACCGGCTCCGAGGTCGTCCCCGACCCCGCCCCGGTGGCGGCCGCCGCTCCGGTGGCGGCCGCCGCTCCGGTGGCCACCGAGGTCGCCGGCCCCCAGCCCGTCGCCTCCGACGCCCCCTACTGCTACCAGTGCGGCATGGTGATGCAGCGGGCCGGCGCCTGCTTCGTCTGCGCCAGCTGCGGCACCACCAGCGGCTGCTCCTAGGTCAACCGCCGAACCGGGTTCGGTTGAGCGCCGCCGGGGCCCGCCAACCGAACCCGGTTCGCCCCGGCGCCCACGGCCGGCATGACCGGTACCGCGGCCTCGCCATCGAGGCAGCCGGGCTGGAGAACTGCTTCGGGTCGGCGCTGGCGGTGGACGGCGTCGACCTGGCGGTACGCCGGGGCACGGTCTGCGGCGTGCTGGGGCCCAACCGCGCCGGCAGGACCACGACCATCCGCACGCTGGCCACGCTGATCCGCCCCGACGCCGGCCGCGCCCGCGTCCTGGGCGTGGACGTCGTGACCCAGGCCGCCGCCGTGCGCGGCGCCGTCAGCCCGACCGGCCAGCTGGCGTGGCCTGGTTGGCGGTGCTGTAGCGGGGGGTGGGTACCCTCGGGGCCAGAGGTGCGGTTGCGGTCGGGTCGCAGACGTAGGGGTAGGCCGGCCCCCGCCCGGTGGTGGCGCTGGTCCGGCGCCCCCGTCGTCGCAGCAGTCGTCGGTGGTCCCCGCCAGGCTGTAGTCACGACAGCACTCAAGCGCCTCTTTGCGCCTCCACGACGTCCACGTCCACGTCACCGCCGTGCAGCTCTTCGCCACCATAACCAGCTCATCGCCAGGGAGCATCGAACCAGCGACCTCTCCGAGACATGACGAGCAGCACGAAGGACACGAGCCCTAAACCCACGGCTACTAGAATCACGGGGAGGCTGAGAAACACGACTCCTATAACTAGGCCGATTGCGCTACCAACGAGTCCCCCATATACATATCCCATCCTTCAGCGTTATGCGGAGCTCATTGTTGCCCACCAGCACGTTCTGCGACTTCCATGGAGGGTCGTCGATGAGCGGGGGCTGACGCTGCCCGGCGCACAGGTGGACACGGTCCCCGACCCCTCGATCGGGCAATAGCGCCACCGTGGGCGTGGGCGTGTCGCATGAAGCGGTTGGCATTCGCCCATTGGGTCACGCCACCGTAGTTGTTGTCGAGGTTGTTTTCGGCGATCTCGAAGCTGGAGAGACGCGCCCGTCGGCCCGGCTGTCGCCCCCGCTCTCGGAGATGTACACCGTGCCGATCGGGGGACCTGTGACTGGCGCAGGGCCCGATTGCGTACCGGATGCAGTCTCGGCGGTCACCCGCGTCGTCGTCTCGCGGATCCTCCGAGTCGCCGCATGGTGGGTCCCAGCACGACGACTCCGACGGCGACAAGAGCTACAACGAATCCCAAGAGAATGAGAAGGGCCATCCGCTTCTTCCAGACACTGTTTCAGCCCCGACAGATCACTTCATGCGCTTCCCTTTACCATACTTCTGCAGTAGGTAAGGCCACGTCAACCACGGAACCAAGGCGCCCAGGAAGAAGTACAAGATAGGGGCTAGGTTCAATATCGCTCGGGCATCCCGCTCCGACATGATCCTAAGATCACCCTCGCTCGGTTCACGCGGGACTCGGCGGCGGACGTAAACGGCGGCACCGAGACCAGACAGTGCCGAGAGCACGATCACAACTATCCCCCAGGTGGTCCTGGCGTCCCCGCCATGAAGAAAGAACATCGTCAGCCTTCCGGTCCTCGACGACTTGTTCATGTCGTCCTACCAGCGGCACAACTCTTGCAGAGATGTGGACTGCATCTTTTACAATGACGCTGATGGCGCGATAGCTTACTGACTTAGGTAGTCACCGACGGCGCAACCGGCGGCCGATGCGGTGCTAGCACTTAGCGCCCCTACATACTGCCTGGCCAAATATTTCCGAACCGCCAGCGGTCGGCACAGCGGGATAGCTGAGCGCAATTTGGCGGCCGAAGGCTACGCCGGTTGCGAACATCGGGGCTCCCTCTTCTGGTGGGAAAGGCGGACGGGGTGGGGACCGACGGTGGCAGGGCCTGGTGAGTGGCCGCCGGGCAGCGAGGCTCCGGCCGGCGGCGTGGGCCGGTGGTCGCCGGCGGCGTGGGCCGGTGCTGGGGGAGGGGGGGGCTCGCCAGGCCCTGCCGGGTCCTGATCCGGAACCGCCGACGCAGGCGGCGAACTGGACGGCGGTGAGCGATCCCATCGCCTAGCGGGCGTGCTTGAAGCTGGCGATCACGCGGGTCGTTGCCAACTCGAATGTCGTTTCGAGAAGTAGGCCCGGGACGTACGGAGATTCGCGGCGACAGCGTGGCGAAGCCCCGATGTGGTGGCTGCCGCCGATCACGCCGGTGGCGACGGTACGATCTGGCGCGCGCCGCCCGGCCGGCCAGCAGACCGAGACGGCCGGCGGTGCTGGAGGTCGGAGTGGTCCAGCGTGCACGACGGTCCCGGTGGCCCCGGCGGTGAGGCCTGAGCCGGTGGCGGCGGTCATCGCCTCCGTGCTGGTGGCGGGCTGGCTCCTGCTCTTCGCCACGGTGGCCGTCGCCCGCGTGCGGCGCCAGCTCCGGCGCCGCCGTCGCTCGGCCGCCGCGCTGGGCGTCCTGGCTCAGATACAGCGGCGGGTGACGCGGGCGTCGGGGGCGCCGACCCCCTGACCGACCCCCAGGTCTGACCCAGCGCCGACTGAGGGGGCCACCCCATGGCCGGGGGCGGGCATCCCCCGCACAGTGGGGGCCGTGACCGCTACCGCCGACCGGGCTCGCGGTACTCGCCGCCCAGTGCGGATGGCGACCCCGGCACCGGCGTCACCGCTGGTGGCGGCCACCATGCCGCTGCGCCACCTCCGGTGGGCGGTGCTGGGGGCGGTGGCCAGGGTCGCCCACCGGGTGTCACGCGCCAACCTCAGGTCGTTCCGATGGGGGGCTCGCCACGGCGGTCGCCTGGCCGCCCGCCTCTCGGCCCCGGCGGGGGCGGCCACCGCCCGCAGGGCCATGCGCACCGTCCCCGCCTACCGGGCACTGGTGGCGGCGGCCGGGGCCCCCGCCCCGGCCCGGACGGCGGCCGCCTGGCTGGCCGGCCTCCCCGTGACCACCAAGCGCTCGTACGTGGACCGGTGGTCGCTGGCCGAGCGCTGCCAGCACGGCCGCATTCCCGCCACCGGATGCCAGCTCGACGAATCGGCGGGATCCAGCGGGGTTCCCTATACGTGGGTGCGCAGCCGCCGGGAGCTGGCCGACGTCCACCGCAGCCTGGCGCTCCTGGCCCGCCACCTGCTGCCCGAACCGGACGGCCGCCCCGTCGTCGTGCTCAACGCCTTCTCCATGGGGGCCTGGGCCACCGGCACCAACGTGTCCGCCGCCCTCACCGCGGTGGGGACCGTGAAGTCCTGCGGCCCGGACGTGGACAAGGTGCTGGGCACCGTCGCCCTGCTCGGCGCCGGGCCCACCTACGTGGTGTGCGGCTACCCGCCCTTCCTGCGCACCCTGGTGGAGGCCGCCCCGGCACGAGACCTCGACCTGTCCGCCCACCGCCTCTACGGGTTCGTCGGCGGAGAGGGGATGACGGAGGCGGCCCGTGACCGCCTGGAGCGCACCTTCACCCAGGTGTGGTCGGCCTACGGGGCGTCCGATCTCGACATCGGCGTGGCCTGCGAGACCCCGGTCTCCATCTGGCTCCGCCGCCAGGCCGCGGCCCGCCCGGAGCTGGCCTTGGCCCTGTTCGGTCGCACCGACCGCCTCCCGATGGTTTTCCAGTACGACCCGTGCGACTACCACGTGACGACGGTGCGGTCGCCGGCCGGTGCCGAGGAGCTGGTGGTCACCGTCAGCCGGCCCCTCCTTTCGCCCCGGGTCCGCTACGACGTGGGCGACGAAGGCGGCACCGTCCCGTACGCAGCCGCCCTGCGGGCCTGCCGGGCCGCCGGCCTCGATCCGTCGGAGGCCGACGCCCGGCCGTTCACGCTCCCCTTCCTCTTCGTGCACGGCCGGGCCGACCAGACCCTGTCGTACCTGGGCGCCAACCTCTACCCCGAGGACGTGGGCGCCGCCGTCGCCGGCCATCCCGCCGCCGACCGCCTGGGTGCATTCTGCATGGAGCTGGCCGAGGTGGGCGACGGCGACGTCCGCCCCCTCGTCCACGTGGAGGCCGACGACCCGGGCGACAGGGCGCTGGCCGCCGGCCTGGCGGCGGCCGTCCGGGACCACCTGGCCTCCGTGTCGGCCGACTACCGCACCGCCCTGGCCGAGTCGGCGGCCGCCGGCGACGTGCGGGTGCGGCTGTGGGAGCAGGGAACCGGCCCGTTCGTCCCCAACCGGTCCCGCATCAAGCACCGCCACGTCCTCACCGCCGACCGCCCGTCGCCCGGCTGCCACCGGGAGGCCCGCCCATGAGCACCGTCACCGACACCTTCGACCCCGAGGTCGCCGCCGTGCTCACCGAGGCGCTGCGGGCCCCGTCGGCCCACAACGCCCAGCCCTGGCGGCTGGTGCCCACCGGACCGGCGTCGTTCGGGCTGCACTACGACCACCTGGACTACCTGCCCTTCGATCCCGACGACCGCGACGCCTACCTGGCCCTGGGTGCGTTCTTCGAGACGCTGGCGCTGGCCGCCTGCCGGGCCGGCATGCGGGCGGAGATCGCCACCCGGTTCGAGCGGTCCGGGTCCGACCTCTGGGTGGGCGACGTCACCGTGCGCTCCGCCGATCCCGGCGATGAGCCCGACCCGCTGGCCGGGCCGGCGGCGACCCGCCACACCAACCGCCGCCCCTATGACCGCACGCCGGTGCCGCCGCCCTTGGCCGCCGCCCTGGCCGAGCTCGGCAACGTCACCGTGCCGCCCCGCACCATCGCCCGCCTGGTGGCCCGGGCCAGCGTCTTGTCGTGGCGCGACCGGCGCTTCGTGGGCGACCTCCGCCGCTGGACCCGGGCCGATGCAACCGCCCCCGACGGGATGACGCCCGAGGGCCTGGCACTGTCGCGGGTGGAGTGGGCAGCCCTGCGGGCCGCCTTCCGGATGGGTCGCCTGCCGGCACCGGCGGCCCTGGCCTACGCCTCCCGGGACGTGCGCCTGCTGCGCACGAGCGAGGCCGTCTGCGTCCTGGGGGCGCGCAGCCTCGATCCCGCCGAGTTGTTCGACTCCGGCCGCCGGCTGCTGCGCTCCTGGGTCGCCATCGGTGCCGCCGGGTGGGCCTGCCACCCCATCTCGGTGGCCGTCGACCGCCCGGAGACCGCCCCCCGGGTGGCCGCACTGGCCGGTGTGGCGGTCCCGGTGGCCGTGTACCGCGTCGGCCACCCCACGGCCGACGTCGCCCGCTCCAACCGCCGCTCCCTCGCCGACGTCGTCCGTCCCCCGGCGGGCGGGCCGGATGGCGGCCGCCGACCCGCCGAGCGGCCCGAAGGGTAAGACTCGGGCAGGGTGCGCGTCCGTCTCCACCCCGAGACGCGCCGGCGTAGGAAGGCGGTAGTGGCGATGAGCGGTCGATTGGACGCGACGGTGGCCCTGGTGACGGGGGCGTCGAGCGGGATCGGGGAGGCCACTGCGCTGGCTCTGGCCGCCGAGGGGGCGACGGTGGCCCTGGTGGCCCGGCGCGGCGACCGCCTCGACGCCGTGGCCGACCGGATCGGCTCCGCCGGCGGCGGCGGCCGAGCCCTGGCGGTGGTGGCCGACGTGACCGACGAGGGCCAGGCCCGCCAGGCGGTGGAGCGGGCGGCCGGCGAGCTGGGGCGGATCGACGTCTTGGTCAACAACGCCGGGATGATGCTGCTGGGGCCGGTGGAGGGCGCGCCGCTGGACGAGTGGCAGCGGATGGTGGCGGTCAACCTGCTGGGGCTGCTGTACTGCTCGCACGCCGCCCTGCCCCACCTGCTGGCGGCCGCCGCCGGGGACCCCCGGGGCGTCGCCGACCTGGTGAACGTCAGCTCGGTAGCCGGGCGGGTGGCCCGCAGCGGCAGCGGCGTGTACAACGCCACCAAGCACGCGGTGGGAGCGTTCAGCGAGGCGCTGCGCCAGGAGGTGACCGGCCGCCACGTCCGGGTCTCCCTGGTGGAGCCGGGCGCGGTGGCCACCGAGCTGGCCGGCCACAACCGGCCCGAGATCCTCGACGGCATCCACCAGCGGTTCGGGGGCGTCGAGCAGCTCCAGGCCGCCGACGTGGCCGAGGCCATCACGTGGATCGTCACCCGGCCCCGGCGCGTGGCCGTCAACGAGGTGCTCGTGCGCCCCACCGAGCAGGAGGGGTAGCCGGGCCTCGCGGGGGCAGGACCGACCTCTACGGTTGTGGCCATCCCGCCACTGCTCGTCGACCTTCCCGACCCCCGCGCCGACCCCGCCCTGTGGGCCCGGCGCCTGGGCATCTCCCGGGAGGCGGTCGAGCTGTACGCCACGTCCCACGTGGTGGACGCCCACGTGGAGTCGTTCGTGTGGACCCGGGTGTTCGGCTACGACCTGGGACGGCGCCACGGCTCGGGCCTGCTGGGCGGGTGCCTGTACTCCCAGGCCGACCTCCCCCGCATGGTCGAGGTCGGGCTGACGGGCGTCGTCCTGAGCGTGGCCACCAACCCGCTGCGGCCACGGGCCCGGCGGACCGGTGTCCTGCTTCGCAACCTGCGGCGCCTACGGGCGGCGGTGGACGCCCACCCCGACCGCTTGGCCGTGGTCACCGATCACGCCGGCTACCTGCGGGCCAGGGCCGCCGGCCGCCTGGCCTGCTTCCTGGCCGTGCAGGGGGGCAACGCCCTGAGCGCGCCGGCCGACGTCGCCCGCCTCCCCGGCGGCCTGGTGTCCCGGGTGACGCTCGTCCATCTCACCGCCTCGTCCCTCGGGTCGCCCAGCGCCCCGTCACCCCGGCCCCGGGGCGGCCTCACCGCCGAGGGGCGGGAGCTGGTGGCCGCTCTGGACGAGCGCCGGATCCTGGTGGACCTGGCCCATGCCAACCCCCCCACGTTCTGGGACGCGCTCGCCGCCCATGACCGGTCGCTGCCGGCCGTCGTCTCCCACACCGGCGTCACCGGCGTGCACGACCACTGGCGCAACCTGGACGACGATCAGGTGCGGGCGGTGGCCGAGGTCGGCGGCGTGGTGGGCGTCATGTTCCACGCCGCGTTCCTGGGCGACTCCTTCCTGGCCGGCCGGGCCGACGCCGTCGTCCGCCACCTCGAGCACGTCATCCGCGTCGGCGGCGAGGCGGCGGCTGCCCTGGGCAGCGACTTCGACGGCCTCATCGTCCCCCCCGCCGACCTGCGGACCGTCAGCCGGCTGCCGGTGCTGGCCCAGCGCATGCTCGACCGCGGCTTCTCGCCCGAGCGGGTGGGACGGGTGCTGGGTGGCAACTACCTGGACGTGGTCGCCCGGGCGCGGCCCGCCCCGGCATGAACCGTCGAACGTCGCCGGTGGGCCGAGTCAAGATCTACGCGGTGTCCTTCGCCAAGATGGCGACGTACACTGTGACATACCGACGACATAGCGGCGACACTGCTCTGCGCATAATGAGGACGAGCCTATGGCATCCCTTTCGATCCTGCTCGACGGCCTGTACGAGAGCGACGTCATCGACACCGCAGACGTGGCACGAGTGAGCGGAGCCCACGCTCGGAGCGTCAACCGCTGGCACACAGAGCAGTCCGAGCCCCGGCGCCAGTCCGAGGAGCGGCTACTCGAGCTGAAGGCGGTCGTCGATCTGCTCCGGCGGATCCTACGCGACGACGCGGCTCGGCTCTGGTTGCGCTCTCCGAACCCCGATCTCGGCTACGACAAGCCTCTGGACCTCGTCGCCGCTGGGCAGTACAAGCGCGTGATCGACCTGCTGATCGCCCTCGCCGAAGGCGTGACATCGTGACATGGCGGGCTTCGATCCCGCCCGCCTGAGTGGCGTCGATCTCGTCCATCTGGCCAGCGTCGGCTACCCCCATCAGACACCGGGATTCGACCCTCGAAGTGGCGAAGGCGCCCGGCGTTTCGGTGGTCGATACAACTCGCCGCGAAGCTTCCCAGTCATCTACCTGTGTCTCACGAAACCCTGCGTCGGGGCAGAACTTACACGTCAGGCCGAACGGCAAAGCGTTCAGGTCGAGGATCTCCTGCCGCGGGAGATATGGTCGGTTGCGACGGACCTCGGGAAGGTTCTGGACCTCACCGATCATTCAGTCTGCGTTGCAGCAGCTGTCGATCCGGCGGTTCTGGTTCGGCCGGGACACCGCTTCACCCGGCAAATAGGCGAAGCTGCGCATGAGCGGGGGGTCCAAGCGATCAAGTCGCCTTCGGCGACGGGTATCGATGATGTCCTCGCACTGTTCCCGGAGAACCTCGCACTAGCTAGCGACCCTGGAGCCGGAACTCGAGGAGGTATGGGAGTCGACCCACGACCTTCCCGCCTGAGCCGCGCGTCGCCTCCAGCGCCTGGAGTAGTGCCGGGCGGGCACGCGTGGTGCGGTCGCCCGGCGGGATGCTCTTAGGGAGTGGGAGGCGCGATGAGCAGGGAACGGCGACGATCTGGCGCGCCTGGGATTTCAACCCGAGGCCGCGGTCAACTACTCGCCCTACGGTGACGGCCCCGATCGGCCCGACAGCGCTTCGCCGCAGCCATGCTGCGGCCGGACGCTCACGATCAGGCGGGGCTCCCTTCGGGAGGTGATGGACGGTCGAACGCCCACCAAGGTGTACCGGGGCGCGAGAGGTCCGGACGTGCCGTAGAGCGACAGGAAATTGACAAAGGCGACCTCAGGAAGACGACAGTTGTCGCGCCCGGCGCTAGACCCGCATCCGGATTCGCCGCTCGCCCTCGTCGAGCGCCGCAGTGTCGCCCCGCTCGGCCCGGCGCAGCAGCCGCCACACCTCGGTGCCGAGCACGTCCAGCTCGGTGGAGGCGAACCGCTCGCCGCCGAAGCGGTCGATGGTCTCCGCCTGGCGGCGCAGGATCATGGCGTCCTGGGCGAAGATGCGGTTGGCGATGGGGGTCACCACCGCCCGCACCAGCCAGGGCGGCAGCGCCCCCCGGAAGGTGACGGCGGCATGGAGGCGGGTGTCGGCGTCGGAGACGGGCGTAAAGGCCGACGTCACCACCAGGTGGTGGCGCCCCAGCCGGTACTCCACCTGGGCGATCGACGGCAGCAGGAAGCGGTCGGTGTGGCTCACCACCCCGCCGCCGGGGGCCAGGACCCGGCCGGCCAGCCCGGGCGGGCGCGGCTCGCCCAGGTACTCGGCCTCCACCCGGCCGGGGCCGTGGCGGACCACCACCTCCACCTCCACTGGCGCCCGCCCGCCTCGGAACAGGCCGCCGTGCAGGACGGCGGTGTGGGGCACGTCGAGTGTGTTCTCGATGGCGGCGTGCATGGTGCCCGCCACCCGCAGGCTGCGCCGGACCGTGACGTAGCCGGGCGCTCCCACCAGCGGGAAGTTCAGGGGGCCGGTGGCGGGCGGGGCGTCGGCGTCGGGGAACACCCACACGAACCCGTCCTGCTCGGCGGTGGGGAAGGGCGTGGCCCGGCGGGCCAGGCGGTCGACGTCGGCGCTGGTGGGCGGACCGCCGGCCACCGCCGCGTCAGGGCCCGGGCACAGGCCAGGGACCTCCCGGCAGGCGCCCGAACCGTCGAAGCGCCAGCCGTGGTATCGGCACTCGAGCAGGCCCCGGTCGTCCACCCGGCCCAGCGACAGGGGGACGTTGCGGTGGGGGCAGCGGTCGAGCAGGGCCACCGGCCGGCCATCGCCGTCGCGGAACAGGGCCAGCGGCGTGCCCAGGACGGTGCGGGCCACCGGCCGCCGCCCCAGCTCGGACGACAGGCAGGCCACGTACCACCACCGGGGCAGGCGCACGACCGACCGCCGGCCCCGACCGGGCGACGCCCCACTGGCCGCGCTTGCCACCACGACCGGAGGCTAGGGGCAGGCCCGGGTGGCCGGGGCGTCAGTCGACGAGGAGCAGGTCGGCGATGACGGGCCGGTGGTCGCTGCCCCTGCCCTCGCCCTCGGCCACGCCCGCCACCGCCAGGTGACGGTTGACGAGCACGTGGTCGATGAGGGCCAGCGACGGCACGTGGGGCAGGTCGCGGGGCCACGTCGTCGCCCACCACCGCCCGGCGGCCACGTGGGCGTCGACCAGGCCGGCGGCCAGGAGGTCACGGAAGGCCCGGTGGCCGCTGCTGGCGTTGTAGTCACCGGCCAGGACCAGCGGCCCGTCCTCCTCGCGAGCCAGCCCCGCCAGCACGCCCAGCTGCTCCTCCCAATGGGCGGCCGCCCCGGGCCCGAAGGGCGCCCGGGTGTGCACGTCGTAGAGGCGGACCCGGCGGTGGCCCACCACCAGGGTGGCGCGGGCCATGAGCAGGCCGGCGCACCGCCAACGCTCGGCGCCCTCCAGCGGGAGGCGGGACAGGATCACCGTGCCCAGGGCGTCGGTGCGGGGATCGAGCCAGCGGTGGGGGTAGCGCTCGACGGTGCCCGCCCGCTCCAGGGCGGCCAGGTTGGGGAGCGACACCTCCTGGAGGGCCACCACGTCGGGGTCGGTGGCGGCGATCTCGGCGGCGATGCCGGCCATGTCGGTGTTGATGAACAGCACGTTGTGGGAGAAGAGGCGGAACCGGGCCCGCTCCCGGCCGCCGCCGCTCCTGCTGCCGCCGTTGCTGTTGCTGGCGTTGCCGCCGACCGCCGCCGCCAGAGGCCCCCGGCGGAGGTCGGGGGCCAGCCACGCCCCGTGCAGCCCGGCCAGGGCGGTCGCCACCCCGGCCAGGGCCGGTCGCCGGGCCACGGCGCCGATGCCGACCGCGGCCAGGGTCGGCAGCGCCCACAGCGGCCCCACGGCCTCCAGCATGAGCACGCTGCCGTGGCGCTGGTGGCGCACGAGGCGGCCGCAGGCCACCACCGCCGACGGCGCCACCATCGCCCACCCACCGGCGGTCAGCAGCCGCGACCATCGGCGGGAGGAGCGGGAACGGGGCACGGCGGGTGACGCTACCGGCGACCGCCGGCGGCGCTGGGCGCGCCCGGAGCGTCAGGACCGAAGCTTCCTGCGCCGGGAGCTTCGGCGTGGACCGTAGGATCGCCGGCCATGGGGCGGGTGGCCGTCGGACCAGGCCGGCGGTGGCCGGCGAGCGCCGCCCCGGCGGCCGCCGTGGCCCTGGCCCTCACCGTCGCTCTGGTCGCCGCCGGGTGCGGCGGCGGGTCGCCTCGGACCTATGACGCCGGGCGCTCGCTGCCATCGCTGCTCGGCGGCGGCTTCGCCGCCGAGCGGGCGCCGGGCATGCCCGACACCCTGGCCGGCGTCCGCCAGGTGGACTACCTCCAGACCACCGCCCCCGACGGTCGGCGCATCGACCTCCAGTTCCTCGAGACGCCGGCCGCCGCCGCCCGTGAGCACGACGCCGCCGCCGCTCGAACCAGGGGGTTCCACGGGGCGGTGGCGGGCAACGTGTTGGTGCTGCCCGTCCCCGCCACCACCGCCGTCCCGGGCGACGACATGTCCTACCTGAAGAGCCTTCTGCGGACGTGATGTGAGCTGCCCCCGGTGCGGGGCTCAGGCCCCCCGGGGCCGGCCGTGGTCCCGGGGGAGGCCCAGCACCCGCTCGGCCAGCATGGTGCGCACGATCTCCGACGTCCCGCCCTGGATGGTGAGCGCCCGCGACCGCAGCCACGCCCTCCGAGGGTCGCGCCGGCTCTCCCCGGCGCCCGCCGGCAGGTGGGGTTCCCAGGAGTCGTACAGGGCGCCCTCGGGGCCCAGCAGGTCCACGCACAACTCCCACACCCGCTGGTCGACCTCGGCGGTGGCCAGCTTGGCCACCGCCCCTTCGGAGCCCGGTGTGCCCGCCGAGACCGCGGCCCGGGCCCGGGCCACCAGCAGCCGGGCCACCTCGGCATCGATCCATGCGCCGGCCAGGCGGTCCCGCAGCACCGGGTCTCCGGCGTCGCCCGGGCCGTGACGGCTCTCCCAGAGGCGCAGGGCCTCGGCGATGGGGCCGCCGCCCCGGGCCCGCGCCGGGCCCGACAGGGCCAGGCGCTCGTGGAGGAGGGTCGTGACGGCCACCGACCAGCCCTCGCCCACCGGGCCGATGCGGTGGTCGTCGGGTACCTCGGCACCACAGAGGTCGACCAGGCCGAACTCGGCGTCGCCGTCGGCCTGGCGGAGGGGGCGGACCTCCACGCCCGGCGCCGCCATGTCCAGGGCGAAGCAGGTGATGCCCCGGTGCCGGCCGTCGCCCGCCCCGGTGCGGGCCAGGAGCAGCCCCCACCGGGCGACGTGGGCCAGGGTGCTGTACGCCTTGTGCCCGGTCACGGCCCATGCCCGCCCGTCGCCGACGGGCACAGCGGTGGTGGCCAGGGCGGCGAGGTCGGAGCCGGCGTCGGGCTCGCTGTACAGCTGGCACCAGACCTCGTCGCAGGCGAACAGTGGCCGCAGCCAGCGCCGGAGCTGCGCCTCGGTGCCGTACACGGACAGGGCGGCGGCCGCCGCTCCCAGGCCAACGGGGTTGCGCGACCAGTTGGCAGGGGCCCCGGCCCGGTCGAGGAGGTCGTCCACCACCACCGAGAGGCCCGGCGCCACGCCCAGGCCGCCCGCCCCGATCGGGAAGCCCACCCATGCCAGCCCGGCGTCGAAGCGGGCGGCCCAGAAGTCTCGAGGCGCGGTGGTGGCCGGCGGGGAGGCAGCGAGAAGGGCGGCCACCCGCTCGGCCACCACCCGCCGCTCGTCGTCGCCGGGGGTGGGAGCCACGCCGTCCACCCTCAGAGGCGGACGAGGAAGGTCTCGAGGGCGGCGGTGAACAGCTCGGGCCGCTCCAGGTTGGACAGGTGGCCGGCGCCCGGGATCACCTCCAGGCGCGCGCCGGGGATGGCGGTGGCCATGGCCTCGGCCTCCGACGGCGGCGACGGGCCGTCGTGCTCGCCCACCACCACCAGGGTCGGCAGGTCCAGGGCGGCCAGCTCCCCGGTGGCGTCGGGCCTGCCCTTCATGGCCTCGAGGGCGGCGACGATGCCATCCGGCCGGTTGGCGGCCATGAGCGAGCGAGCCCGCTCCACGACCGCCGGGCGCTCGGCGCGCGTCTCCTCGGACAGCAACGTGCCCAGCATGGGCTCCGTCACCGCCGCCGCCCCCTCCGCCTCCGCCTGGGCCTGCTGGGCGGTGCGCCGTTCGGCCACCTCGGCGGTATCGGCCCCCGCCCGGGTGTCGGCCAGCACCAGCCCGGCCACCAGGTCGGGCCGCCGGCGCAGCAGGGCGAAGGCCACGTAGCCGCCCATGGACAGCCCGCCCACGACCACCGGCCCGATACCCAGGTGGTCGACCAGGCCGGCCACCACGGCGGCCAGGTCGTCGATGGTGGCGGCCCGGGGCTCGGCCGGCGCAGGCGTGGACCCGAAGCCCGGGAGGTCGGGGGCGACGACCCGCCGGTGGCGGGCCAGGGCCTCCACCTGGTCGCCCCACATGGCGGCCGGCAACGGGAAGGCGTGGAGGAGGACGACCGGGGGGTCGCCGCCGCCGGCGTCGAGGAAGTGGACGGGGGTCCCGGCCACAGTGGTGAGGGGCACGGCGGCATCCTACGGAGCGCCGGTGGGGCAGCCGGCCGCCCTAGGTTGGACGCCGTGCGCCCGGGTGTCGTGGTGTTGGCCGGGTTGCCGGGTGCGGGCAAGAGCACGCTGGCCCGGGCGCTGGCCGCCCGCCTGCCCGGCACCCGGGTGATCGACAAGGACGCCGTGCGCGACGCCCTGTTCGCCCCTTGCGACTACACGGCGGCCGAGCGCAACGTGACCTTCTCGGCCATCCTGGAGGCGGCCCGCTACCACCTGGGACGGGGTCGCACGGTGGTGTTCGACGGGCTCACCTTCTCCCGGCGCACGGAGGTGGCGGCGGCCGAGGCGGTGGCCGCAGAGAGCGATGCCTTCGCGGCGGTCATCGTGTGTGACGTGCCAGTGGCGGTGGCCATCGAGCGCTGCGAGGCCGACGCCGCCCGGGGCAGCCACCCGGCGGCCAACCGCGACGCCGACCTGGTGCGCCGGGTGGCGGCCGAGATGGAGGAGCCCGCCGGCGCCTACCTCACCCTGGCCACCACCCGCCCGGTGGACGAACTGGTGGGACCGGCCCTGGCCTGGGTCGAGGACTGCGCCTCCTAGCGCGGCGCGGGTAAGTTGGGCGCCGATGACCATCCTGCGCCGCCTCGCCCGACCCATGCTGGCCTCCGTGTTCGTCGTCGGGGGGGCCGACACCCTCCGCAACCCGGAGCCCCGGGTGCAGATGGCCGAGTCGGTGACGCCCAAGCTGGCCTCGGCCCTGCCCATCCCGGACGACACCGAACAGCTGGTGAAGATCAACGCCGGCGTCCAGGTGGCGGCCGGCGTGCTGCTGGCCATCGGTCGCTTCCCCCGCCTCTCGGCCGCCGTGCTGGCCGGTTCACTGGTGCCCACCACCTATGCCGGGCATCGGTTCTGGGAGGAGGACGAGGAAATGTCCAAGGCCACCCAGCGCATCCACTTCCTGAAGAACCTGGGTTTGCTGGGTGGCCTCCTGCTGGCGGTGGTGGACACCGGCGGCGCCCCGTCCATCGGCTGGCGGGCCCGCCGCGCCGCCCGGCGCCTCCAGGAGGTGTCGAGCGCGGCCATCGACGCCCTCCCCGTCGGCTAGGGGCGGCGTCAGTCGGTGGCCCGAGCCCGCCAGGCGGCGCCGGCGGCGAGGGCGGCGGCGGTGACGGCCACCACCGACCGGCGGTGGCGGGTGGCCCACAGCTGGGGGCTCCGGGCGTGGGCCCGGTCGTCGAAGATGCCGTGGGCCCCGTGGTCGCCGCCCAGCGGCTCCCACAGGTTCACCGGCCGGTCGGGGTCGGCCGCCTGGTCGGTCTGCTGGCCGTCGAAGCCGGTCCGGGCCAGGTAGCGGTCGAGGAGCGCGGGGGCGACCCTGGTGGCGAGGATGGTGGCCACCGTGGTGGCGCCCACCCACACCTCCCGCCGGCGGTGGGAGGCGGCGAACACGATGCCCTCGGCCGCCACCTCGGGCTGGTAGATGGGTGGCACCGGCTGGGGGTGACGGGGCAGGCGGTTGAGGCACCACCCGAACTGCGGGGTGTTCAGGGCCGGCAGGTGGACGCTGGTGATCCGCACCTTGCTGCCCTCGTGGATCAGCTCGGTGCGCACCGCGTCGGTGAAGCCCCGCACTGCGAACTTGGCCCCGCAGTACGCCGACTGGAGGGGGATGGCCCGGTAGGCCAGGGCCGACCCCACGTTGACCACCACGCCCCGGCCACGCGGTCGCATGCGCTTGAGGGCGGCCATGGTGCCGTGGACCTGCCCGAAGTAGGTCACCTCGGTGGCGCGCCGCAGCTCGTCGGCGGTCACCTCCCAGATGGGAGCGAACACCGTGGTCATGGCCACGTTGACCCACACGTCCATGGGCCCCAGCTCGGACTCAACGCGGTCGGCGGCCGCCTCCACGGCGGCGGCGTCGGCCACGTCCGTGGCCACCGCCAGGGCGCGCCCGCCGGCCGCCTCCACCTCCTTGGCCGCTGCCTCCAGGCCGTCGGTGCCCCGGGCCAGGAGGGCCACCGAGGCGCCCCTGGCGGCGAACCGCACGGCCGTCGCCCGCCCGACGCCCGCCGACGCCCCGGTGACCACCACCACCTGTTGCCCGTCCGCTCCGTGCCGCTTCATCCGGTCCCTTCTCCGCTCGCCCGTGTGGCCGCCCTACCCGGCCCAAGGCCGCCGCTACACCCGAGGACGCGGGCCCATCCCGGCTAGGTGTCGCCGGCATACAGTGCGGACCGGCGGCCGCCCGGGTAGGAATGCGGCTTGCGGCCACCCGGCTCCCGGTCGGCTGCCCACGAGGAGGTGGCGCCCGTGCGTGGCACGGCTTGGCGGTGGACGGCGGCGTTCGTGACGACGACGACCATGCTCTTGCTCGTCGGCCCCGGTGCGGCCACGGGCGCGCCGGTCCCCGGCCGGGTCGTCGACAACACCCGGCTGGACACCGGCAACGACCCCCTGCGGGGACGCGACATCCCGGGCATGGCCGTCGACCCCGCCGACCCCCGCCACATCGTGATGGTGGACGAGGACTTCCTGGCCGGCCAGTGCGACTTCCACGTCAGCTTCGACGGCGGCACGACCTGGGCCGGTGGCCATCTGACGGTGCCGCCGGACTTCTCCCAACCTCCGTGCCGCACGTTCGACTCCGGCGGCTACGCCCACTTCAACAAGAGCGTGGTGTTCGGGTCGGGGCAGAACGTGTACACGACCTTCGCGTCCCACCGGGGGGACCAGCAGCGGCCGGAGAGCAACGTGGTGGGCGGTGAGGGTGACTCGGTCATCGTCTCCCACTCCACCGACGGGGGCCGAACCTTCCAGACCGGGACCGTCGCCATCCCGGGCGCCCCCGACTCCCGGCCCTTCATCATCCGCCCGGGCGTTGCCGTGCAGCCCCGGCCCGGTGCCGACCGGGTGTACGCCGTCGGCTGGTATGTCAACAACCCCGCCGGCCAGGGTGCCTCGGGCGGGGCCGGCGACCGCCGGACGGTGGTGGTCCGCTCCGATGACAGCGGCGCCACGTGGTCGCCCCCGGTGGAGGCCCAGGCGCCGGGTGAGGCGGTGCGGGAGATCGCACCGCCGGTGGTAGGGCCGGACGGGGCGGTGTACGTGGCGTGGCGCAACCGGGACGACCCGGCCAACGCCCCCCACCCGATCGTCGTTGCCAAGTCCACCGACGGCGGCACGACGTGGACGCGGACGCCGATCGGCAACGTGGGCCCAGCTCCCACCTCGGCGGCGTCGCCCGCCGGCAGCAGCGGCTACCCGCGGATGGCGGTGGACGCCAAGTCGGGTGCGCTCTACGTGGTCTACAGCGGCTTCAACTTCGGCGACCTCGATGTCATCCTGCAGCGCTCCACCGACGGCGGGGCCACCTGGTCACCGCCGCTGCGGGTCAACGACGACCCCAAAGGCAACGGCGTGCGACAGCTGACCCCCCAGGTCTTCGTGGCCCCCAACGGCCGGGTGGACGTGGAGTGGATGGACACCCGCGCTACCTATCCCAGCCCCATCGTGCCCAAGCCGGCGGGCAGTGGTGACATCTACTACGCGTCGTCCACCGACGGGGGCGCCACCTTCTCGGCCAACCGGCGCATCAGCGACCGCTCGATGAACCTCGACGACGGCCTGCTCGGCCGCATCGGCACGTACACGTGGTACGGCCCGGCGGAGGCGGCGGGCAACGACTCGGCGCTGTTCGCCTGGGGCGACCCGCGGTTCGGCAACGTCGACACCGACACCAACGACATCATGTTGGCCGACCTCCAGCTCGGGTCGTCCCAGCCGCCGACCATCACCCGGCTGCCCAAGGCCAGCCCCGCCAACCTCTCGGTGGCCGCCTCCCGAGTGGCCTATCCGGGCGGCTCCGAGCGCATCGGCACCACCTTCACCACCAAGCTGGTGGTGGTCAACCGCAACGACGCCGCCGGCGCCCTGGCCGCCGCCGTGCTGGCCCGGGCCAACGACTCGCCGTTGCTGGTGACGAACGGCGGCAGTCTGACCAAGGACCAGAAGAAGGAGATCAGCCGCCTGCACCCCGTCGGCGTGTTCCTGGTGGGGTCCACGTCGTCCATCCCCGACTCGCTGGTCACCCAGATCACCAAGGCGGGCGTGAACACCACGCCGCCGAGCACCGCCGCTCCCACGACTGCAGCACCGCCGACGACCGCCGCGGCGCCGACGACCGTGGCCGCCAGCCCGTCGAGCCTGCCGTCCACGACGGTCGCGCCCGCCCCCACCACGACGGTGGCACCGACCTCCACCGCCACCCAGACCAGCGTCGTCCGCCTGTCCGGGGCCAACTCGGCCGAGGTGGGCCGGGCGGTGGCCGGTGCCCTCGACGTCCGCACCGACGCCGACAAGGCCAAGGGTGTGCCGGCGTTCACCGCCGCCGTGGTGGTGAACCCGGACAGCGCCGACGCCGCCACCGGGGTGGCGTTCGCCGCCTCGCAGCGCTACCCGGTGCTGTACGTCAGCCGCGACGGGATCCCGGCGGCAACCGCCGACGCCTTCAACTCCATGGGCATCAAGGGGGCGTACGTCGTGGGAGGCCCGGCATCGGTTAGCGACGGCGTCGTGGGCCGCCTGCCGTCGGCCACTCGCCTCGGCGGCCCTGACGTGGCCGCCACCACCGTGGCGGTGACCAACGAGGTAAAGGCCCGGGCGCTGCCCACCAACGTGGTGTACCTGGCCGACCAGGACCGCCCGGCGGACGCGGCGGTGGCGGCCGCCGACGTGGCCCGGGTGGGCGGGATCCTCGTGGTCAACGCCGGGGCCGACGACGCCGCCGCCGAGCGCACCCTGGACCAGGCCGGCCTGGGGTCGCGGGTGGACCGCATCGTGGTGGCCCGCAGCTCGTCGCCCGGCGGCCGCGTCCCGTGGGCGGTGATCGTGATCAGCGCCCTGCTGGCGCTGATCGGGCTGGTGCTCCTGGCCCGGGCCGCCGCCGCCAAAGACAGGACCCGGAGGCCTTCGGGCGACGCGTCGCCGGTGGGATCGTCGGAAGAGGAGGCGGGGACCACGCCCCGGGCCTGACCGGGGGCGGCCCCGAGGGCGTGCCGGGAGGCGGCCGCCGAGCGGCCAGACTGGGACCTGGCCGCACGACGAACCCCGGAGGTCCTCTATGGAATATCGCACCCTCGGCCGCACGGGCATGAAGGTCAGCCACCTCTGCCTCGGCACCATGATGTTCGGAGCCTGGGGCAACCCCGACCACGACGACAGCATCCGCATCATCGGCGCCGCCCTCGAGGCGGGCGTGAACTTCGTGGACACCGCCGACGTCTACTCGGCCGGTGAGTCCGAGGAGATCGTGGGCAAGGCCCTGAAGGGCCGTCGCGACGAGATCGTCCTGGCCACCAAGTTCCACGGCCGCATGGGCGACGACCGCAACGCGGGCGGCAACTCCCGCCGCTGGGTCACCAAGGCGGTGGAGGGCAGCCTGCGCCGCCTCGGCACCGACTGGATCGACCTCTACCAGGTCCACCGCCCCGACCCCAGCTGCGACCTGGACGAGACCCTCGGTGCCCTCTCCGACCTGGTCCACGCCGGCAAGGTGCGGGCCATCGGGTCGTCCACCTTCCCGGCCGAGCAGATCGTGGAGGCCCAGTGGGTGGCCGAGCGCCGGGGGCGAGAGCGCTTCGCCTGCGAGCAGCCCCCGTACTCGATCTTCGTACGCCAGACGGAGGAGGCGGTGCTGCCGACGTGCGCCCGCTACGGCATGGGCGTCATCGCCTGGGCGCCCCTCAACGGGGGCTGGCTCACGGGCAAGTACCGCCTGGGCGAGGCGCCGCCCGAGGGGTCGCGGGCGACGCGCGACCGCCTGCCCGACCGCTACGACCCGGAGCGGCCGGCCAACCGGGCCAAGTACGACGCCATCGAGGAGCTGCTCAAGGTGGCGTCCGACGTCGGCTGCTCGCTCACCCACCTGGCCCTGGCCTGGGTCGCCCACCACCCGGCGGTGACGTCGGCCATCATCGGCCCCCGCACCATGGACCAGTGCACCGATCTGCTGGCCGGCCAGGACGTCGGCTTGGATGAGGCCGCCCTCGACCGCATCGACGAGATCGTGCCGCCGGGCACGACCGTCAACCCGGCCGACAGCGGCTACACGGCGCCCGCACTGCGCCACGCCGCCCTCCGCCGGCGGCCGGCGGGCCACGCCGAGCCGTCGTCGGAGTGGTGACCGAGCCGGGGGAGAGCTTCCTCCTGCCGGCCCGGCCGGTGGGCTCGGTGGACGAGTGGCGGGCGCTCGGTGGCGGCGAGGGCCTGGCCCGGGCCCGCCGCCAGGGCGCGTCGCAGACCATCCAGGAGCTGTCCCTCTCCGGCCTGCGGGGCCGGGGCGGCGGCGGGTTCGGCACCGGGCGCAAGTGGGCCGGAGTGCTGGCCCAGGGCGGCACCCACCGCTACGTGGTGGCCAACGGGGCCGAGGGCGAGCCCGCCACCTTCAAGGACCGGGCCCTGCTGCGGGCCAACCCCTACCAGCTCGTCGAGGGGGTCGCCGTCGCCGCCCTCGTGGTCGGCGCCGTCGAGGCCTTCATCGCGGTCAAGGACCGCTTCACGACCGAGGCCGACCGCCTGACCGTCGCCCTGGAGGAGATGTCGGCGGCGGGCCTGGCCGGCACCGTCCCCATCACCGTCGTCCGGGGCCCCGACGAGTACCTGTACGGCGAGGAGAAGGCGCTGCTCGAGGTGATCGAGGGCCATGCACCGATGCCCCGCGTCCTACCCCCGTTCGAGCACGGCCTGTTCGCCACCGCGCCCCAGACGGGCTGGGAGTCCCACGAGGCGGAAGTTCCCGCTCCCGGGGCGGCGCCGGTCGGGCCCGGCCACCGGGCCCGGCCCGAGGAGCGGTCCAACCCCACGCTGGTCAACAACGTGGAGACGCTGTGCAACGTCCCCCACATCCTGGCCCGGGGGGCGGAGTGGTACCGGGGGATGGGCACCGCCCAGTCGCCGGGCCACGCGGTGGCCACCGTGGTGGGCGACGTCGTGCGCCCCGGCGTGGCCGAGTTGGACCTGGGCACGCCGCTGGGCGAGCTGATCCACGCCGTCGGCGGCGGGACGGCGCCCGGCCGGCGGGTCAAGGCGGTGTTCTCGGGGGTGGCCAACCCCGTCATCACCGCCGACCACCTGGACGCCCCGGTGAGCTACGAGGGCCTGGCCCAGGCCGGCAGCGGCATGGGCGCCGCCGGGTTCGCGGTGTACGACGACACCGCCTGCATGGTGGAGGTGGCCTACCAGTTCTCCCGGTTCCTGTCGGTGGAGTCGTGCGGGCAGTGCCCGCCGTGCAAGCTGGGCAGCGCCGAGATCACCGCCCGCCTGGCCGCCGTCGAGGCCTGCCACGGGACCGACCAGGACGTCGGCGTCATCGGCGCCCGCCTGCGCGAGGTCACCGACGCCAACCGCTGCTACCTGGGGACCGAGGAGCAGCTCGTGGTGTCGAGCATCCTGCGGGCCTTCCCCGAGGAGTTCGCCGCCCACCTGGAGGGCGACTGCCCCCGACCCCGCGACGACCTGGTGGTCCCCAAGATCGTCGACCTTGGCGATGGGCGCGTCATCTACGACCTCGCCCACCTCCGCAAGCAGCCCGACTGGACGTACGCCTGAGCACGGTGACCTGCGGCGCGCGCCTCGGGCGGGTTCAGGCCGACGGGTCGGCGGCCGTGCGTTGGGCCTCCGACGGACGGACGTTCTCGGTCACGACCGCCGGGCAGCGACGGCAGGCCGCTCGGCCCTCCTGCAGCCACCACCGGCACCGGGGACGGATCCGGCAGGGCGGCAGCTGTTCGACCACGGCCGGCAGCAGGGCCACCGTCTTGGCCACCAGCCGGCAGTCCCGGCCGTCGAAGTGGGCGCAGCCGTCCGCTTTGCAGGGGGCGGCAATGCGCAGCACCTCGGTGGGGTTGACCGGGCGAGTCAGGGCCAGCAGGTCGTCGGTGGGCGGCTGAGGCTCGGCGAGGAAGACCACCCGTGGGTCCTCCACCGTGCCGTTGACGATCCCGAGGACCATGGCCCCGTCCCAGTCGGGCTGGGCGCTGGGGCACAGCGGCGTCCGGCCGCCCGGGCGGGCGGCGCTCACGGTGACCGCCGGGCGCCGAGGTCGACCTCGGCCGCCCCTCCGGACCGGGCACCGACGAAGCCACCGGCCCGGATGGACGACGTGCTCGCCGCCCGGTCGACCCTGGCTCCCACCGCCCGCCGTACGGCGGCGACGATGGCCTGGCGGGCCTGCTCGACGTCGACCGCCGGCGGCGGCCGGCGGCCGGGCTCGGACGCCGACGGGGCGGTCATACCTGGCCGGTCTGGGCCTCCGGGACCTGCATCTGGCGCTCCCAGATGCCGCCGGCGATCACCCGGCCGGGGATGCTCATGGTGGTGGCCGCCAGCCCCTCGCCCTCCCGGGCGTCGACGGCCCGCAGCACACCGGCCACGATGGCCTCCACCGCCTCGCTGAGGTCCACGCTGCGGCGGCCGGGAGGGATGGGCTGGGGATTGAGGTCGGACATGGGTGCCCCTTTCCTGTCTGGTGCCTTGGCTCCCGGTCCCGGCGGGCGAGCGGGAGGACGGGCTCGGGGAGGCGCCGTGTGCGAACCAACGGCGGCCCCTGGAGCCGTCCCTGCCGCCGGGGGCGCCGCCGCCCCCGCCATCGCCCCGCTCGGTCCTGCCATCGCACCCCCGGGTGGCGTCGCCCCTTCCTAGCGGATCGCCGGCCGGCGCGCAACGGTGGGCCCCCCCACCGTGTGAAGCGGCGGCCCGGCGGGGTAGTGGGCGCCCGAGGAAGGGAGCCGCCCGTGGCCATGACTGTCGCCGACCACCTGTTGGAGCGCCTGCGCCAGTGGGGGGTGCGGCGCATGTTCGGCTACCCCGGTGACGGCATCAACGGCATCATCGGCGCCCTGGGCCGGGCCGGCAACGACCCGGAGCTGATCCAGGCCCGCCACGAGGAGATGGCCGCCTTCATGGCCTGTGCCCACGCCAAGTTCACCGGCGAGATCGGCGTGTGCCTGGCCACCTCGGGGCCGGGCGCCATCCACCTCCTCAACGGCCTCTACGACGCCCGCCTGGACCACCAGCCGGTGCTGGCCATCGTCGGCCAGCAGGCCCTCACCGCCCTGGGCGGGCACTACCAGCAGGAGGTGGACCTCACCACGCTGTTCAAGGACGTGGCCGGCGAGTTCGTGCAACTGGTGACGTCCCCCGAGCAGCTGCCCAACGTGGTGGACCGGGCCATCCGCATCGCCTACACGTCCCGGGTCCCCACCTGCCTGATCCTGCCCAACGACGTCCAGGAGAAGGAGGCGGTCACTCCCCGCCCGCCCCACGCCGTCAAGATGGTGCCCGGGAGCCTGGGCTTCGCCCCCCCTCGCATCGTCCCGCCCGACGACGAGCTGCGCCGGGCCGCCGACGTGCTCAACGCCGGGTCCAAGGTGGCGATCCTCGTCGGCCAGGGGGCCCGGCGGGCGGCGGCCGAGGTCACCGAGGTGGCCGACGTCCTGGGCGCCGGCGTGGCCAAGGCCCTCCTCGGCAAGGACGTGCTGCCCGACGACCTGCCGTGGGTCACGGGGTCCATCGGCCTGCTCGGAACCAAGCCCAGCTGGGACCTGATGATGGGCTGCGACACCCTGCTGATGGTGGGCTCCAGCCTGCCCTACAGCCAGTTCCTGCCCGACTGGGGCCAGGCCCGGGGGGTGCAGGTTGACATCGACGGGCGCATGATCGGCCTGCGCTACCCGATGGAGGTCAACCTGGTGGGGGACAGCCGGGAGACGCTGAGCCACCTGCTGCCGCTCCTCGAGCGCAAGGCCGACCGGTCGTGGCGGGAGGAGATCGAGGGGGCGGTGGCCGACTGGTGGCGGCTCATGGAGGCCCGGGCTTTGGCCGACACCGAGCCCATGAACCCCCAGCGCGTCTTCTGGGAGCTGTCACCGCGCCTGCCCGACAACTGCATCATCTGCGCCGACTCGGGGTCGTCCACCAACTGGTACGCGCGCGACGTGAAGATCCGGGAGGGGATGCGGGCCTCCCTGTCGGGCACCCTCGCCACCATGGGCCCGGGCGTGCCCTACGCCATCGGGGCCAAGTTCGCCCACCCCGACCGGGTGGTGGTGGCCCTCGTGGGCGACGGCGCCATGCAGATGAACGGCATGAACGAGCTGCTGACGATCGCCAAGTACTGGCGCGACTGGTCCGATCCCCGCCTGGTGGTGCACGTGCTGCACAACAACGACCTGAACCAGGTCACCTGGGAGCAGCGGGCCATGGAGGGCGACCCCAAGTTCGAGGTCTCCCAGGATCTGCCCGACTTCGACTATGCCCGCTACGCCGACCTGTGCGGCCTGCAGGGCATCCGGGTCGAGAAGCCCGACGAGGTGGGGCCAGCCTGGGAGCGGGCCTTCTCGGCCACCCGGCCGGTGGTCATCGACTCGGTGGTCACCGGCGACATCCCACCCATCCCGCCCCACGTGGAGTGGAAGCAGGCCAAGGCCATGATGCGCTCGATGCTGTCGGGGGACCCCGACGCCGCCGGCATCATCCGCAAGGCCTCCGCCCAGGAGCTGTTGGGCTTCCTCCCCGGCCGTGGCTAGGGCCGGCCGGTTGCCCGGGGCCGGCGGACGCGGCCACCTCCTCGACCGGCTGCTGGCCGACGTGCGCACCGGCCGCTTCGAGCGGTCGCTGTCGGGCATCACCGCCGCCGGGGCCCTGGTGACAGGGGCGGAGATCTGGATGGAGCACGACCGGGCCAGCTTCGGCAACGCCATGATGTGGCTGCCGATCGCCATCACGCCGGCGGCGGCGGCGGCCGGAGTAGGGGGGGTGTTCAGCCGCCGGCTGGCCAAGACGGCGCTGCCCGTGGCCTCGGCGGCGGTGGTGCTCAACGGCCTGCAGGGGACCTACCTCCACGTGCGGGGCATCGCCCAGCGCCCCGGTGGCTGGCGCTTCGCCCGGTACAACATGGAGATGGGGCCGCCCCTGTTCGCCCCGCTGCTGGTCTGCATGGTGGGGGGCATGGGCCTGCTGGCCGCCGTCCTCCGCCGGGAGGAGTAGGTGGGCACCACGCCCGGCGGCGGGGAGCGCTTCCCCGGCTACGACGTGGTGGCCCTGTCCCCGACCTGGGACCCGGTGACGGCGGGCGTGGTCCTCGCCCGCCTGGCCCCGCCGCCGCCATTGCGCTTCTTCGACCTGGCCGAGGAGGCGGTGTGCCGGCCACTGCTCGACCGCCTGTTGGCCCAGGATGGCGAGCCCCGGGTTCCCGTCTTCGAGGCCATCGACAGCCGCCTGGCCGAGGACGAGACCGACGGCTGGCGCTACGACGACATGCCCCCCGACGGCGACGCCTGGCGGGCATCCCTGGCCGCCCTGGCCGACGAGGCACGGGAGCGCTTCGGCACCGATTTCCCGGCGCTCGCCGTCGACGACCAGAAGGGCCTGCTGGAGGACGTCCGCACCGGCCACCGGTGGCACGGGCTGGCGGCGGCGCGGGTCTGGAACCTGTGGATGCGGTACGCGTGCTCCGCCTTCTACGCCCACCCGTGGGCGTGGAACGAGATCGGCTACGGCGGGCCTGCCTACCCGCGCGGCTACGAGAACCTGGGCCTCGACCGCCGGGAGCACTGGGAGGTGCCCGAGGTCAACGCCCGCGACCCCGAGCCCTGGTCGCACCGGGTGGAGGCCGCCCGCCGCCGCCACGGGCGGGGCCCGGCGGCGCCTCCCAACCGGGCGGGGGCCTGAGTGCTCGCGGCCGGGGACGTGCGGGCCCGCAACGAGTCGGCGTGGCTGCTCCCCAACGACGGCAGCCGCACCAACCACGGCCTGCGCGACGGGATGCGGCGCTTCCACGACGACGACGAGGTGGACGCCGTCATCGTGGGGTGCGGGGCCGGTGGCGGGGTGCTGGCCCAGCGCCTGGCCCGGGCCGGGTGGCGGGTGGTGGCCCTCGACGCCGGGCCGTTCTGGGACCCCGACCGTGACTGGGTGAGCGACGAGCGGGGCTCACACCACCTCTACTGGACCGAGCCTCGCGTGATCGCCGGCGACGACCCTGTGCCACTGGGGTCCAACAACTCCGGCCGGGGCGTGGGCGGCGGCACCGTGCACTTCGCCGGCTACGCCCCCCGGCTCCACCCCTCCGACTTCCACACCCGCTCCACCGACGGCGTGGGTGCCGACTGGCCGATCTCCTACCGCGACCTGCGGCCCTACTACGAGGCCATCGAGGCCGAGCTGCCGGTGGCCGGCCAGCCCTGGCCCTGGGGCGACCCCCACCGCTACCCCCATTCGCCCCACCCGGTGAGCGGCCTGGGGATGCTCCTGGTGCGGGGCTGCTCCCGCCTCGGCATCGACGTGCGGGTGGGGCCGGTGGCCATCGCCAACGGGCGCTTCGGCAACCGCCCGCACTGCATCTACCGGGGCTTCTGCCTCCAGGGCTGCAAGGTCAACGCCAAGGCGTCCACCCTCATCACCCACGTGCCCGACGCCCTCGCCCGGGGCGCCGAGGTCCGGGCCGACTCCATGGTTCGCAGCATCGACATCGGCCCCGACGGCCGGGCCCGGGGCGTCACCTACTTCCGGGGCGGCGTGGAGCGCTACCAGCGGGCCCGGCTGGTGGCGGTGGCCGGCTACGCCATCGAGACGCCCCGGTTGCTGTTGAACTCGGCGTGCTCCCGGTTCCCCGACGGCGTGGGCAACGACCACGACCTGGTGGGGCGCTACGTGATGGTGCAGGGCGCGGCCCAGACGGCGGGGCGCTTCGCCGAGGAGGTGCGCATGTACAAGGCGCCCCCGCCCGAGGCGTCGAGCGAGGCGTTCTACGAGACGGATCCCACCAAGGACTACCGCCGGGGCTTCTCCCTCCAATGCGTGGGGCCGCTGCCGATCACGTGGGCCGAGCACGTGGTGGCCGAGGGCCATTGGGGCGACGTACTGCGGGAGTACATGCGCGACTACGTGCACTGGGCAACCATCGGTGTGCTGTGCGAGTTCCTTCCCCGGGCCGAGAACCGGGTGACGCTCGACGCCGAGCGCGACCGCCACGGGATCCCCGTCGCCCGCTTCAGCTACTCGCAGGGCGACAACGACAAGGCCCTCATGGCCGCCGCCCGGGCGAAGATGACCGACGTCCTGGAGGCGGCGGGCGCCGAGGACGCGGTGACCATAAACCGCTACGCCCACCTGGTGGGCGGCTGCCGGATGGGCGCCACTCCCACCGAGGGCGTGGTGGACGCCGACCTGCGGTCCTTCGCGGTGCCCAACCTGTACGTCACCGACGGCAGCGTGCTGCCGACCCAGGGGGCGGCCAACCCGGCGCTCACCATCATGGCCCTGGCCGCCCGCTGCGCCGACCACCTGACCTCGGCCAACCGGGGCTGAGGGCGACGTGCCGCCCGTCGACCGCCTCGACGTCTCCGTCTACACGGTGCCCCTGGAGGAGCCGGAGTCCGACGGCACCTTCACCTGGACGGCCACCACCGTGGTGGTGGCCGAGCCCGAGGCCGGCGGCCGGCGCGGGCTGGGCTTCACCTACGCCACCGGCGCCTGCGCGCCGCTGATCACCGACGTCCTCCTTCCCGCGGTGGTGGGGGCGGAGGCCCTGGACCCGCCGGGGATCTGGCGCGAGATGGTGGCCGCCATCCGCAACCTGGGCCGGCCGGGCGTGGCGTCGATGGCCATCGCCGCCGTGGACCTCGCCCTGTGGGACCTCAAGGGCCGTCTGCTCGGCCTGCCCCTGTGCCGGCTGCTGGGCATGGCCCACGACCGGGTGGCGGTGTACGGCAGCGGCGGGTTCACGTCCCTCACCGACGCCGAGCTGTCCGGCCAGCTCGGCGGGTGGGCCCACGACCAGGGCATCCCCCGGGTGAAGATGAAGGTGGGCACCGCCTGGGGGAGCGCCGAGGACCGGGACGTGGCCCGGGTGGCCCTGGCCCGCCGGGTGGTGGGCGAGGGCGCCGAGCTGTACGTGGACGCCAACGGCGCTTACGGGCGCAAGCAGGCGGTGCGCGTCGGCCGGGCGTTCGCCGACGCCGGCGTGACGTGGTTCGAGGAGCCGGTGTCCTCCGACGACCTGGCCGGCCTCCACGAGGTGCGGGGCCTGGTGGACGCCGACGTGGCCGCCGGGGAGTACGGCTACGACCTGTCCTACTTCGGGCGGATGTGCGGCGCGGGGGCGGTGGACGTGGTGCAGGCCGACGTCTCCCGCTGCGCGGGGGTGACCGAGTGGCTGCGGGTGGCGGCGCTGGCCGCCGCCTATGGGCTGGAGATCTCCGGGCACTGCGCCCCCGCCCTCCACCTCCACCCCGCGCTGTCGGTGCCCAACGTCCGCCACCTCGAGTACTTCGCCGACCACGTGCGGCTGGACGGCCTGCTGTTCGACGGGGTGGTGAGCCCGGTGGCGGGCGCCCTGGCCCCTGACCTGACCCGTCCCGGCATCGGCCTCGACCTCAAACGGCCCGACGCCGAACGCTGGCGGGTGTGAGCAGGGCCCGGCCGGCGGTCAGGCGGGACGGCGTGGCGCGCCGCGGTGGCGCTGGTCCAGTCCCCGCCACAGGAGGTCGCCCACCGGCTCCGCCCCCCGGGTGATGACCGACACCGCGCCGTTCGATTCCAGCACCGCCAGCTCCACCTCTTCCAGGCGGGGGACGCCGCCCTGGCGCAGCTTGGCCGCCAGGTCGTCCTCGGTGAAGTCGGCCGAGGCCAGGGCGTCGGCCCGGACCTGGCCGCCCACCACCAGCACCACCGGCCGGTCTTCCACCACCCGGCGCACCGCCGGCCAACGGCGGCGCAGGGCCCCCACCACGTGGTGGGCCACCAGCAGGGTCACGATGGCGGCCATGCCCTGCAGGTAGGTGGGCTCCGCGGTCGTGACCGTGCGGCCCACGATGGCGCCCAGGGCCACCGCCACCACGAAGTCGAAGGTGGACATCTCGGCGATGGTCCGCCGCTCGCCCACCCGCAGGGCGAGAACCGTGGAGACGTACATGAGAACGGCGGTGAGGGAGACGAAGCCGACCGACGACAGCGGCCCGACCAGCCAGCGGTTCACGAGGCCGCCGCCCCGTCGGCCCCGCTGCCGGCCAGAGCCACCGCGGCGGCCACATGGCTGAGGTGGGAGAGGCCCTGGGGGAAGTTGCCGAGCAGCTCGGCCGCCGTGGGGTCGTACTCCTCGGCGAACAGGCCGAGGTCGTTGGCGGTGGCCATGGCCCGGTCGAAGGCGGCCCGGGCCTCCTCGGCCCGGCCCTGGCGGGCCAGGCACTCGGCCAGCCAGAACGTGCAGGCCACGAAGCACCCCTCCCGCCCGGCCAGGCCGTCGTCGGTGTCGTACCGGCGAAGGAGGCCGTGGTCGTCGAGGCGGTCGCGCACCGCGTCCACCGTTCCCACCATGCGCTCGTCGCGGTAGTCCACGAAGTCATAGGACGGGAGCAGCAGGAGGGCGGCGTCCAGGTCGGTGGACCCGAAGCTGGAGACGAAGGTCCCGGCCCGCCGGTCGTAGCCCTTCTCCTCCACCGCCTCCCGCACCTCGTCGCGGGCCCGCCGCCAGCGGCGGGTCGGGGCCCGGCGCAGGCACTCGTCGGCCAGGCGCAGGCCCCGGTCGAGGGCCACCCAGCACATGACCTTGGAGTGCACGAAGTGACGGGGCTCGCCCCGCAGCTCCCAGATGCCCCGGTCCGGCTCCTCCCACCGCTCGGCAGCCACGTCCACCAGCGAGAGCAGGAAGCGCCAGTAGTCGTCGTCGGGGGAGCGGCCCAGCTGGTGCCAGCGCCAGGCCAGCTCCAGCAGCTCGCCGTACACGTCGAGCTGGAGCTGGTCGGCGGCGGCGTTGCCGACCCGGACGGGCTGCGAGCCCCGGTAGCCGTCCAGGTGGGGCAGCTCCACCTCAGTGAGGCGGCGCTGGCCGCCCACCCCGTACATGATCTGCAGCGACTCGGCCCCGCCCGCCGCGCTGCGCTCGATGAAGCGGCGGAAGCCGTCGGCCTCCTCCGTGCAGTTCAGCTCGCCGAGGGAGCGGACGGTGAACTGGCTGTCGCGGATCCAGCTGAAGCGGTAGTCCCAGTTGCGGCCGGCGCCCACCGCCTCGGGCAGCGACGTGGTGGTGGCCGCCGCCACCGCCCCGGTGGGGGCGTTGGTGAGGGCCTTGAGCACCACCGCCGACCGCCGGGCACTGGGAGCGTCGGGCCCGTCGATGGCCACCTTGGCGCTCCAACCCCGCCACCATGCCACCGTCTCCTCGAGGCGGTGGTCGAGCTCGGCGGCGCCCGGCGGCTCGGGAGGGTGGGGGTCGATGCGCTCGGGGGCCACCCAGGCGATGGACAGGCGGGCCCGCTCGCCGGCCCGCACGGTGACCTCTCCGACCAGGTCGTGGACGTCGGCCGCCTCCAGCGGGAGGTCGCCATGGACGACCAGGGCGTCGTTGCCGCCCACCGCGCTCCAAACGTCGCGCCCGTGGCGGCGCAGCCACGGCCGGATCTCCCCGTAGTCGAAGCGGGCGGCGAGATGGAGGCGGAGGGTGATGCGGCCCCACTCGCCGTCGACGACCCGCAGCACCTGGTGGCGGGGGTCGGTGGCGCCACCGGCGTGCATGGTCATGCAGTCGGTGACTGTGGCCCGGCCCTCGGCGGTGGCGAAGGTGGTGGCCAGCACCAGGGTGCCGTCCAGGTAGTGGCGGGTGACCTGGGCCTCGTCGGGGGGCCGCAGCGAGCAGAACCCGCCCTTGTCCCGGTCGAGGAGGCGCCCGAAGGCGGAGCCGGAATCCAGGCGGGGCAGGCAGCACCAGTCGATGGAGCCGTAGCGCGAGACCAGGGCCGCCGAGTGGCAGTCGCCCACCAGGGCGTAGTCGCCGATGGGCGGGTAGGCCCCGCTCACGTCCCCCGGCCGGCGCCCGGGGTGATGCCCCACGCCCCCGTGAACGTCTGGCCCGGCTCCAGGACGATCACGCCCTGGCCGGTGCGGAAGGCGTCGGGCGGGCAGGTCATGGGCTCGACCCCGAGGCCCTGGCGGCGCCGGTGGGGCTGGCGCAGGCTGTCGCCGGTGAACAGCATGAGCCAGCGGTAGGCGGGCCCCATCCACAAGGCGGCGCGCCGGGTGCCGTCGGCGGTGGCCACCTCGACGCGGGCCCGCCCGTCGTCGCCCCGCTCCAGGTCGGCGAAGCCGGTGTCCAGCACGGTGGTGCCGATGGGCCGGGGCGACCGGAAGTCGTACGGGCTGCTGTCCACCGGCTCCGTGCCGGTGGGGATCTGGTGGTCGTCGGTGGGCATCCAGGTGGCGCCCGGCGCTCGCAGCACGAGGGGGTCCACGGTGGGCGTGCCCAGGGTGAGGTAGGGATGGGCGCCGGCCCCGAAGGGCAGGGGCGACGACCCCACGTTGGTTGCCTTGGTTTCCACCGTGAGGCCCTCGCCGCCCAGGACGTAGGAGATCCGCAGGTCGAGGCAGAACGGGTAGCCCGGCTGCGGGTGGAGGAGGTGGCCCAGGACCACCCGGTCGTCGGCCCCCTCCAGGAGCGTCCAGTTGGCCCACCGCACGAGGCCGTGGATGGCGTTGTCCTGCTCGGGCTCGGTCAGCGCCACTTGGTGGTCGTGGCCGGCGAACTGGTAGCGGCCACCGGCCAACCGGTTGGGCCAGGGGACGAGGACCTGGCCCCGGCCCCCGGTGCAGCGTTCCCCGGCCTCGTAGCCGTCGAGCACGGGCGCGCCGTCCACCGTGTAGCTGCGCAGGCCGCCGCCCACTTCCACCACCGTGGCCCGTTGCCCACCGTAGCGGAGGTCGTGCTGGCGCCCGGTGGGAGGCTCGGGGCCGCTGCTCACCGGGCGGCCTCGGCCCGCAGCTTGGCCAGGCTCTGGCTGAGGATGCGTGACACCTGCATCTGGCTCACGCCCAGCAGCCGGGCGATCTGGGTCTGGGTGAGGTCGTCCACGAACCGCAGGTGCACCACCCGTCGGTCCCGGGGCGACAGCCGGCGCAACAGGGGTCCCAGGTCGGCCCGCTCCTCCACCGCCGCCAACCGCTCGTCGTCGTCGACGTTCGCCGGATCACGGCCGTCGCCTCCGTCCGGGCGCCCGTCGAGAGAGTCGTGGAACCAGGCCCGGCCCACCTCGCTGGCCTCCACCACCTCGTCGAGCGTCATGCCGGTGCGGGCCGCGAGGTCGTCCACGGTCGGCGACCGGCCCTCCTCCTGGGTGAGATCGTCGAGGGCCCGCCGCACCCGCAGGTAGCGGTCATGCAGCCCCCGCGGCGGGCGGACGGCCCACGACCGGTCGCGCAGGTGACGCTTGAGCTCGCCCAACATGGTGGCCACCGCGTAGCCGGAGAACGACGAGCCCCGCTCCGGGTCGAACCGGTCCAAGGCCTTGAGCAGGCCGAGGAGGGCCACCTGCACGAGGTCGTCGAGGGGCTCCCCCCGGCCCGTGAACCGGCCGGCGGCCCAGTGGGCCAGCCCGAGGTGGGCGGCCACCAGTGACTCTCGAAGGGCCGGGTCCCGGGTACGCGCGTAGCGGGCGAGAGCCAGGTGCAGGCCGGTGCCGTCGAGATCCTGGTTGGGGCCACCGACGCCTGTCCGGGATACCGCCTGCATACAGCAAAGTTTACCGTCGTCAATCAGTCGGGCGCAACGCGGCCCGGGGATTTTTCGTCCCTCGGCGCCGGCCACCATCGGCGCACGGCGATGGCGGTGAGCACGCCCACCACGTCCCCGCCGAGGATGTCGGTCAGGAAGTGGCCCCGGGTCCGCACCAGCGACCAGTGGGACCGCCAACGCGCCCCAGAACAGCGGTTGCTTGACCGCCTTCCCGCTGCCGTCGAGCACGGTTGCCCCGCCCACCGTCCACCTCCTTGGGGACCGCCTTACCCAGGGCGAAACGTGGTGACCGCCGTCACCGGTGGCGATTGGGCACCCTCGCCCTTGTGCCATGGGATAGCTCGTGGGACGCTTCCGCCGGGAAAGGGGTGCCGGCCGATGGCCGCCGACGACCTGGTAGCGGTGACCGACGCCGTCCTGCGGGCGGCGGGCGTGCTGGCCTCGGTGACAGCGCGCGCCCTGGAGGAGTCGGGCAACGACGTGACCGTCCCCCAGTTCCGGGCCCTCGACATCTTGGACCGCGCCGCTCCGCTGCGGTTGGTGGCCCTGGCCGACCTGCTCGGGGTCCAGCCGTCGGTGGCCACCCGCCTCTGTGACCGCCTGGTGGCCAAGCACCTGATCGCCCGGGTGCGCTCCGAGGACGACCGCCGGGAGGTCTCCCTGAACGTCACCGAGGCGGGCGCCGAGCTGGTGCACCTCGTCAACGCCAGCCGCCGGGCCGAGGTCAGCCGGATCCTGCGCCGCGTCCCGCCCAGCCAGCGCCACCAGATGGTGGCCGGCCTGGACGCCTTCGTGGGCGCCAGCGGGCGCGGCCTCCCGAGGGCGGTGGCCGGGGTGGAGTTCCGCTCCTGACGCCGGGTCCCGTGTCCCCCGACCGGGGCTGCCGGGCCGGTTGCCGGTTGGGGCCGCCCCGGGGAGGCCGGACGGACGGCGGGGGCCGCGGTGGTGCCGACCGGCCGGGGATCAGGACGGTTCGGCGACCAGCGACTGGCCGGCGGCGCACACCGGGAGGAAGTCGCAGCCCCGGCACCAGGGGCCGGCGGTGGGCCCGTAGCGGGCGGCGGCCAGGCGGTCGAGGGTGGCGGTGAGGCTGGCCCGCACCCGCTCCACGGTGGCCGCCACCCAGTCGGTGCTCTCCACCGCCGGGGGACCGTCGCCCCGCAGCCAGCAGTAAGTCGTGCGCAGCTCGGCGGGGTCGGCGTCCCACGCCTCCACCGCCGCCAGGCCGTACAGGTCGAGCTGGACGCCGGCCGAGGGGTCGGCGGCGCTGGTGGGGCGGCCGGTCTTGAAGTCCACCAGCTCCAGGCGGCCCTGGCGCCGGTAGACGGCATCCACCCGACCCCGCACGACGTGGGTGCCCAGGGCCAGGACGAACGGTGCCTCCACCCGGGTGGGCTCGAGGTTGGCCCACGGGCTGGCCAGGAAGGAGGCCTTGAGCCGCGACGCCAGCCCGGCGTCGGCGGGAACCGCGTCGGGGTCGAGGTCGGGCTCGCCCTCGGGCTCCATGAGCGAGAGCTGGCGCCCGCCCGCCCGTTGTTGGATCCACCGGTGCACCTCGCTGCCGAGGCGGGCGGCCGCCGACGAGCGCCGGGGCAGGGGCCGCACCACCGACCAGTAGAACTGCTTCGGGCAGCGGGCGTAGGTGACGAGCCCGGTGACGGAGAGCGCGGGAGGCGCCGGCGCGTCGGCCGTCGCCTGCGCTGCGGGGACGGGGGCGGCGACGTCGGCGAGGGAGAGCTGTGAGGGGGGCGCAGGCGCCACCGGTCCACCGTACCGGCCGGCGGCCGCCGAGCGGTGGTGCTCCTTGGCCGCTACCGCCGGGTCGAGGGTGGCCGCCTCGTGGCGGAAGCGCTCAGTCACCAGGTCGGGCTGGGCGGCCACGAAGTCGTAGAACGACGACGGCCCCTGGGGCTCCGGCGACGGCCGGTACCAGTGGGCGGCGGAGAGGACGAGGTGGCGGCGGGCCCGGGTGGCGGCCACGTACAGGAGGCGCCACTCCTCGTCGGTTCGCCGGGCCCGGATGGCCTCCTCGATCTCCGCCCTGGTGGCGGCGCTGGCGGGGTCGGGAAGGCCGTCGTCCTCGCGCAGCCACCAGGGCAGGGCGGACGCCGTGGTGAGGGCGTTCTCGCCCATTCGGCTGTCGGGGAAGATCTGGCTGCGCCCCCGACCGGCCAGGCCGGGCACGTGCACGACGTCGAACTCGAGGCCCTTGGCCTGGTGGACGGTCATGACCTTGACGGCGTCGGCGTCGGTGGCGTGGGCCTCGGCCAGGTCCTCCTCGGTCTCGTCCAGGAGCTGGAGGTACTCGACGAACGCGGCCAGCCCGGGGTCGCCCTCCACGGGCGTGAACCGGGCGGCGAGGTCGAGGAAGCGGAGCAGGTTCTCCCTGCCCCTGTCGCCGGCCGCCCGCCACAGACCGGTGCGCTCCAGCACGGCCTCGGCCAGGTCGAGGACGGGCAGGGTGGCGGCGGCCCGGGCGAGGGCGGCCCGCTCGGCGCAGAAGTCGGCCGCCCGCAGGCGGCCCTCGGGCGACAGGTCGGGCACGGCCCCGAGGTCGGCGAGGGCGGCGGCCAGGTAGCCGGGGCGGGTGCCGCCCGGCACGGGGTCGGCTGCCCGGGGGTGCCCGCGGTCCTCCTCGGCCAGGCGCCGGCCGTGGCGGGCCAGGGCGGCAAGGTCGCGCAGGCCGAGGGCGTAGCGGGGGCCGGTGAGCACCCGGAGCAGCCCGACGGGCGCCGAGAGGTCGGCCAGGACCTCGAGCCAGGACACCACGTCCACCACCTCGGGGCGGTCGAGCAGGCCGCCGGCACCCACCACCTCCACGGGCACGCCTCGGGCCTCGAGGGCGTCCACGGTGGCGCGGATCAGGCGCCGCTTGCGGCACAGCACGGCCGTCTGGCCGTAGGGCGCCCCCCGGGCGGCGACGTCGGCGGCGATGGTGGCCGCCTCCTCGGCGTCGTCGGCGGCGAGGAAGCACTCGATGGTGGTGGCCGGCGCGCCGGGAGCGGCGACGAGCGTCTTGTCCAGGTGGTGGCCCACCTTGTCGGCGATGCGGTTGGCGAGCGCCACCAGGGTGGGGCCGAAGCGGAAGGTGACCTGCAGGGGCAGTGGCCGGGGCGGCGGGAAATGCCGGCCGAAGCGGAGGATGTTGGCCAGGTGGGCGCCCCGGAAGCCGTAGAT
>JBHELO010000091.1:0-33560 GCA_046263055.1 Acidimicrobiales bacterium | reverse complement strand
CGAAGAGATCCCCCCCTCGAGCAAGCAGGGCGACAAGTTGAAGGCCGAGCTGGACGAGCTTCTGGACGAAATCGACGACGTCCTCGAGGAGAACGCAGAGGAGTTTGTTCGCTCGTATATACAGAAGGGCGGACAGTAGCTGTATGAAAATGGAGCCGGGGGGCGGGGCCCCGCTAGCCTCGCCGGCACCATGACGGTTCCCCTGTTCGGGGCCGGGGACGACCCCGGGCCCAGCTTCTCCGACCTGCTCCGAGCCACCCGGGCGGCGGCTGCGCCCACCTGGCCGGCGGTACCGGTCGTCACCGCCCACGGCACGACCATCGTGGCCGTGCGCTACGCCGACGGGGTGGTGATGGCCGGCGACCGGCGGGCCACCGAGGGCTACAGCATCGCCCACCGGGCCATCGAGAAGGTGTTCGCGGCCGACCGTCACTCGGGGGTGTCCATCGCGGGTGCCGCCGGCCCGGCGGTCGAGATGGTGCGCCTGTTCCAGACCGAGCTGGAGCACTACGAGAAGGTGGAGGGCGTGGCCCTGAGCCTCGAGGGCAAGGCCAACAAGCTGAGCCAGATGGTGCGGGCCAACCTGCCCATGGCCATGGAGGGCATGGCCGTGGTGCCCATCTTCGCCGGCTACGACCTGCGCCGGCGGGCCGGGCGCATCTTCAAGTACGACCTCACCGGCGGCCGCTACGAGGAGGACGACTTTCACGCCACCGGCTCCGGTGGGCGCGACGCCCGCACCACCATCAAGCTCGGCTGGCGGGAGGGCCTGGACGAGGCGGCCGCCGTCGAGCTGTGCATCGAGGCCCTGTACGAGGCGGCCGACGAGGACTCGGCCACCGGTGGGCCCGACGTCGTGCGGGGCATCTACCCGACGGTGGCCACCATCACCGGCGGGGGCTTCGAGCGGGTGGCCGAACCGGAGGTGGCCGAGCGGTTCACCACCCTCATCGGCCGCAAGACCGAGGGCGGGCGCCGGCCATGACGGCCGGAGGCTCCCGACCGGGAGGGGGGGCGGACCGATGACGATGCCGTACTACGTGGCGCCCGAGCAGGTGATGAAGGACCGGGCCGACTACGCCCGCAAGGGCATCGCCCAGGGCCGGAGCCTGGTGGCCCTCACCTACGACGCCGGCATCCTCCTCTGCGCCGAGAACCCGTCCCGCACCCTGCACAAGGTGAGCGAGATCTACGACCGCATCGCCTTCGCCGGAGTGGGCCGCTACAGCGAGTTCGACTCGTTGCGCATCCTGGGCGTCCGCAACGCCGACGTGAAGGGTTTCACCTACTCCCGCGAAGACGTGGACGCCCGCAGCCTGGCCAACGCCTACGCCCAGACGCTGCACCAGATCTTCACCCACGAGATGAAGCCCATGGAGGTGGAGATCCTGATGGCCGAGGTCGGCGTGGCGCCCGACGGCGACCGCCTGTTCCGCATCCGCTACGACGGCTTCGTGGTGGACGAGGAGGGCTCGACGGTGCTGGGCGGGGACGCCGAGACCATCGCCGAACGGCTCACGCCCACCATCACCGAGGGCATGGACCTGGGCGCCGCCCTGGGCGCCGCCGTCTCCGCCCTGGCCGGGCCCGAGCGCACGTTGGGCGCGACCGACCTGGAGGTGGCGGTCCTCGCCCGCACCACCGACCGGCGGGCGTTCCGCCGGGTGCCGGAGGAGGAGCTGGCGGCCCTGCTGGCCTGAGCGGCCGGCCCGCCGGTCAGCCGGGTCGGGGGCCGGCGGATATGTCCTTGATGAGCCTGTCGGCCTCCGACTCGGTGAAGGCCCGCATGGTGGTGATCTCCAGGCTGCCGGTCATCCCCATGAGGGCGAACTTGGCCACCGTCTCGTCGTCGGGGGCCTCGATGACGGTGATCACGTCGTACTGGCCCATCACCAGGTACTGGTGCTTCCAGGTGATGCCGAGGGCCTTGGCCGCCTTCTTCCCGGCGGCCCGCCCGGCGGTGGCCTCCTTGATCGAGTCCATGCCGGGGGTGATGAACTTCATGAGCATGACGTAGGTGGCCATCCCACTCCTCCTGTCGGCGGGCAGGCGACTCTACGCCGGCCCGGGCGACGCCAGACCGGCGGAGGTCAGAACGACCGGGCGAACAGGACGGCGGCGAGGACCACGATGGTGGCCAGCACCAGCCACAGCTCCACCGGCGACCGGCCGTCGGCGTCGTTCTCGTCGTCGAAGGCCGACTCCACCTCGTCGGCCATGAGCAGCTCGGTGGCGGCCGGCAGGTCGTCCTCGGGGACGAAGACGTGCACGTCGCCCATGGGGTAGGGCCCGTCCAGGTTGCCCCGCAGCTCGCACACGATGCCCTCGGCCCCGACCCGGGCGGCGATGACCCGGGCGTGAAACGAGGTGTTCACCGTGGCCAGCCGAACCATGCGGGTCCGTTGCATCCCATGAACGGTACCGTGGCCCTACATGGAACGGCGCATCTTCGGTCTGGAGAACGAGTACGGGGTCACCTGCACCCTACGGGGCCAGCGCCGCTTGAGCCCCGACGAGGTGGCCCGCTACCTGTTCCGCCGGGTCGTGTCGTGGGGCCGCAGCAGCAACGTGTTTCTCGAGAACGGGGCCCGCCTGTACCTCGACGTCGGCAGCCACCCCGAGTACGCCACCCCCGAGTGTGACTCCATCGAGGACCTGGTGGCCCACGACAAGGCCGGGGAGCGCATCCTCGAGAGCCTGCTCTCGAGCGCCGAGCAGCGCCTGCGGGAGGAGGGCATCCGGGGCGTCGTCTACCTGTTCAAGAACAACACCGACTCGGCCGGCAACTCCTACGGGTGCCACGAGAACTACCTCACCAGCCGCCGCGACGACTTCGGTCACTACGCCGAGGTGCTCATCCCGTTCTTCGTCTCCCGCCAGGTGTACGCCGGTGCCGGGAAGGTCCTCAACACCGCCCGGGGCGCCACCTACTGCGTGAGCCAGCGGGCCGAGCACATCTGGGAGGGCGTGTCGTCGGCCACCACCCGCAGCCGGCCCATCATCAACACCCGCGACGAGCCCCACGCCGACGCCGAGCGGTTCCGCCGCCTCCACGTCATCGTGGGCGACTCGAACATGAGCGAGTACGCCACCTTCCTCAAGGTGGGGGCCACCAGCATCCTGCTGCGCATGCTGGAGGACCCGGCCGTCGTCATGCGGGACATGACGCTCGACAACCCGATTCGGGCCATCCGCGAGATCAGCCACGACATCACCTGCACGCGCAAGGTGCGCCTGGAGAACGGCCGGGAGCTGTCGGCGGTGGAGATCCAGGGCGAGTACCTCACCCGGGCGCTGCGCTACTCCGAGACCCGGGGGCTGAGCCCGCTGGAGGAGCAGGCCCTGAAGATGTGGGAGCACTGTCTGACCAAGCTGGAGCACGACCCCCTCAGCCTCGACCGGGAGGTGGACTGGGTCATCAAGTACCGCATGGTGGAGGCCTACCGGGAGCGCCACGGCCTGTCGCTGACCAGCCCCCGCGTCGCCCTGCTCGACCTCCAGTACCACGACGTCAACCGCAAGCGGGGCCTGTACTACCTGCTCCAGGACCGGGGCCGGGTGGAGCGGGTGGTGGACGACGCCGCCATCGACGAGGCCGTCATCTCCCCGCCCCAGACAACCCGCGCCCGCCTGCGGGGCGAGTTCATCCGCCGGGCCAAGGAGCGCAAGCGCGACTACACGGTGGACTGGGTCCACCTGAAGCTCAACGACCAGGCCCAGCGCACGGTGCTGTGCAAGGACCCGTTCCGCTCGCGCGACGAACGGGTCGAGAAGCTGATCGCCAGCCTGTAGCCGGGTCCGCGTGCCCTCCTTCCGGACCGGCACCGTCACCGCCGTCGTCTCCCAGCGGGCTGGCTTCCAGCGGGTCGAGGTGGACGGTGAGCCCGCCTACGTGCTGACCGACCTGATCGGCCCGGTGGCGACGGGCGACCGGGTGGTCGTCAACACCACCGCCGTCGACCTGGGGCTGGGCACCGGCGGAAGCCACGTCGTGCACTGGAACCTGGCCCGCCGGGACTGGTCGCACGCCGGGCCGGGGACGGTGATGAAGCTCCGCTACACCAGCCTGCAGGCCGACGTGGGCGCCGCCGAGGAGGCACCGGGCTACTCGGCGCCCGCGGGGCTGGGAGGCGCTCCGGTGGTGGCCTGCGCCCTGCACAGCCAGGTGGCGTGCGTGGCCGCGGCGCTGGCCTCGGTCCGACCCGCCACCTGCGTGGCCTACGTGATGACGGACGCCGCCTCGCTGCCCCTGGCCCTCTCCGACCTGGTGCCCGCCCTCGTCGCCGCCGGCCTGGTGGCCGCCACCGTGACCTGCGGGCAAGCGTTCGGGGGCGACTTGGAGGCCGTCACCGTCCACTCCGCCCTGGAGGTGGCGGTGGGGGCGGCAGGGGCGGAGGCGGTGGTGGTCGGCCCCGGCCCGGGGGCGGTGGGCACCGCCAGCCGGCTGGGGTTCGGCGGGTTGGAGGTGGCGGGGGTGGTGGACGCCGCCCACCGCCTCGGCGGGCGGCCGGTGGTGGCCGTGCGGTTCTCCGACGCCGACCTCCGGGAGCGCCACCGGGGCGTGAGCGCCCACACCGTCGCCGCCCTGTGGGCAGCCGAGCGGCCGGCGGTCGTGGCCGTGCCCCGGGGGGCGGCCCACCCCCTCGTGGAAGAGCCCCACCGGGTGAGGGAGGTCGAGGTGGGCGACGTCGGCGCCCTCCTGGCCGGCTTCGGTCTCCAGGTGCGGACCATGGGACGGTCGGTGGCCGACGACCCGGGGTTCTTCCGTTGGGCGGCCGCCGCCGGCATCGTGGCCGCCGGAATGCTCGGCTGACCGCGCCCCGCCACCCGCGGCCGAAGTGATGACAGGTCCGGCCCTGGACCCCGACGGTGTCACCAGTCGGGAGAAGGGCCCGGGGTCAGACGGGCCAGCGTGGCCTCCCGAACCGGGAGCGTCTGCGCCTGGATGGACCAGAAGGCGGCCTCCCGCACCAGGCGCTGGGCGGGATGGCTGGTGGCCATGGCCCCCCCGCCACAGGCGGCCACCAGGGCAGCCGCCGAGCGCAGGGCGACGTCCAGGCTCCACGCCCGGGCCGCCACCAGGTCGGCCAGCCGGCGGTCCTCGGCGCCTCCGGCGTCGGCCAGCGCCCACGACCGGTGCCGGCAGGCCGCCAGCTCCCGGCCCAGGGCGTCGGCGGCGGACGACACCGCGGCCTGGCCACTGACCCGGCCCCGCTCGTCGAGCAGGCGCACGGCGGTGGCCGCCAGCCCGAAGGCGGCCGGGTGGGGACTGGCCGTGGCCGAACGGTCGCGGGCCGACCAGGCGGCGAAGGGCGTGGTGGCGATGACGTCGGCGGTCGGGACGATCAGGCCGTCGAAGGTCAGGCGCACGGTGGCCGAGGCGGCCATGGCGGCCAGGCCCAGCGGGGGAGACGCGGCCACCCGGGCGGCGGTGGCCTCCGCCTCGGCGTCGAGGGCGAAGAACACGATGTCGTCGCCGGCCCGGGCGGCCACCGCCACCACCCGGGCCAGGCCCCACGACGTGACGAACGGGGCGACGCCGCCCACCACCCAGCCGCCGGCCACCGGGCGGGCCACCACTGCCGGGGGCCCTGGCCGGCGCAGGTAGGCGAAGGCCACGCCCCCGAGCACGTCGCCCCGGCACAGGGGCGCCAGCCACCGGGACCGCAGGGCGGCGTTGGCCGACGCCGCCAGCATGCGCACCGGGGCGTGGTGCTGGACCCACACGAAGAACGTGACGCCGCACGCTCCCGCCAGGGCCTCGTACACCTGGCGGACCACGGACGCCGGGGCCGCCGACCCGCCGGCGTCGGGGGGCCCGACCAGGCCACACAACCCGGCGTCGGCCAGGGCCCGCAGGTGGCCGGCGGGGACCACCGGGGCCTGGTCGGTGGCCGCCGCCGCCGGTGCCAGGACGTCGTCCGCCAGCCGTCGGGCGGCGGCCACCAACGGGGACCCGGGACCGCCGGGCCCGCCGTGGCCCGCCCCGTCGCCCGTCCCCCCGAGACCGCCGCCGGGCGCCGCCCCTTCCCCGCCCCCGCCACCGCCCTCGTCGCCCGCCCGGGCGTCACCGCCGCCCGTCCCGGCCAGGACGTCGTGGGGGTCGGTGTCGGTGACGTCAGCCGTCGTGGCGAGGACGGATGCAGTAGGAGCAGACGGCGTCGCCGGCCATGGTGTGGGCGGTGCGGACCACCTCCACATCGGGGCCGAGGACCCGCCGGATGAGGGCCAGCTCCATGGCGCACACCGCCGGATGGTGCTCGGCCACCCTGTGCACGGCACAGTTGTTCTCGGTGAGGATGAGCTCGCCGTCGGGGCCCGTCGACCACTCGGCCAGGTAGCCGGCGTCGTCGCGGATCCGGGCCAGTCCCGCCACCCGGTCGGCCAGCGACTCCCGCCCGGCCAGGGCCGCCTCGTACTCGGCCACCGCCTTCTCGGTTCGGCGCTCGAACACCTCGGCCAGCGCCGCCGGGCCGGCGCACTCGGCCACGTCCTCCAGCACGTCGAGGGCGATGCTGTCGTAGCGCCGGGGGAACAGTTCCAGGCCGGCGGCCGACAGCCGCCAACCGGTGGCCGGGCGACCTCGGGCCCGGCGGGTGCACTGCACAGGCTCCACCAGGCCCTCGGCGGCCAGGACGTCGAGGTGGCGGCGGACGCCCATCCCCGTGAGCTCCAGGTCCGCCGCCAGCTCGGCCACGGTGGTCCCGGGATGCTTGCGCAGCAGGAGCAGGAGCTTGCGCCTGGTCGTCACCAGGGATCGAGGCTACCGGACCCGACCGGCCGTCCCTGTCGCCCGCCTGGCTACCGTGGCCGCCAGGCAGGACCGACGGACGGAGGGGGTGGCCACGGGGTGCATCGGCTGGAGCGACTGATCAACCTGGTGGCCGCCCTCCTCGACGCCTCCCAGCCCCTCACCGCCGAGGAGGTGCGCCGGCGGGTGCCCGGGTACACGGGCGAGAAGGCCACCTTCCGGCGGGCGTTCGAACGGGACAAGGAGACCCTGCGGGAGATGGGCGTGCCTGTGGTCACCGAGGCGGTGGACCCCGACGACCCCAACGTCGTGGGGTACCGCATTCCCAAGGACGCCTACTACCTGGCCGACCCCGGGCTGGAGCCCGACGAGCTGGCCGCCCTCCACCTGGCCGCCTCCGCCGTGCGCCTGGAGGGCTCGGACGGCATGGGCGCCCTGTGGAAGCTGGGCGGGGAGGTGGCCGAGGCGGGGCCCGCACCCACTCTGGCCGCCCTGCCCGGCGAGGCCCATCTGGCCCCCCTGTTCGCCGCCATCTCCGAGCGCCGCCGGGTCGGCTTCGCCTACCGGGGGCGCCGGCGCAACGTGGAGCCTCACCGCCTGTCGTTCCGCAACGGCCACTGGTACCTGGCCGGCATGGACCGCGAGGCGGGCGACGACCGGTCGTTCCGCCTCGACCGCATCGAGGGTGACGTCAGCACCGGCTCCCCGGCCGGCGCCTTCGCCCCCCGCCCGGCGGGCGGGCCCCCGGCCCCCTCCCCGTGGGAGGCGGGCACCGACGCCCCGGTGACCGCCCGCCTCCTCGTGGACGCCGATCAGGCCGCCTGGGCCATCGGCCACGTGGGCGCCGCGGCGGTGGAGGAGCGGCGCGACGACGCCTCGGTGGTCCTGGCCGTGCGCGTGACCAACCGCGACGCCTTCCGCTCCTTCGTCCTCGGGTTCTTGGACCACGCCGAGGTGCTGGGGCCTCCCGACCTGCGGGCCGATGTGGCCGGGTGGCTGGAGGCGCTGTGCCGCGGGTGAGCGCCGACGAGCGGCTGTCCCGCCTGCTGGCCGTCGTCCCCTGGGTCGCGGCCCACGACGGGCCCCGCCTGGAGGAGGTGTGCACCCGCTTCGGCTACGGCGAGCAGGAGCTGGTGGACGACCTCCAGCTCCTGTTCCTGTGCGGGCTGTACCCCTACACCCCCGACGTCCTGATCGACGTCGACATCGCCGATGGTCGGGTCTGGATCCGCTACGCCGACTATTTCTCGCGGCCCCTGCGCCTCACCCCGGCCGAGGGCCTGGCCCTCCTGGCCGCCGGCGCCAGCTTGGCGGCGGCGCCCGGCGCCGACCCTGCGTCGCCCCTGGCCCGGGGCCTGGCCAAGCTGGCCGCCGCCCTGGGGGTGGACGCCGGCGAGCAGGTGGACGTCTCCCTGGGCCCGGCCCCGCCCGACACCCTCCAGGCCCTGTCCGAGGCGGCGGCCGGCGGGCGCCAGGTGGAGATCGACTACTACGCCTTCGGGCGTGACGAGTGGACCCGGCGGGTGGTCGACCCCTACGCCGTGTTCTCCGCCGGCGGCCAGTGGTACCTGTCGGCCTGGTGCCACGCGGTGGACGACGAGCGCCTCTTCCGGGTGGACAGGGTGCGGTCGGCGGTGACCCTCGAGCGCCGCTTCGTGCCGCCCGACCGTCGCCCCGAGCTCACCGTGTACGAACCCCGTCCCGACGACCCGCGGGTGACCCTGGACCTGGCGCCGGGGGCCCGCTGGGTGGCCGAGCAATACCCGACCGAGGCGGTGGAGGAGGCCGGCGACGGGCGGCTGCGGGTCACCCTGGCGGTCAGCGAACGGGCCTGGTTGGAGCGCCTGCTGCTGCGGCTGGGGCCGGCGTCCCGGGTGGTGGAGGGCGACCGTGGGGTCGGGCGGGCCGCCGCCTGCCGGCTCCTTGCCCGCTACCGGCCTCAGGCCCCGCCCGCCGGGGCACGACCCGAAGGCCTCGCACCCCTGGGGTAGCCTCGCCCCGATGGTCGACGAGCGGGTGACGCTGCCCGAGACACCGCCGGGCGCCCCGCCGGAGACTTCCAAGCCCTCCGCCCTGCGCGGAGCCGTCGAGTGGGTGGCCATCCTCGTCGGAGCTCTCCTGGTGGCGTTCGTCGTCAAGACGTTCCTGCTCCAGGCCTTTTACATCCCCTCCGCCTCCATGGAGCCCACCCTGAAGATCCAGGACCGGGTCCTGGTGAACAAGCTCAGCTACGACCTCCACGACGTCCACCGGGGCGACATCGTGGTGTTCCGCAGCCCGCCGGGGGAGAACAACGCCTCCATCAAGGACCTCATCAAGCGTGTCATCGGGCTGCCCGGCGAGTCGGTGGAGGCCCGGGACGGCCACATCCTGGTCAACGGCCGGGTCCTGCGGGAGCCCTACCTGCCCGACGGGGTGACCACCGGCGCCTTCGACGCCCGCACGGTCCCTCCAGGGCAGTTGTGGGTCATGGGGGACAACCGCGGCAACTCCAAGGACAGTCGCTTCTTCGGGCCCATCAGCCAACACCTGTTGGTGGGGCGCGCCTTCGTGAAGGTCTGGCCGTTCGGCTCGTTCGGCCTGCTCTGACGGCGCCGGCCTGATCGGCCGGGCGGGGTTCAGGCACCGAGGGACGGGCTGGCGCCGAGCGCCTCCACCATGCGGTCGACGTGGTCGCTGTAGACGGCGTCCACCCCCATGCGCACCAGGCCCCGCAGGACCCGCTCGTGTTGGGCGTCCCACGCGAAGGCCAGGCGGCCGAAGCGGTGGAACAGGGTCGTTAGCCCCCCCGACCAGTCGGTGTGGTGGAGGTTGACGGCGTCGATGCCGGCCTCGGCCAGCTGGGCCGCCCGTCGCTCGGGGCCCCGGCGCATCAGCCGGAGCCGGGTGCTGTCGACCAGGTGGACCCAGGGCCACCGCTCTCGCCACGCCGTCAGGTGCTCCCACTCCGGGTGGCACAGCCAGAGCCGCCCGGGCGCCTCCCCGCCCGCCGCCTCGGCGGCGGCAACCACTGCGGCGGCCGCCCCGGGCTCCTTGACATCCACGGAGAGCTCGAAGCCCGTCCCGCACCGCTCGTAGAGCTCACCGAGGGAGGGCACCCACGGGTCGAGACCGGCGCGAACCAGCTCGGCGATGGGCCGCCGGCGCAGGCCCCCGCCCACCCGGCCGTCGTGGACCAGCACGGCCACCCCGTCAGCCGTGAGCCAGGCGTCGGTCTCCAGGCCGGTGGCCCCCAGGCGCAGGGCCAGGGCGAAGGCCTCCAGCGTGTTCTCGGCGGCGTGGGCCCGGGCCCCCCGGTGGGCGAAGCCGATGGGCGGGCGGCGGAGGGACTGCACCGGCCGACTGTAGGGCGGCGCCGGTAGCATCGGCACCGATGACCGCCCTGTGGATCGCGTTGGCCGTGCTGGCCATCACCGGCGCACTGGTGGTGCTCAAAGTCCTCTCCGGGGTGCTGGGCGCCGCCCGCCAGCTCCAGCGCAACGTGGAGACCCTCGGCCAGTCGGTCCGGGCCGAGCTCGAGCGCCTCGACGCCGAAGCCGCCGCCGGCGGCGCGACCGGGGCCGAAGCCGTCGGCGAGAGTGCCGCCGCCGACCCGGGGGCCGCCGCCGGCGACTCTGGCGACGCCATCGACGAGACCCACCCTCGGTAGGCTCGGGCGATGCCCTCGTCGTTGGGTCCCGCCGAGATCCTGGTGATACTGGTGGTCGCCCTGATCGTGCTCGGCCCCACGCGCCTGCCCGAGGCCGGGCGCCAGATCGGCAAGGCCCTGGCCGAGGTGCGGCGCTGGTCCCAGACGGTGCAGAGCGAGATCCGCGACGTGATCGACACCGAGGTCACCACCACCCCCGAGGCCACGGCCACGCCCACCAGCACCACCACCGCCTCGCCCGCGGGCGCGTCGCCCCCCGAGCCGGGCCGCAGCCCGGACGCCGACCTCGCCGCCGGCACCGCCACGCCGCCGGTGCCGCCGACCGCCGGCATGCCGTCGACCGCCGGCGAGCCGTCGGGCGGCGCCTCGTCGGGCGACGGGCCCACGCCGGGCGGGGCCCCCGCCGGGTAGGCGCCGGCCCATCGCCATCGCGTCCGACGGCCGGGAGGTCGACGACCTCGAGGGCGGGCGCATGTCGCTCGTCGACCACCTCACCGAGCTGCGCCACCGGCTCGTCGTGTCGGCCGCCGCCCTGGCCGTCGGGGCGGTCATCGCCTTCGTCCTCTACAACCGCATCCTCCACGTTTTGATCGCGCCCTACACGTCCATCACCCACAAGAAGCGCCTGGTGATCACCGACCCGCTGGAGGGCTTCGCCACCCGGCTCAAGATCGCCGGCTGGGGCGGGATGTTCCTGGCGTCGCCGGTCGTGCTGTGGGAGCTGTGGCGGTTCATCACCCCCGGCCTCCACAAGAAGGAGAAGCGCTTCGCCATCCCCTTCATCGTGGCGTCGATCGTGCTCTTCCTGATGGGGGCGGCGGTGGCCATGCTCACGTTCAAGCCCGCCCTGCGCTTCTTGATCGGGGTGGGGGGAAACGACCTGGAGACGTTCTTCACCCCCTCCAAGTACCTGAGCCTGATCATGCTCATGATCGTGGCCTTCGGCATCGCCTTCGAGTTCCCGATCCTGCTCGTGTTCCTGGAGCTGGCCGGCGTGGTTCCCAGCACTCGCCTCCGCAAGTGGCGCCGGCCAGCCATCGTGATCATCGTGACGGTGGCGGCGGTGATCACGCCCAGCCAGGATCCCTACTCGCTGTTCGCCATGGCCATCCCCATGTACGTCTTCTACGAGGCGGCCATCGTGGTCGGGCGCCTGTTGAAGAAGTAGGCCACGTGCAGCGCGCCGATTTCGCCGCGACCTACGCCTTCCCGCTCGACCCTTTCCAGGTGCGCGCCCTTGACGCCATCGACGCCGGCCACTCCGTGCTGGTGGCCGCCCCCACCGGCGCGGGCAAGACGGTGGTGGCCGAGTACGCGGTGGCCAAAGCCCTGGCCGAAGGGGGGAAGGCGTTCTACACCACGCCCCTGAAGGCCCTCTCCAACCAGAAGTACGGCGACCTCGTCCGCGTCCACGGGGCCGAGCGGGTGGGCCTGCTCACGGGCGACAACGCCATCAACGGCAACGCCCCGGTGGTGGTGATGACCACCGAGGTGCTGCGCAACATGATCTACGCCGGGTCGCCGGCCCTGGACCGCCTGCGCTACGTGGTGCTGGACGAGGTCCACTACCTCCAGAACGCCTACCGGGGGCCGGTCTGGGAGGAGGTGATCATCCACTCGCCGCCCGAGGTGACCCTGGTCTGCCTGTCGGCCACGGTGTCCAACGCCGAGGAGTTCGCCGACTGGGTGGGCACCGTGCGGGGCTCGACGGCGGCGATCATCGAGGAGCGCCGGCCGGTGGAGCTGCAGCACCTGTACCTGGTGGGGGACCGGGACGCCGAGCGCCTGCACCTGCTGCCCACCTTTGTGGACGGCCGGCCCAACCCCGAGGCCACCCGCCTCGACGCCCGGGGCACTGCCGGCCCCGGGGTCCGCGCCGGCCGGCCGGCGTGGCCGGACCGTGGGGAGCGCCCGGCGTGGGGCGACCGCAGCGGCCGACCTCGTGGCGGCCGGCTGTTCACGCCCCGGCGGGCGGAGGTGGTCGAGCGCCTGGCCGAGGAGGCCATGCTGCCGGGGATCTACTTCATCTTCAGCCGGGCGGCGTGCGACGACGCCGTCCGCCAGTGCCTCGACTACGGCCTCCGCCTGACCACGCCCGAGGAGCGCACCGCCATCCGGGCCATCGCCGAGGCCAAGGCGGAGAGCCTGTCCGACGCCGACCTGGCCGTGCTCGGCTACGGGCGCTGGCTCACCTGCCTGGAAGCGGGACTGGCCGCCCACCACGCGGGGATGGTGCCGCCGTTCAAGGAGGCGGTGGAGGCCTGCTTTGCGGCGGGATTGGTCAAGGCGGTGTTCGCCACCGAGACACTGGCCCTGGGCATCAACATGCCGGCCCGCTCGGTAGTCATCGAGAAGCTCTCGAAGTTCACCGGGGAGCGCCACGAGCAGCTCACGCCCGGCGAGTACACCCAGATCACCGGGCGGGCCGGGCGCCGGGGGATCGACCCGGTGGGCTACGCGGTCGTGCTGTGGTCGCCGTTCGTGCCCTTCGACCAGGTGGCGGGGCTGGCGTCCACCCGCACGTACGCCCTGTCGTCGTCGTTCCGGCCCACGTACAACATGGCCGTCAACCTGGTGCGCCGGTACCCGCCCGACACCGCCCATCACCTGCTCAACCTCAGCTTCGCCCAGTACCGGGCCGACCGTGACGTCGTCCGCCTGGAGGCCCAGGTGGAGCGCACCGAGGGCCTGCTGTCCGCCGCCCGGGGGGCCGCCCGCTGCGACCGGGGCGACGTGGAGGAGTACCGGGCCCTCATCCGCCGCCTGGACGACCTGGGGCCGGCCCCGGCGGTGGCCCGGGCCGAGGTGGCCGAGGCGCTGGGCCGCCTTCGACCGGGCGACGTGGTCCTGCTCACCGGGGGCAAGTCGGCCGGGCCGGTGGCGGTGCTCTCCACCGGCCACCGCCGGGGCGGTGAGGTCCGCCTGTCCGCCCTCACCGCCGACCGCCGCCACCTCCAGCTCTCCAACCGGGACTTCGCGGCGCCGCCCCTGGCCGTCGGCCGGGTGGCCCTGCCCACCCCTTTCGCCCCCCGCAATCCGGGGTTCCAGCGGGAGGTGGCCTCGGCCCTGGGCAGGGCCCGCCTAGGCGCCGGCGACGGCCCCCGGCACCGCCCGCCCCGCGCCGGGCGGGCCGCCGCCCTGGCCGACGCCGCCGCCGAGGCCGAGGCCCATCCGGTGGCCACGTGCCCCGACGCCCGGGCCCACCTGCGGGCGGCCGAGCGAGTGGAGCGCCTGGAAAAGGACCGCCGGCGCCTGGAGCGGCGCATCTCGGGGCGCACCGAGTCCCTGGCCCGCCAGTTCGACCGGGTGCTGCGGGTGTTGGGCGCCTGGGGGTACGTGGAGGGGTGGTCCGTCACCGACGCCGGCGAGCAGCTCAGCCGCATCTGGCACGAGTCCGACCTGCTGGTGGCCGAGGCGCTGCGCACCGGCCTCCTCGACGGCCTCGACCCCACGTCCCTGGCCGCCCTGGCCTCGGGCTTCACCTACGAGACCCGGTCGCCCGGCCCCCGCCCCGAGCCGTGGTTCCCGTCCACCCGGGTCCGCCGGCGGTGGACGGAGCTGTCCCGCCTGGCCGGCGAGCTCAACGCCGCCGAGGACGACGCCGGCCTGCCCCTCACCCGGCCTCCCGACCCCGGCTTCTTCGCCGCCGCCTACGGGTGGGCGGCGGGCGAGGACCTGGGCGACGTCATCGCCGAGGAGGAGCTGTCGGGCGGCGACTTCGTGCGCAACGTCAAGCAGCTCATCGACCTGCTCCGCCAGCTGGGTGAGGTGGCCGCCGACCCGGCCACCGCCCGGTCGGCACGCGACGCCGCCGACCGCCTGTTCCGGGGTGTCGTGGCTGCGTCCTCGGTGGTGGGGGCGGAGGGCTAGTCCCGGTGCCCATCGCCAAGGGAGCGCCGTACGGCGCACCGGGGCCCCTGCCGCCAGGGGCGGTGATCGTGCGCTCCGACGCCGAGGCCCGGGAGGTGCTGGAGGCGGCCCGCCGTGGCCACCGGCCCCGGCCCGTCCTCGGGCTGGTGGGGGGTGACCTGTGCCGGACCCTCGGCGGCGGCGGCGAAGGTGGCGAGGCCCGGCTGCGCACCGGCGGCGGGGTGGTGTTCCCCGTGGACCTGGGTGAGGTGCTGGCCGACGGCCGGCTGCACCTCTTCGTGGCCCACCTGGTGGCCCGCACCCGCCTGTGGAACCGGTCCTTCGTGGCCATGAACGCCCAGTGGCTCGGGCCGTGGAACCTCGGTCCCCGGGCCCACCCGGGCGACGGCCTGGTGGACACCTACGACGCCCGTCTCTCCCTCGGCCAGCTCCCGGTCGTGCGGTCGCGCCTCCACCACGGCGCCCACCTGCCCCACCCGGGAATCACCGAGCGCCGGGCGCCTTCCGTGCAGGTGGAGCTGGAACGTGCGCTGCCCCTCCGCCTCGACGGCCGGGTGGTCGGCCGGGCCCGCACCCTGGCCGTGCGGGTGGAGCCCGACGCCCTGACCGTCGTGGTCTGAGCTCGCCCGGGCATCTCAGCGCCGTCGCGCCCCGATAGGGCACGCCATGGGTCGCCTCCGCACCGCGGAAACGACGGAGCCCGAGGTGAACAAATGACGTGGTACGACGAGCCCGGTTAGGGCCCGGACAGCCCGCCCCCCGGACCCGAGCCGCCACGGGCACCCCAGCCCCCTCATTGGGTACGACCGGGCCGTCGGTCGCCGGCTGTTGACCGCCGCCCCGGTGGTGGCTGCTGTTCTTGCCCGGGCTCGTCGACGATCTCTGGCGCCTGTGGGACGCCCGCAACCAGCCCTCCACGACAAGGCGGTGGGCAGTGTGGTGGCCACCGTGCGCTGAGGCTCCGTCCCGCCTGCCCCCCGGTGGTGCACGAGGCAAACGGGCCGCTCGGTATCGTTGGTCCTGGCGGAGACGACGGTCGACGAGGGCATCGCTGGGGGCCTCGACCAACAGCCGCCGCCCCCGACGGCGCCCGTCTACGTCGACGAGAGCGGCCGCCGGCGGCAGCGGGCGCGGTGGGGGGGCCGGGTCGCGGGCTCGGGGACGGCGAGCGGTGGGGGCCCCTGGGGGTGGTGCCGCGGCAGCAGTTCGTGTACGGCCAGCTCATGTACTGGTCCTCATCCAGTCGGCCTGCAGCGCGGTGGTGGGCACGCGCCTGCGCTCCCACAAACTGCGCCGTACCGGCCTGGCCACGTCCGCGCCTACCGCCGGCCGCCCCTGAGACCCCGCGGTTCGCCGATGACCCCCGAGGGAACACCCCTCCCCGTACAGCCCGTTCGACGGAAGGAGACCGCCATGGGCGGAGAGATGGACGAGACCAAGGGCCGCATCAAGGAAGCGGCCGGCGACCTGAGCGACGACGACGACCTCAAGCGCGAGGGCAAGGTGGACAAGGCCACCGGGTCGGTGAAGGACGCGGTGGACAAGGTCGCCGACAAGGTCAAGGGCGACTGAGTTATTGGCGGCGGGCACCCGGGTCCTGGGGACCACGCCCGCCGCATGCCGGTGGGGGCCCGCATCCCCACCGGCTCGGTTACCGGCGGCGGGGTGACCCAGGCGTAGGCTCGGGCCTGTGGGCGGCCTCGACCTGGAGACGGCGAAGCAGCGGGTGATCGCCGAGGTGGACCGGCGGGCCGACCTGCTGGTCGACGTCTCCCGGCGCATCCATGGCGCCCCCGAGCTGCTCTTCGCCGAGCACCGGGCGGCGGCGTTGGTGGCCGAGACCCTCGCCGACGCCGGGCTGGCCGTGCAGCGCCACGCCTACGACCTGGAGACGGCCCTGGCGGCGGACGTCGGCGACGGGGACGGCCCCACCGTCGCCGTGCTGTGCGAGTACGACGCCCTGCCCCGAATAGGCCACGGCTGCGGCCACAACGTCATCGCCGCCGCCGGGCTGGGGGCGGGCCTGGCCGCCGCCACCGTGGCCGAGGAGGCCGGCGGCCGCCTGCGGGTGCTCGGGACCCCCGGCGAGGAGGGTGGCGGCGGCAAGGTCCTGATGGGGGACCGGGGCGCCTTCTCGGGGGTGGACGCGGCGATGATGGTGCACCCCGCCGGCCTCGACCTCACCGAGGCCGACGTCATCGCCATCGCCAGCATGCGGGTGCAGTACTCGGGGCGGGGTGCCCATGCCGCCGCCAATCCCGAGCAGGGCCGCAACGCCCTCGACGCCGCCGTCCTGGGCTACACCGCGGTGGCCGCCCTGCGCCAGCACATCGCCGACGCCGAGCGGGTGCACGGCGTGTTCCTGGAGGCAGGGGAGAAGCCCAACATCGTGCCCGACCGCACGGTGGCCGAGTGGTACGTGCGCTCACCCACCCTGTCCAGCCTCCAGCCCCTCAAGGAGCGGGTGCTGGCCTGCCTGGAGGCCGGGGCGGCAGCGGCCGGCTGCACCATGACCTGGGAGCTGACCGCCCCCGAGTACTCGGACCTGCGCACCAACGGGCCCCTCGTCGAGCTGTACGGGGAGAACAGCGCGGCCCTGGGCCGCCCGGTACGGACCCCGGCGCCGGGTCGGCGCGTCATGGCCAGCACGGACATGGGCAACGTCAGCCACCTGGTGCCGTCCATCCACCCCATGGTGGCGGCGTCGCCCCCCGAGGTCTCCCTGCACTCGGCCGAGTTCGCCTCGTGGGCGGGCGGTCCCCAGGGCGACCGGGCGGTGCTCGACGGGGCCAAGGCCATGGCCATGACCGTCGTCGACCTGTGGCTCCGCCCGGGTGCCGCCGAGGCGGTCCGCGATGCGTTCGAGCCCGGCCCCTAGTCTTCCCGTTCCCATGCCCCCTCCGTCGCCACCGCCGCCGGGTGGGCACCCCTACGCCCGTGAGGAGTGGACGGACGAGGAGGCCGACGTCCTCCGCCGCTACGTCACCAACCTCGACGGCCCGGTGTTCGCCCTGGTGAACCTGCCCGAGGTGGTGAAGGGGGCGCTGTTCGCCCGCTACAGCCGCTCGGCCAAGAGCCTGCGCCGCCTGTTCCTCGACGAGTTCGTCGGCGAGCTGGACACGTCGGGCGACGCCTCGGTGGACGCCACCGTCGGCCTACGCCGGGCCGAGCAGCTCTACGAGACGGTGTTCTTCGAGTACGGCGACGACTCGGTGGCCCAGCTTGGGGGCGTGCACCTGGCCTGTGAGCAGGCGTCCAACCTGCTGACCAAGGTCTTGGAGCGGGGCCGGCTGATGTCCTACCTGGAGCAGTCCACCCGCTATGTGCCTTACGACACACGCCTGGGCGGCCGCTACCGCTACCACCGCGACCCGGCGGTGCTGGCTTCGCCCCTCGGCACCCGCTACGTGGCCGAGCTCGACCATCTCTTCGCCACCTACGCGGAGCTCGTCCCGGTCATGTCCGAGCACTTCCGGCGGGTGCACCCCAAGGACCCGGCCGATTCGGACCTCGTCTACCGCCGATCCGTCCGGGCCAAGGCGTTCGACAGCCTGCGGGGCCTGCTGCCCGCCGCCTCCCTCTCCAACGTGGGCATCTACGGGACGGGGCAGGGCTACGAGGCCCTCCTGCTGCGGATGCGGGCGTCGGCCCTGCCCGAGGCCCGGGCCTACGCCGAGCTGATGGTGGCCGAGCTGCGCAAGGTCATCCCCTCGTTCCTCACCCGCATCGACCGCCCTGAGCGGGGCGGGGCGTGGTCCGCCTACCTGGAAGAGACGGGCCGGGCCACCGCCGAGGTGGCGGCCACCCTCTTCGCCGGCGTGCCGCCCGAGCCACGGCCGCCCGTGACCCTGGTTGACTTCGACCCCGGGGCCGAGGACAAGCTCCTCGCCGCCATGCTCTACCCCCATGTGGACCTACCCGAGGACCAGGTCCTGGCCCGGGTGGCCACCATGTCGGCGGCCGAGCGCCAGGCGGTGGTGACGGCCTACGTCGGGCAGCGCACCAACCGCCGCCACAAGCCGGGTCGGGGCCTGGAGCGGGCCAGCTACCGCTTCGACGTGCTGTCGGACTACGGCGCCTTCCGCGACCTCCAGCGCCACCGGATGCTCACCATCCAGTGGCAGCCGCTGACGCCGCGCCACGGCTACGCCATCCCCCCCGAGGTGGACGACGCCGGCGCCGGCCCCCGCTTCGCCGAGGCCATGGAGCGCTCGGCCGCCCTGCACGACGCGCTCGCCGGGCCCTTCCCGGCCTCGGCGGCCTACGCGGTGGCTTTGGCCTACCGGGTCCGGTACTCGATCGAGATGAACGCCCGGGAGGCGCTCCACCTGATCGAGTTGCGCAGCGGGCCGGCCGGCCACCCGGCCTACCGCCAGGTGGCCCAGCAGATGCACCGCCTCATCGAAACGGAGGCCGGCCACCCCCTGGTGGCGGCCCTGATGACGTTCGTGGACCACGGCCCCACGGGCCTCGAGCGCCTGGCCGGCGAGCGCCGCTCCGAGGCCCGGCGGGCCGCCCGCACCCCCTCCGGACCGGAGCCCGGTGGGCGGCCCGGCGGCCAACCCTCAACTACTGCTCAAGAGCGCGATCTGCACCCGGCCTGACCTGCCTCGACGCGCAAAGAGGCTGGTCAAAGGGGTTCTCCGACCGTCGATCTGCGCTTGACAGCGGGGATGGGACTCGCGACTGTTACCGGGTCCCCGAGCGCCCCACCGCCGGTCGTGGGCCTCGGCGCCGCCCATCAGGAGTCGGTGCCGAGGGGGTGGTCGAAGGGCAGCAGGGATTCAGGGGACCAAGTAGAGAACGCTCCAAAAACCCCTCCCGTCACCGGCACCTGCCGGGGCCGCGGGGGCGGGCTCGAGGAGCGGCACCAACGGTCCCCTGGGTCCCGGTGAGGCGGCTCCGTGGCGGGGCTCGACCCGTGCCTGGGCACCGACGGTGTCGTCTATGCTCCCGGCCCCGTAACCCCCCGGTGCCCGCGCTCCTGCGGTCACCTCTCGGTCGATTTCCCGGTGAGGATCCGCAGCATGGCTGACGAAGACGACGCCGACCTGGAGGACCTCGAGGAGCCGGCCGAACTTCTCGACGACGACCTCGACGAGGACGACCTCGACGAGGATGACCTGGCGGACGACGACCTGGCCGGCGACGACCTGGCCGCCGACGACCTGGCTGGGGACGACCTGGCTGGGGACGACCTGGGCGGGGAGGACGCCGCCGAGGACGACGGGGCGCACGAGGTCGTGGCCGACGAGCCGGCGCCGGCACCCGCCACGGAGGACGACGACGAGGACGACGAGGACGACGACGACCTCGACCCCGACGACGTGGAAGCGGGGCTGGACGTGATCCTCAAGGACCGCCTGGTCGTGGTGGAGGACGACGAGGACGAGGACGAGGCGCCCGACCCCGAGGAGCGGGCCGACGGCTCCTCGCGTGTGCCGGTGAAGAAGCCGGGCGAGTTCGTGTGCCAGTCCTGCTTCCTCGTGAAACACCCGAGCCAGCTGGCCGACCCCGACCGCATGCTCTGCCGGGACTGCGTCTGACCGGGGCGGGTGCTGCCTCCGGCTGGCGCCGGTCACCGCTCCCTTCCCGCCCGTAGCAGACTCGCGCCATGACGCCTCCCAACTCGTCCCCCGTCGAGCGGGTGCTCGACGTGGCGCTCTACGCGCCGGTGGGCCTGGCCCTGGCCGCGCGCGACGTGGTCCCGAGGTGGGCCGATGCCGGACGGCGCCAGCTCGGCGCCCAGTTCGGCACCGCACGCATGCTCGGTCAGCTGGCGATACGCCAGGGCCGCCGCCAGGCCGGCGACGCCCTGCGCCGGGCCGCCTCCCAGGCCGAGGGCCTGCTGGCCGGCTTGGGCCTCGCCCCGTCCGCCCCTCCCGCCCCGGGCGGCCGGACGGCGTCCGGCGCGAACGGCGCCCAGGCGGCCACACCCGGAGCGGCGGCCTCCGATACGGGGCCCGGCCCCGAGGCCAGGCCCCGATGGGCGCCCACCGAGAGAGGTCCACGCGTCGTCGCCGCCCCGCCGGGTGGTCCGGCATCAGCCCGGCTGGACGCCGGCGCCCTGCCCATCCCCGGGTACGACACCCTCTCGGCATCCCAGATCGTGCAGCGCCTTCCCGGCCTGTCGCCCGACGAGCTGGACGCGGTGCGGGCTTACGAGCAGTCGTCCAGAGCCCGCAAGACGGTGCTCCTGAAGGTCGCCCAACTGCGGTCCGGGGCGTGAGGATCCCGGCCGGGCGGCGGTGAGCGAGGCGTCCCGCCCGGCGGACCAGGCTGACGTCGCCCGGCTGGCCGAGCTGGCCCGAATGGCCATCGAGGAGCTGGCAGCCCAGCGGGGGGGCGCCGTCTGGCGGGCCGGGGAGGCGCGCGCCGAGCCGGTGGAGGACGGCCTGGCGGCGGCGGTGGCCGATCCTGCCAGCCTGGTGGTGGCGGGCACCGTCGACGGCGTCATCCTGGGCTATGCGGTGGTGCGGCTGGAGGTGCTGGGCGACGGCTCCCGCCTCGGCGTGGTGGACGACATCTTCGTGGAGGACGGGGCCCGGGGCATCGGCCTGGGCGAGGCCATGATGGACGACCTGATGGGCTGGTCGGTGGCCCGGGGGTGCTTCGGGATGGACGCCATGGCCCTGCCCGGGGCCCGCCTCACCAAGAACTTCTTCGAGGAGTCGGGCTTCACCGCCCGCAAGCTCGTCATGCACCACTCGCTGGCCGCGCCTCCCGACAGCGGACCGAGTCCGGCGCCGGCATGAGGCCCGAGGTGTGCGTCGGGGCCATCGCGGTGGCCGAGGAACGCCTCCTGCTCATCCGCCGGGGCCGGGGGCCGGCGGCGGGCACGTGGTCGGTGCCCGGCGGCCGGGTGGAGGCGGGGGAGACCCTGGCCGAGGCCGTGTTGCGGGAGCTGGCCGAGGAGACGGGCCTGGAGGGCGTGTGTGACGAGCTGGTGGGCTGGGTGGAGCGCATGGCCCCCGACCACCACTACGTGATCCTGGACTTCGCAGTCACCGTGCTGGAGCCCACCGAGCCCACGCCCGGTGACGACGCGGTGGAGGCGGCGTGGGTGCCCCTCGAGGAGGTGGCCCACCGCCGGCTGGCCGACGGCCTAGCCGAGTTCCTCCACGAGCACGGCATCGTTCCCGTCATCGCCTGACGCCGCAGCCGGCTGGGCAGGCGCCGGCTCCCCCTCGGCGGGCGGGGGGTCGGCGGCTGCCGACTCGGCGGGTGCTGGTCCGGCGGGTGCTGGCTCGGCGGCCATCGCCGGCTCTGTGGCTGGCGGCACCACCGCCGGGGTGGGGGCGGACGCGGGTGGGGCGGCGGTGGCGGCGGGCGGCGGTGGGGCGGGGCGGGCGCCGGTGGGGCGGGGCGGGCGGGGGGCCGGCGGCTTGACGCCACCCAGGAGGGCGGCCAGCGCCGGCACCCGGGGGGCGGCCAGGCGCAAGGCCCGCTCCAGGTCCTCGCCCCGCTCGGCGGGGACGCCGTGGGGCTGGACGGTGCGGCGCACCGGGGAGGCGACGACGGCGTCCAGCAGGGCGGCCCACCGGTCGGGGGCCGTCTCGGCGGTCATGGCCGAGCCCGCCGCCGTGCCCAGCTCGACGGCCAGGTCGGTCGGGAAGCGGACCCCCGGCTCCGGCGGTCGGCCGCTGACCCGTAGCGCCCGCACCACTCGACCGTCGGTCAGGGAGGCTCGCACCTCGGCCACCCATGCGTCGCGCTCCTCGGCGCTGCGCCGCTCAAGGGCGTCCTTGAGAGTGACGATCAGGGCCCGGCTCTCGTCGTCCCGCCCGGCGGCATCGGAGCCGGCCACCACCGCCCGCAGGTCGCGCAGGCCGATGTCGCCGGCGTCAGCGGCCGCTGCCTCGGCCCGGTCCCGCCACTCGGCGGCTCGCAAGCGGGGGAGGAGCGCCTCGGCCAGCCCCACCAGGGCGTCGGCCTTGACCTCGGGGTCCCCGGCCGCCCGGGCCTTGGCGTTCTGCTCCTGCACCGCCTGGCGAACCGAGGGGATCCCGCCCCGCAGGACCTGCTCGGCCACCGGGCGCTGCTCGGGCGGCAGCTCGGCCAGCACCGCGTCACGGTGTGTGCGGCCGGGCGACAGCCGCTTGGCTCGGGGCCGGGCCGCCGGGGCGGGCTCGGGACGGGACCTCCGGGCGTGGTCGGGATGACCGGCCGGCCGCTCCCGGCCCCCGGGGCGAGCCCCGGCCGGGCGGTTGGCGCGGGCGCCGGCCCGACGATCTCCGCCCGGCCGGTCGGCACCCGGCCGGTCGGTGCCGGCCCTGTCGGCCCGAGCCTGGTCGCCGCTGGGACGGTCGCTGCGGGCCCGGTCGCCGCTGGGCCCGTCGCTGCCGGCCCGGCTGCCACCCCGGGGGCCGCCGGCCGGGCGGTCCCCTCGGGCCGCCTCCCTGCGGTCGGCACCGCCATCGGCCCGTGGCCGGCGATCGGTCCCGCCCCGGCCGTCGTCGGGCCGGGCTCCGGGCCGCCGGTCACCGCCCGGGCCGCCGCCGGGACGCCCGGCGCCGTCCCCCATTCGTCCCGGCCGGCGGTCGGAACGCCCGTCCCGGCGAGGCCGCTCCCGCAGGTCGGGTGCGCCGCCGTCCTGGGTCACCAACGGCGCCTCCCGGCCCGAGCCCAGGATGGCCAACCGCTCGGGCTCCGACCGCTTGCCTCGCGACGGCAGCACGGCTGTGACCCGGGTGCCGTCGAGGTCCACGTCGCAGTCGGCGCGGAGCACGTCCCCCACCGCCGCGCCGCCCTCCAGCAGGCGGCCGTCGAGCACCCCCCGGGGCTGGCGCGCCCCGGCCGCCCGCCACGTCCAGGTGCCGTCCGGCTGAGAGCTGGTGAGCTCGATCTCGATTCGCGGCACGGCCCTCAACCTAACGGCTCCGGCACCGGGCGGCACCCGGCGGCCCACCCTCCGGCGGCCCGGCACCCCGCCGCCCCGGAGGAGTCGGCGGCGGCGGTTCAGTCGCCGGCGGCTCAGCGACTCAGCGGACGAAGACGGCGCCCTGCATCCCCAGCGACTGATGGAACCGGCAGTGGAAGGCGGTGAAGCCGGAGGAGGGGGCGGTCAGGCTGACGGTGCGACTGGCACCGGGGGCCAGTTCGAGGTCCACGCCCATCTCCTCGCTGGTGAACGTGTGGCGCGCGGCGCCGTCGTTGCGGAGCTGGACGCTGAACTTCTGGCCGGCGGTGGCCCGCAGGAAGGTGGCAGAGAAGTAGTAGTCGCTGATCTTGACGGCCAGGTCGTCCTTGGCGGTGCTGGTGCCGTGGTTGTTGGTCGTGCCCGCCAGCTTCACCGGCGCGGCGGCGGAGCCACCACCGCACCCGGCGGCCAGCAGCGACACCACCGCGAACACCAACACCAGTCGTCTCATGGGGGCCTGTTCCCGGACGGCAACGGGGGCCGACGGTACCACCGCCCAGGTGACCAGCAGGGTGCCGGCCATGCCGCTGGCCCGGTGGAACAGGCACACGAAGGGGTAGTCGCCGGCCGCCGGCACGATCACCGTGAACCGGCCGCCCGAACCGGCCAGGCCGCTGACCGGACCGGTCTCGGCGGGCGGCAGGGCACCGGTGCTGACCACGGAGCCGGCGTCGAGCGGCTGGGGGGACGGGCCGGGAACGGGAGCCGTCGCCCCCACCGGGGCGGTCGCCGGCGTGGCCTCCGCCAGCCCGAAGGTGGCCGTGTGGGGGACGCCCGGGGCCGCCACCCGGGCCGGGCTGTCGGCCGCCCCCGACCGGGCACCACGTTCACCGTCCCCGCCATCTCCGGATGCAGGACGTCGGCGTAGCGGAAGGTGCCCGCCCGGTCGAACCGCGGGCGGAACGAGCTCCCGGCCGGCGACCCTGGGAACGGCAGGCCGCTGCTCACCAGGCGGTGGCCGTCGTAGCGACCGTCCGCCGGGACTGAGGGAGCCAGGAGCGACGGGTCGGTGCCGGGCGCCGGCGTGGCCCGCCCAGGCGGAGGATGGTCACCGAGTGGGGCTGGCTCCCCGGCGCCCGCCACCCGGACCGGGCGCCGACAGTAGCTCGCGGTTCGCCCCCTCCGGCTTCGGGGAGGATGCCCGGATGGCCCCCGAGGGCGATGACCTGACCGTGGGCGTGGAGGAGGAGTTCCTCCTGGTGGATGCCGAGAGCCGCCGGCTGGTGCCCGCCGCGGCGCGCGTGCTGGACGGGGCCCGAGCCGCGGCCGGGGCCCGGGGCCAGGTGGAGCACGAGCTCCAGCTCGCCCAGGTGGAAACCGGCACCGAGGTGTGCCGAACCCTCGGCGAGGTGCGGGCCGAGGTCACGCGCCTGCGCCGGGCGGTGGCCACCGCCGCCGAGGCGGCCGGGTGCCGGGTGGCGTCGGCGGGAACCCATCCGATGCCGCCGGGGGACGCGGTGGCGTTCACCCCGAAGGCGTCCTACCTCCGGCTCGAGCGCGACTACCAGCAGGTGGCGCGCGAGCAACTGGTGTGCGGGTGCCACGTGCACGTCGGCGTAGCCGACGCCGAAGTGGCCGTGCAGGTGCTGAACCGGGCCCTCCCGTGGCTCCCGGTGGTGCGGGCCCTGGCCGCCAACTCGCCGTTCTGGATGGGCGACGACACCGGGTACGCCAGCTTCCGCTCCGAGATCTGGAGCCGGTGGCCCACCGCCGGCACCCCCGCCCCCTTTGCCGACCGGGCCGAGTACGACCGGGTGGTGGCCGACCTCATGGCCGTCGGGGCGGTGGACGGCCCGGCCCGGGTGTACTGGGACGTCCGCCCCTCGGCCCGCTACGACACCCTGGAGTTCCGGGTCACCGACGCCTGCCTGCGGGTGGACGAGACGGTGATGGTGGCAGGTCTGTTGCGGGCCCTGGTGGCCACGCTGGCGGCTTGCGTGGCCGACGGGGCGGAGGCGGCGGCGCCGCGCCCCGAACTGCTGCGGGCCGCCGCCTGGCGGGCGGCCCGTTACGGGACCGAGGGGGAACTGGTGGACCTGGAGGCGGGGCGATCAATGCCCGCCGCCCAGGTGGTGGGCCGCCTACTCGCACTGGTGCGCCCCGCGCTGGAGGCGGCGGGGGAGTGGGACGAGATCCGCGCCGGCGTCGAGCGGGTGCTGGCCGGCGGCACCGGAGCGGCTCGCCAACGACAGGCCTTCGCCCGCACCGCCACCCTGGAGGGGGTGGTGGACCTGATCGTCGCCGAGACGGCGCCTGCCCCGCGGCGGTGACGGGATCCTGGCTGGCCCCGGACCTAACGTCAAGGCATGCCGCTCACACCAGGTGACCCCGCGCCCGACTTCACCCTGCCCGACCAGGACGGCACCGGCGTGGCCCTCGCCGACTTCGCCGGCCGCCCGGTCGTCGTGTACTTCTACCCGGCCGACGACACGCCGGGCTGCACCAAGGAAGCCTGCCAGTTCAACGACAACCTGGGCGCCTTCGACCGGGCCGGCGCGCCGGTGCTCGGCATCTCGCCCGACGACGCCGCCAGCCACCGCCGGTTCCGGGAGAAGTACGGCCTGCACTTCCCGCTTCTCTCCGATGCCGACCACTCGGTGATGACGGCCTACGGGGCGTGGGGCGAGAAGACGCTGTACGGCAGGACGGTCGTCGGGGTCATTCGCTCCACGTTCCTGGTGGGCCCCGACGGCCTGGTCAGCCGGGCCTGGTACAACGTGCGGGCCGACGGGCACGCGCCGAAGGTGCTGGCCGAGCTGAGCGCCTGAGTCCGGGCTCGGCCCGCGACCTCACGCCTCGGTCAGGCGTCGCCGAGTCACGCGTCGGGGGGGTCAGGCGTCGGGGGGGTCAGGCGTCGGGGAGGACAGCTGGCGGCGCAGGGCGTCGAGGCGCTCGTCCCAACGGTCGCCCACGTCCGTGATCCACGACACCGCCGACGCCAGGGGCGCCGTCACCAGGGTGTAGCGGTGCTCCCTCCCGGCCCGATCGCTGCGGACCAGGCCCGCCTCCCGGAGCACCTCCAGGTGCTTGGAGACGGCTTGGCGGGAGACGGGCAGGTGCTCGGCCAGGTCGGTGGGGGTGGCCGGGCCGTCGGCCAGGCGGGCCACCACGGCCCGTCGGGTGGCGTCCGAAAGGGCGCCGAAGACGGCGTCGGGGCGCTCACCCACGACCGGCCAACCCCACCGTCGTGCCCGCCAACGGCCACCCGTCGATGCCCGGTGCCGGGCCGGACGGGGTGGACAACCGGGACTCGACCACGGTGAGCCGGCAGCTTCCCCCCAGGTCCTCCAACCGGAAGTCGATGCGGCTGCCGTCCAGGCCCCGGCCGGGCGCCACCGCCCGCCACAGGCGCAGTACCAGGCGGGCCCCGGGCTCGACGTGCTCCACCGTGCCCCGCCGCTCCCCGCCGGCATCGGCCACCGAGACCAACCCGCCGGGCCGGGGGTCGAGGGCCACCCGCCCACCCAGCCAGGCGGCCAGGCGGTCGGCCTCCACCAGCGACGCCCAGACGCGCGCCGGCGCCGCCTCCAGCACGACGGCGCGGGTGACCCGGTCCGTCACCCGGCCCGCCGCCCGGCCCGGAGGCCGGCGATCTCGCAACTCATCGGTTGCAAGTGTGCCCTCCGGGTCCTACGATGGCAAGGCAACCGCCTGGTTGCGCGTCTGGAGGTGCGATGGCCGAGTACCTGGTACCCACGGTGTTGGAGCAGACCGAGCGGGGAGAGCGGGCCTTCGACCTGTTCTCGCGGCTCCTGAAGGACCGGGTGGTGATCCTGGGCACCGCCATCGACGACCAGGTGGCCAACCTGGTGGTGGCCCAGCTCCTCCACCTCACGGCGGTGGACCCCGAACGGGACATCTCCCTCTACCTCAACAGCCCCGGCGGGTCGACCAGCGCCATGTTCGCCATCTACGACACCATGCAGCACACCCCCTGCGACGTCTCCACCGTGTGCATGGGGATGGCGGCGTCGGCCGCCGCCGTGGTGCTGGCGGGGGGCGCCCCCGGCAAGCGCTTCGCCCTGCCCAACGCACGGGTGCTCATCCACCAGCCCCACGGGGGCGCGTCGGGCCAGCAGGTGGACATCGAGATCCAGGCCCGGGAGATCACCTACCTGCGCCGGCGGATGGAGGAGGTGCTGGCCGCCCACACCGGCCAGCCCCTGGAGCGCATCTCGGCCGACACCGACCGGGACTTCATCATGGGAGCCGACGAGGCCCGCGCCTACGGGATGATCGACCACGTCATGGGGCCGGTGCCCAGACGGACGCTGGCGGTGGGGTCGGCGGCGGCGGTCGGCCGGTGAGCGCGGGGGAGGGAGCCCGGGGGGGCGGCCCCTCCGCCAGCCCCGCCGTCGCTGCGCCTGGTGCCCGGCAACGGCCAGGACCCGTCGGCGCCCCGCCGGCCGGGCGGTCCGGGCGCCGGCCCAACCCCGACAGGCTAGAAAGGCCGCCGAGGGCGGGCGTCCGCGGCCCGCCCCGAGGGAGTGCCCGAACCGCGGGCGCCCGGACGGAGGTGCACGATCGATGGCCCTGGTCGAGGACCTCCTCGAGGCATCCCACCACATGGCCGCCGATGCCCTGACCGAGATGGTGCGGACCCACGCGGGGGCGGCCGGCTTCCTCGAGGCCGACCTCTACCTGGTGGACTACGAGCAGGTAAGCCTGGTGCGCCTACCGGCCCCCGGCGACGAGGTGGTGTCCCTGGCCATCGACTCCACGATGGCGGGCCGGGCCTTCATCAGCGGAGAGCTGGTGGCGACGCCGGTGGAGGGCGGCGAACGTCTGTGGACGATCCTGCTGGACGGGGGCGAGCGTCTGGGGGTGATGGGGGTCACGGTGGCGGTTGCCGACGACGCCACCCGCCGCCACTGCTGGGCGCTGGCGTCGGCGGTGGCCCTGCTGGTGGTCGCCAAGAGGAGCTACACCGACCAGCAGGAGCTGTGCCGCCGCACCCGGTTGCCGAGCCTGGCCTCCGAGCTCCAGCTCCAGATGCTGCCGCCGCTCACCTTCGTCGACCCCCGATTCGTCATCGCCGGGGTGCTGGAGGACGCCTACGACACCGGCGGCGACGCCTTCGACTACGCGGTGAACGGGCCGGTGGCCCACTTCGCCATCTTCGACGCCATGGGCCACGGGATGCACGCCAGCCTCCTGGCCGCCAGCGTGGTGGTGGCCTATCGCAGCAGCCGCCGCCGAGGGCTCACCCTGGCCGAGACCTACGTCGCCCTGGACGAGGTGGTGGTCCGCCAGTTCGGGGGCGAGGTGTTCGTCACCGCCCAGCTCGGCCAGCTGCACGTGGGTACCGGCGAGTTCACGTGGGTCAACGCCGGCCACCCTGCGCCCCTGATCGTCCGAGGGGGCCGCAACGTGAGCACACTCGAGTGCGCACCGAGCCTGCCCCTGGGCATGACCGGGCCGGTGGTGGAGCTGGCCGCCAGCCGGCTCTCGCGGGGCGAGCGCCTGCTCTTCTTCAGCGACGGCGTGGTGGACGCCAAGGCGCCCGACGGCGACCCTTTCGGCGAGGGCCGCCTGGCCGACACGCTGCAGACGGCATCCATGGCGGGCGTGTCCCCGGCCGAGACAATGCGGCGGCTGCTGCTGGCCGTGCTCGGCCACCAGGGGTCCCAGCTCACCGACGACGCGTCCATGGTCATGGTGGAGTGGCGCTCGGAGTGAGCCCCGGTCCAGGGGGGCTCGAGCCCAGTGCCCTCATCACCAGGACCACCATGTCGTCGCCCGCCCCCTCCGCCCCCACGCTGCGGGCCGCCGTCTCCACCGACTTGGCCATGGTGGGGGCGTCGGCTCCGTCGGCCAGCGCCGAGGTGATGGTGGCCACGTCCACGAACCGGCGCCCCTCGTGGCGTTCGAGGATCCCGTCGGTCAGCAGCACCAGCGCCTCGCCGGGCGCAAGGTCCAGCTCCACGTCGGCGGCCCCGAGATCGGCCAGGATGCCCGCCGCCCCGCCAGCCAGCGCCACCGGTGCGACGGAGCCGTCGGCCCGGCGCAGGAACGGCGCCGGGTGGCCAGCCGAGGCCGCTACCAGGCGCCACCCCGACGGGCCACGGGTCAGGCGCACGATCACCGCCGTGCAGAACACGGGCTCGGCCGCCTCCCATGTCTCGTCGTCGCGCTCGCGGGTGACCTGCTGGGACACCAGCACGGAATTGAGCTGGGCCAGGATGGCGGCCGGCGACCACTCCGTCACGGCCGCCGCCCGGATGACGTGGCGGGCCATCCCGGTGACGGCGGCGGCGGCCACGCCCTTGCCCCGCACGTCGCCGACGACCGCCAGCCACTCACCATCGGCCACCGCGAAGACGTCGTAGAAGTCACCGCCCACGTCCTGGCCGGTGTTGGCAGCCACGTACACCGCTCCCAGCTCCAGGCCGTCCACCTCGGGCAGCACGGGCGGGAGGAGGCTGGCCTGGAGCCCTCGGGCGACCTCGGCCCGCTCGGCGTAGAGGCGGGCATTGTCCACGGCGACCGCCGCCCGGGCCGCCAGCTCCCGGGCCAGGGCGAGGTCGTCGGGGCCGGCCGGGTGCTCGGGCCCGTTCATGAGCACCAGGGCCCCGTGCACCCGCCCACGGGCGGTGAGAGGTAGCACGAACAGCGAGCCGAGGCCCACCGCCTCCATCAGCGCCAGGTGCTCGGCGTCGCGGGCGGTGGCAACCAGCACGTCGTGGGGGAGCGACCAGTGGACTTGTGCGGCCCCCGTGCGCACCGCGGTGACCACGCTCGACGTGTCCGTGTCGGGTGGGTAGCGGCGGGTGAGCTCCAGGGCGGCGGCCAGGCGGTCGGGGTCGCAGTGGACCACCGCTTCGAGCCGCAGCGCGCCGCGGTCGCCCACCAGGTACACCGCGCACCAGTCCGCCACCCGGGGGACGGCCAGCTCCGCCACCCGGGTGAGGGTGGGCCGCAGCTCCAGGCCGGCGGCGGCCAGGGCGGCGGACGCGTCGGCCAGGAAGGCCAGGCGGTCGCTGGCCTGCTCGGCGGCGGCCCGGGCCTGCTCCAGGGCGGCGTAGAGCCGGGCCCGGCCGATGGCCACCGCGCACTGACCGGCCAGGGCTTCCAAGAAGCGCTGGTCGTCGGCGTCGAACGTCCGGGGCGACGGGAACCCCACGACCAGCGCGCCGAGCGGCTCACCCTCGGCCTCCAGGGGCATCACCGCGTGGGCGGCGTCGCCCATCGTCGGGGTGCCGGTGAAGACCGGGTACAGGCGGTCTCGCTCGGCGAAGCTGGTGAGGAACACGGGCCGGCGCTGGCGGACGGCGTCGCTGGCCGGCAGGCCGGCGTCCAGGGGGAACCGTGCCCAGGCCCCGGTGACGTCGGCCGAGTACCCCCGGTGGGCGACCAGCTCCAGGTGACGGCCCTCGGTATCGAGCAGGCACAGCGAGCCGTTGTGGCCACCGAGCAGCGCCAAGGCCTCACCCAGGACCAGGTCGGTCACCGCCTGCTCGTCGCGCAAGGCAGCCAGACGGGCGGTCAGCGATTGCAGGAGGGCGAGCCGGGCGGAGTCGGCGAAGGGGCTGGCGGGCCGGGCGGGGATGGCCGGCGCCACACCGGGGGCATCCACCGGGACGGCTTTGCCCCCCGGAGGACCGTCAGCCACCACGGGCGGGGCGCCAGCCGTAGGAGGCAGCGCGGCGGGCCACCGTGGTCTCCAGCGTCCGGCTGCCGTCCCGTCCGCGGTCGTTCGGCGACATGCGTGCCAATTGTGTCCCAGCTGGACGACGGCTGCCCAGCCGTGGGTCAGAGGCTCAGGAACGCCGAGCGAAAGCGCAGGCCGAGCCACGGCTTCCGCCCGGTGGCCACCAGCTTGCCCCGGGCGATCGCCTGCCACTGGCTGATGCGGTTCCACACGACGAGCAGGAATGCCTCGGGGTCGGCCGTCACCCGGCAGTCCACCCGCTGGCCCGGGTCTTCCACCACCAGCGAGCCGTTGTCGAAGACGAACACCGCCCCACCGCCACCCCGTAGCCGCACCTCGAAGGAGGCCCGCAGGTGGGCGGCCGTCTCCATGTTGATCATCTCGGCGGCGAACCGGCGTACCACCGGCACGACGAATCCGAGCAGGACCATGGAGGCGTAAGCCCGCTCCAGAGGCCAGGGCCGGCGAACGGCCCGGGCGATGTCAAACCCGTGGACCATGGACTCGTTGAGAAGGTGGCAGGTGAGAGTGGACAGCGGGACGTCGGTGCCCTCCACCAGCCAGTGGCGCGAGGCGTCGGCCCCGCCGGCCGGCACTCGGTCGAGAAAGGCGGCCGCCCCCGCCTCGATGCGGTCGGCCAGGACAGGCAGGCGGCGCTCGGGGTCGGCGTCCACCCACCCCCTGGTCTTCTCCCCGAGGTCCCAGTACCGCTCGAGGGGCGACGGGGCGTCGCCGCCGGCCAGCTCGGCCAATCGGGCGAAGGCGTGGCTCAGATGGGTGGCCACCTCGCTCACCGACCAGACGCCCAGGGCCGGGGTGCCGGGGTCGGGGCCCGAACGCAGCAGGGTCGTGACCCGAGCCGACATGTCGGCGAGGGCGGCCCGGGAGGCATCCCAGTCCACCGGTGCAACCGTGGCCATGCAGTTCCTCCCCGGTGAGCCCGGCCGGCAAGTATACGGGGCGAGGCGTCCGGGCCCCGATCGGGCCGGGAGGACCGGTGGCGCCGGCCACCGGGCGCGGCGCGCACACCGCCCCCGGCCGCCGTAGCCTGGTCACGTGGACGACGACAGAGAGGCTCGGGCGTGACGTCGGCGCTGTGCACCCACGGCCTCACGGCCGCCGACTGCCTGATCTGCGCGACCCTCACGCCGGTCGACGGTAGGGAAGGGGCCCCGGCTCGCGCCCCGCGCCACCAGCGAGGCCCGGCCACCGACCGCGGCGGGAGGTCCTCGCCGGCGCCGCCCGGGCGCTCCCGAACCGGGCTGGTGGGCGTGGGCATCGCCCTCCTGGCCGTGGTCCTGGTGGGGTGGTGGGTGCTGGCGGTGGTGGCGCTGGCCCTGCACCTGGCCGAACTGGTGGCGGTGGCCGCCGTCTCCGGGTGGGCGTGCTGGAAGCTCGGCGTCCACCACGGCCGCCGCCTGGCCCGCGGCGACCACTGACGGCGGCTGGGCCAGCCGTACCGGGAGCATCTGGCGGTCTCAGCCGCCAGGGTGCTGACCGCCCTCCCGCTCAGGCCGGTCGGCCGGCCTCGTCGGACGGTGGCGGGGGAGGCTGGTCGAGGCCGAGGACGCCCCGCCCGACGGCCTCCCGGCATTGCTGGGCGGTGAGGGCCATGAGGTCTCCGGCCCGGGCGTCGCGCACCAGTCGCTCGGCCCGGTGGCCCCGCACGTAGCCCCGGCCGCCCACCACCTGGAGGCCCTTGTTGGCCACCGCGAAGCCCTGTTCGTTGCAGAACGCCTTGGCCTGGGTCATCGCCGCGCCGGCCGCCTCGGGCTGGCGGTCGGCGGTGACCGCCGCGGTCGTCGCCATGAGGCGCATGGCGGTGGTGGCGATGGCCATCTCGGCCACCAGGAACTGGATGGCCTGGTAGGACGCGATGGGCTCGGTCCCCGGGGCGACCACCCGGGTGGTGGCGTGCTCCACGGCCATGTCCAGGGCGGCCTGGGCGATCCCCACCGACGTGGTGGCCAGCCCCAGGGCGATGTAGTTGGGCCGGCTCAGCACCAGCGCCTTGCCCTCCCCCTCGGCGCCCAGGCGCTCGGTGGAGGCGACGAAGGCGTCGGAGAAGCGGAGCGACCGGCTGTCGTTGGCCCGCATCCCCATGGCATCCCACTGCCCGGCCACCTCGATGCCAGGATTTGACTTGGGCTCGACCAGAAACAGGCTGAAGGCGCCGTCCGGCGTGCCATCCACGACCGCGTTGACCACGACCACGTCGGCCGCCCCCGCGCTGGTGGCGAAGCTCTTGGCGCCGTTGAGGCGGTAGCCGCCGTCGACCGGCGTAGCCGTCATGTCCGGCTGCATGAAGTGGGCACCCGAACCCGGCTCGGTGAACACCACCGTGAACACCGCACCGTCGGCCAGGTGGGCGAGGGTCCGGCGGCGCTGGTCGTCGTCGCCGGCCAGGGCGGTGGCCACGCCGGCCGTGTGCATGGTGAAGCACAGGGAGGTGGACGCGTCACCCCTGGCGATCTGCTCCGCCACCAGGCTGAAGTCCAGGTAGTCGGCGCCCCCGCCGCCGAGCTCGGCGGGCACGGCCAGGGACAGCAGGCCGGCCCCGGCCAGGTCGGCGAAGTTCTCGGCCGGGAACCGGGCCAGGCGGTCGTTCTCGGCGGCCCGGGCGGGAAAAGCGGCCGCTACCCGGCCCGCCTCGTCGCGCCGAGCCCGCCGGTCGTCGTCGAGGAAGACGTCGACGTTCATCCCACCTCTCCCGGGCTGG
>JBHELO010000090.1:0-22291 GCA_046263055.1 Acidimicrobiales bacterium | reverse complement strand
GCCACCGCCCGGGCGTCGGTGCCCGACGCCGCCGGCAGCACGTGGCCGAACACGGCCGAGGCGTTGGAGAAGCCGGACAGGGCGGGAGCGCTCATGGGTTCGTACCACCGGCTGGCGTACTGCGACGACGCCCACGCCAGCATGGCGCGCCCCTCGGGCGACAGGGCATCGGCCCGGACGTCGGCGGCATCGGGCTTGTCGGACGCGAACAGCCCGACGGCGTCGGTACCCAGGCGGTCGCCGAAGGCGGGCATGCAGTAGCTGGAGCTGGTGCCGATGCTGGCCCGCAGGTGGACGCCGGCGTCCACCGTGGCCTTGCGAAGGGCCACCCCGTCGTCCAGGTAGGCGGACACGAACAGCACGTCGGCCCGGGCGGCGGCGATGCGGGCGACGATGGGTGAGAAGTCGGTGACGTGGGAGTCGTAGGGGATGTCGTCGGCCAGGACCTGGCCGGTGCGCCCGACCTCGGCCGCCGCTCCCTCGCCCACCGCCCGCCCGTAGGCGTCGTCCACGTGGGCCACGGCGATGCGCAGCGCCCCACTCGTACCCAGCGTGGGCTGCAACTCCCGGGTGACGAAGTCGATGGCCGCGGTTCCCAGGTTGGCGCCCATCGGGGCCATGCGGAAGAAGTTGACACCGCCCGCAGTGTCGGGCGCGGTCTCCCCCACCGCGCCGGTCTCGAAGAGCACCATGCCGTCGGCGGTGGCCACCGACGCGGCGGTCTCCGACACGATGCTGCTGTGCGACCCCACCACCACCGACACGCCCGACCGCCGCAGCGTGTCCATGGCCGTCGGCACCGCCTCTGCCCGGGGCGCGTTCACCGTGTCCAGGCGGATGGGGCGCCCGCCCACGCCCCCGTGGGCGTTCGCCCACTCGGCGGCCAACTGCACGCCGTGCAGCTCCTCGGTGCCCTCCGGGCCCTGTGAGCCAGTGGTGGGGTACAGCGCCCCCACGGTGAGCGACGGTCGCCGGCCCGAGCCGGAGGCGCCGCTCCCGCCACACCCGGCGGCCAGGACCAGGGCGGCCAGGGCAACCACCGGCCATAGGCGGATGCGGCGGACGCCGGCTCTCACACCATCACCAGCAGGTTGGCCACCACATGGGTGGCCGCGGGCGCCAGCCAGGAGCCGGTGGCCCACCGCTGCCAGCCCAGGACGAGCCCGGCGGCCAGGTCGATCGGGAGCACCCAGGCGCCGTACACCGTGACGTGGACCACGGCGAACAGCACGGCGGTGCCCGCCACCGCGGCGGCGGGGCCCGAGGCCGACAGCACGCCGTAGGCCAGCCGGCGGAAGAACGCCTCCTCGGCCACCGCCGCCAGGCTGTTGAGAGCCACGAGGCGCACGGCGAACGGCGCTGGCGCCCGCCCCCCGCCCAGCACCCGGCCCACGGCGAAGGCGGCCACTCCCAGGGCGACGGCGGCAGCCACGGTGGGGGCCGGAGCCCGGCCGTGGCCCGTCCGGGCCGCACCGGGACCGTCCCCGGCGCCGCCCGCCACCCCCGGCCACCCGACGCCTACCGCCAGCAGGGCCGAGAACAGCACCACCACGGCGACGGTGGGATCGGCGACGGCGCCCAGGACGGCGGGTCGCAACGTCAACAGCGCGCACCCCCCGGCCACCACCCCGGCGGCCAGCGCGCCCCCGGCCATGGCGACGGGGGCGACGGCGCGCGCCCCAGGTGTGCCGCGAGGTTCGCCGTCGTCCGTCGTGGGACCTGGCGGCCCGGCGACGGGCGGGGGCGCGGTTGCGGTCACGTGGGTGCCGTCGGCGGAGCGGTGGTGTCCTGGACCTGGAACAGCACGGCGGCCACCACCCGATTGCGGAAGGGAGCGTGGTCGGTAGCCACGAACTCGGCCTGCACCGAGTGGCTGCCGGGCGTGAGGCCGTGCAGGTCCTGCGTCGTCCCGTAGGTCATGGAGACCAGCTTGCCGTCCACGGACACGTGGATGTGCCCCTCGTCGGGACGAAGGGGGCCGCTGGCCGCCGGCACCACCTTGGCGCCGATGAGGTTCAGCTCCAGGCTCAGGTCCGGCCCGGTCACCTGGTTGGGCGTCGGGGAGGTGATCTGCAGGCGGGCGGTGGTGGTGGGCCGGGCCGCCGATGCGGAGCCCGACGAGCAGGCGGCGGCCAGCGCTACCGTCGTCATTACCACCATGGCGGCCAGGACGGTCCGACGCCGGTTCACACGGTCCCCGCGGTCGTGGCCGTCATCCAGCATCTCCGGGACGGGAGCGTACTGGCGCCCGTGCCGGGCCGGCGATCACCGCGGCGGTGCCGAGCAGCCGGCCTCCGCCACTACGATGGCCATCGCGCCGCGCCTGGCAGAGCCATGGGGAGCCACATGAGGAGTCGTCCCGCCGTCGTTGCCGTCGTCCTCGGCTCCGCCCTGGCCGTCCTCGCCGGTTGTGCCAGCAGCAGCACCACGAGCAGCGGCACCGGCGGCAGCACCGCCAGCACCGCCGGCAACCCCACCGTCACCACCACCACCCCGGCGCCCGGCCCGCCGGCCCTGCCCGCCGACGTGGCCAAGGCCACCCGCACGGTGGACATCAAGGCCACCGACGACCTCAAGTTCAGCCCCGCGCAGATCGCCGTCCACCCGGGCGAGACCATCGCCTTCACTGTCACCGACGCCGGTGCCGTGAGCCACGAGTTCGACGTGGGCGACGGCGCCTTCCAGGCCGACCACGAGGCCGAGATGCGGTCCATGCCCGCGGGCATGGCCATGCCCGACGAGCCCACCGGCTTCACGCTCATGCCGGGCCAGACCAAGAGCATCGCCTTCACGTTCCCGACCGCCGGCACCACGATGTACGGGTGCCACCAACCTGGCCACTACGCGGCCGGGATGAAGGGCACCATCACGGTGGCGTGAACCGCCGAGGAGGTAGCCGTAGGCCGGCGGTGGCCTCGCGCCTGCCCGCCAACGGCCTGGTGGGCCGGGCGGCGGTGGTCGTGTCCGGTGTGGTGGTGGCCCACACCCTGGACTACGTGGTGGTCGTCGGCGACCCCACCCGCCGCCGGGTGGACCTGGCCGCCACCGGCCACGGGTACTGGCGGGTGGCCGTCGGGCTCGCCCTGGTGGCGGTCTCGGTGGCCGTCTCCTGGGCCGCCCGGGCCGGCGCCCGCCGGCCGCCCTCATCGGCGGCCGCCCGGGACTGCGCCCGCCGGTCGATTGCATCGTCGGCCGCTCGGGAGCGCGCCCGCCACGCGGCCCGGGCGGCGACGATGGAGGCGGCGCCCCGGCCGTACCCCGCCACGCTGGCCCGGCTGGCCGCGGCCCAGATGGCGGGCTTCGCAGCCATCGAGACGATCGAGCGAATGGCCGCTGGTGCGCCGGTGGCCGGCTTGGCCACCTCCCTCCCGCTGCTGGTGGGCCTGGCCCTTCAGGTCGTGGTGGCGGCCGTGTTCGTGGGCACGCTGGCGGCGGTGACGGAGTTGGCCGCCAGGGTGGCCGCCCGGCCCCGGCGCCGGCAGGTCCGCTCGGCCCCGTCGACCGCCGCTATCTCGACCCCGGGCATCGCCATCCCCGGCGGCTCGGTGGCGGGCCGGCTCCCGCCCCGCGGACCGCCGGCGCTCGCCGCCTGAGCCCGGCCATCGCCGTCCACGGCGAACGGCCACCGCCACCCTGGCCACCGCCACCCGGGGCACCGTCACCCGGGCCACCGCCGCCGGGGCCACTGCCACCCGGGCCACCGCCGCCGGTCGCCGCCGCCGGGGCCACTGCCACCCGGGCCACCGCCGCCGGTCGCCGCCACCCGGGCCACCGCCGCCGGTCGCCGCCCGAGCCCCGACCACCGCCACCCCGGCCACCGCCACCCCGACCACCGCCGCCGGCCGCCACCCCTGCCGCCGCCACCCGTGCCACCGGCCGGGGCTACCTGCCGCCACCCGCCCCCCCCGCCGACCGGCCGTGCCGACCGGCTCGGGGCCCCACACCACGTCGCCGCCCGAGAGCGAGGTTTGATGTCCGCCCGGTCCCGCCTGGCGGCCGCCGGCGCGCTGGCTGTCGCCGCCATCGTGCTCCCGGCCTCGGCCGCCTCCGCCCACGCCGTCCTCCTACGTTCCGAACCGGCGCCCCAGACGACGGTCCCTCGCGCCCCGGCCGTCGTCCGCCTCTACTTCTCGGAGCCGGTCGAGGTGGCCTTCGGCGCGATCCGCGTCTACGACGTCGACGGCCACCGGGTGGACGACGGCGGGATCCAGCGGGCCGAAGCCGGACGGGAGGTCGACGTCCCCGCCCGGATGAAGAACGGCACCTATACGGTGACGTGGCGGGTCACGTCGGCCGACGGCCACCCGGTGCACGGCGGCTTCGGGTTCTACGTGGGGGCGCCGTCCACCATCTCCCCAGCCGCCATCCCCGCCGACCGGGGAGCGGGCCGGACGGTGGGCTGGGGCTACGGCGTGGTCCGCTTCGTGTGGTTCGCCGGTCTGATCGCCCTGATCGGGCTGGTGGCCGTCCGCCGCTGGGTGTGGACGCCCGCCATGCGGGCGGCGGGGCTGGCCCGCTCGGACGCTGCCAGCGGGTTCCGGCGGCGGTTCCGCCGGTGGCTGCCGGCGGCGTGGGCGGTGCTGGCGGCGGCCGGTCTCCTGGCGCTCGTCTTCCAGACGGCCACCGTGTCGGGTCTCTCACTGGTGTCGGCGGCCCGGCCGGCGGCCCTGGGCCAGGTCCTGCACACCGCGTTCGGGCGGCTGTGGCTGGCCGAGATGGTCCTCACCGCCGCCGCCCTGGCACCGGTGCTGGCCCTGGTGGGGCGGCGCCGGGCGCTGGGATTGGCCCCCGACGTGTGGATCGGCGTCCTGGGGGCGCTCGCCGGCGGCCTGTGCCTGACCTCGGCCCTCAACGGCCACGCCCGCACGCTGGGGCGGGCCGCGGTGGACGTGCCCGCCCTCGCCGTCCACCTGCTGGCGGCGGGCGTGTGGGTCGGGGGGCTGGGGGCGCTCGTTGCCGTGGGGGCGGCCAGCTGGCGGGCGGTGCCCGACGCCGGCCGGCCGGCCCTGGTCCGCGATCTGACCCGCCGCTTCGGGCGGCTGGCCCTGGTGGCGGCGGGGGTCGTGGTGGTCACCGGGGTGGTCAACGCCTTCGGCGACTTCTCCACCGTCTCCGACCTTTGGCGGGTGAGCCACGGCCGGGTGGTGACAGCCAAGGTCGCGGCCCTGGCCGTCGCCCTGGCCCTGGCCGCCCGCCACCGGTGGTCGGTGCCCGCCCGCCTGGAGGGCGACGGCGCCTCGGCGGGCGCCGCCGTGGCGTCGTTCCGGCGCACCGCTGCCGCCGAGGTCGCCGCCCTGGTCGCGGCACTGGCGCTGGCCGCCGCCCTGGTGGCCCTCGTCCCCGGGCGCTCCCTGGCCCTGGCCGCCAAGGGCCCGGTCAACCAGGAGCACCGCGCCGGGCCCTACACGGCCGAGCTCTTCATCGACCCCACCGACGTGGGCGCCAACCAGGTGCACCTGACGTTCGTGAACGCCTCGGGGCTGGCTGCGGCCGAGGTGTCCAATACCGACGTGAGCCTGGGGCCGGCCGCCGGTCCGCTCCAGCCCGTGTCCATGCGCCTGATCTCTCCCGGCCACTTCGTCGGCGACACGACCCTTGGCCCCGGCCCCTACCGCCTGACGGTCACCGCCGGCGGCGGGTCGAGCGCGTCCACCACGTTCACCTTCCGGCTCGCCGGCTCGCAGCCGAAGCCCTGAGACAGCAGGAGTTGCCAGATGCGACCCGTCGTCGCCGCGCTCGCCGCCATCGCCGCCATCGTCGTGGCAGCACCGGCGGCGTCCGCCCACGAGGAGATCACCCCCGCCACCGTCGCCACCGGTGTCCCGGTGTTCTTCACCCTCAGCGCCGCCAACGAGAAGTCGGCCGACCTGACCGGGCTGGCGCTGGCCAGCCCCGCCGGCGTCTCCTTCGGCGCCACCACCCGGTCCCCTCCGGGGTGGACGGTGAAGCGCACCGACGCCACCGTGACCTGGTCGGGCGGGGCGGTGAGGCCCGACACCTTCGAGCAGTGGGGCTTCGAGATCGAGGGCGCCGACCAGCCCGGTACCCTCACCTGGAACCTGACGATGTCCTACGCCGACGGCAGCTCCGATCAGGTGCAGGTGGACGTGACCGCCGCCGCCCCGGCGACGGCCACCGGGCGCGCCGCGGCCTCGTCGGGGTCGAGCGCCACGGGTGGGGCCGACGGCGCCCTGGCTGTCGGCGTGGCGGCGCTGGTGGCCGCCCTCGTCGCCCTCGGCCTGGCCGTGGGGGCCCGGCGGGGACGCCCATCCGCCTCCGAAGGTGAAGCCCAGGACTGGTGAGCACCGCCCGCCATCCGCGCCCGCTGGCCGTCGGCCTGGCCCTGCTCGTGGTCTACGCGGGGGCGGTGCTGGCGACCGCTCTCGCCGGGGGCCACTCCGTGCGGCCCCTCTTCGACGGCATCGGCCCTCCGCCCGCCTACCAGTGGGTGAGCCCCCCGGCCGCCTTCAAGAAGGGCAACCTCGTGCCCACCCCGGGAACGGGCCAGATCGCCTTCACCGGGGGGAGCTCGGCGGCGGGGGCGTTCCAGACGCCCGATGGCCAGTTCGTGGTGGACTTCACGGGCGGGGCGGTGCCGCCCCACGGGGCGGACTCGGCGGTGGCCGGCACCCTCACGCCCCTCGATCCCGCCACCCTCGGCCCGGTGCCCTCGCCGTTGCGGCCCACCGGCAACGCCTACCGAATCGAGCTCTCCTACTCGCCCTCCAGGCAACCGGTGACCACCCTGACCAAGCCCGGCGACCTGTTCCTCACCGTCCCCGAGGCAGCGGAGGTCATCCTCTACTCGGCCGACGGCAAGGCCTGGCAGCGGATAGACACCAAGCAAGTGGCGGCCGGCGTCACCGTGGGGGCCCAGTTCCAGCGGGCCGGGTGGTACGTGGGGGCGACGTCGGCCGCCCCCGCCACCACCGCCGCCCCCGCCGGCTCGTCGGGCGGCAGCCGGGTGGCGGTGGTCGCGGTCATCGTGGTGGCCGTCGTCGTCATCGGCGTGCTGGGGCCGTGGGCCTGGTGGCGGCGAGCCCGCAGGCGAGCCCGGCCGGGGCGCAGGGGCGGCGGCGGCGGTGACGCCGGGAGGTGAGCCGGCGCGCGGCTGTCCGGCCGGCCCCGCCGCCGACAGGGGTCCAGGCCGAAACCCCTGCGCGGTTCGAGGTACAGGGCCTCGGGATACTGATGCAGGCACTGCGCAGGTAGTTTCCGTCCCGACCCTAAGGTCGCGGCCGGTGTCGGTCGGACGGGCTCGGGAGGAGGTGTGATGGGGGCGGTGAGGGGCCGCGGGCAGGGGGGGTGGTGGCGCGCTGTCCCCGTGGTCGGGGCCGTGATCGTCGCCCTCGCCCTGGCCGCCGCCGGCTGCGGGAAGGCGACCTCGGACGACCCCACCATCTCCGCCCGGGGAGCCACCTGCACGGTGGGAGGGACGTCGCTCTCCATCTCGGCCGACAACCTGCGCTACGACAAAGGCTGCCTGGCCGCCCCCGCCGGCCAGGCCTTCACCATCACCTTCGACAACAAGGAGTCCCTCCCCCATGACGTGGTGATCCTCGGCAACCAGGACTCGACCCCCCTGTTCTCCGGCCAGATCGTCAGCGGGCCGACGGAGGTCACCTACTCGGTGAAGGGGCTCCCGGCCGGCACGTACCGCTTCCACTGCTCGGTGCATCCCACCCAGATGCAGGGAAGCCTGGTCGTCGCCTGACGGAGGGCTGAGCGGGATGTGGGTCTCCTGGGGCCAGGCTGCGGTCCTGGCCACCGTCCTGGTGGCGGTCACGGTGGTGCTGCGGCCGGCCACGCGAGGGTGGGTGCGCACGGCCCGGGCGGTGACCAAGGAGGCCGCCGTGGTGGCCACGCTGTACTCGATCTGGCAGCTGGCGGGGACCGTCTCGGTGATGAAGGTTGACCGGGCGCTGGACCGGTCCCGCACCATCTGGCGGCTCGAGCGGTGGCTGCACCTGCCCAGCGAGGTGAGCGTGCAGCGGGCCGTGCTCCCCCACCCGTGGCTGGTGGAGGCGGCCAACCAGTTCTACGCGGTGGCCCACGGCACGGCCCTGCTTGCGTTCCTGGTCTGGCTGTTCGCGCGCCACCGTGACCGCTACCCCCGTACCCGCAACGTGATCGCCCTGGTGACGGGGGCGGCGCTGGCCATCCAACTGATCCCGGTTGCCCCACCCCGCATGCTGGACGAGCTGGGCTTCGTGGACACCGCCCTCCTGTATCACCAGTCGGTGTACACCGCCCTGGGCCGGGCCCTGGCCGACCAGTTGTCGGCCATGCCGTCGGTGCACGTGGCCTGGGCCGTGCTCATCGCGGTGGTGGTGATGCGCTCCAGCACCAGCCGCTGGCGCTGGCTGGTCCTGGCCCACCCGGTGGTGACGGTGGTCGTGGTGGTCGTGACCGCCAACCACTTCTGGCTGGATGGCGTCGTGGCCGTGGGCCTGATCGCCCTGGCCTACCCGGTGCTGTCCGGGGTGCAGGCCGGCTGGGAGCGCTGGGGCCCCGGCGGCGCTGACCACCCGTTCCCGGTGGCCACCGGCAGCGAGTGGGGCGACGCTGTCCAGGGCAGCGGATTGGCCGGCGGCGGATTGGCCGGCGCCGGTGACGCCGGTGACGCCGTCGGCCTGGCCACGCCCTGAGCCCGCCCTGACAGCCGTCGGCGCCGGGTGCCGGCCGTTCCACATCAGTCGTAGGTGCCCTCCACCGACCAGCGGCCGGCCTCCACCACCAGCAGGTGGGCGTCACCGGCGGCGGTGACCACCTGCCAGCGGGCCCGGCGGCGGTGGGCCCGGGCGTCCCACCAGCGCTCGTCGCACGGCCAGGGCCCGGCCCACGCCCCCACCTCCACCCAGGGCCCGCCGGCCACCGACACCCGGGCCGGCGGGGCGGTGGGCCTGCCCCGCCCGGTGACACCGACAGGCCGTCCCGAGGCGTCCACCACCTCGGCCGTCGGCGGTGACGGATGGACGGTGGCCGGCGACGGCGACGGCAGGCACCCGGGCCACGGCGCCACCTCCCGTCGCCCCCCGGGCCGCCCCGGTACGGCTGGCGCGGGGACGGGCAGGCCCCAGGGCACGACGAGCGCCCGCTCACCCGGGTTCCTGGCCCCCCGGACCACGGCGGTGGCCACCGCCTCCATCCCGAGAATCCCCGACAGGCGGGCCAGGGCCCGGGCCGCCCGCTCCCCGGCCGCCCCCTCGCCGCCCCAGAGGCCGGCCTGGCTTCCCCGGTCGGGGCCGACCTCCTCGGGCACCAGGCGCAGCAGGGTGATGCCGGCGGTGGGCCGCTCGCCGCCGCCGGCGGCGGTGGCCGGGCTGCTCGCGCCGCTGCCGTAGGGCCCGCCGGCCAGCCAGCCCTCGAGCTGCCAGCGCACCCGTGAAGCGAGGGCGGCGGCCGGCAGGCCGTCGGCCCGGCGCCAGAGCCGCACCAGCCGCTCGCCGTGCTCGGTCTCCGCCTCGATGCCCACGCAGGTTGCGACCAACCCCGACTCGGCCAGGCGGGCGCACAGCCGGTCGGCCAGGGACTTGGCCACGAAGGCGGCCGTCTCCACCGACTCCACCGGCGGGTCGAGCTCGGCGGCCACCGTGAGGTCGGGCGGTGGGGTGCGGGCGGCCAGCGGGCGCTCGTCGAGGCCCTGGGCCAGGCGCGACGCGGTGACGCCGTCGGGACCGAAGCGGGCCAGCACGGCGGCCGGGGGGAGGGCGGCCAGGTCCCCGAGGGTGCGCACGCCCAGGCGCCCCCACAGGTCGACGAGGGCGGGGGCCGCCTCCAGAACGCTGCCCAGGGTGGCGGTGGGCAGGGGGGCGAGGAAGGCGGCGCTGCCGCCACGGGGTACGACCCCCCGCCCCAGGCGGGCCGCCTGCTCGGCCGCGAACGGCCCGTCGGCCACGCCCACCCGGCAGGCGCGGGGGGCGCCCACCACCGCGTCGACGGCCACCGCCACCCGGGTGACCAGGGCGGCGTCGCCCCCGAAATACCGGGACGGCCCCCGGGTGGCCACCGCGCAGGTGCCGGGGCGGGTGACCTCCACCCTGGGGGCGAACGACGCCATCACCGCCACCACCGGCTCGAAGGCCCGGGCGTCGCGGACGGGGTCGGCGGCCACCGCCATCAGCGACGGGCACCGGGCCTCGGCCTGGCGGCGGCGCAGGCCCTCCTCCACGCCCTCGGCCCGGGCCGGGCCCGAGCAGGCCACCACCCGGCCCGCGGCCAGCACCGCCACCGGCGCGTCGGGCGGGAGGGCGGCCGCCACCACCGGCCAGTCCGGGCACCACACCACCAGCGTGCGCACGCCGGCCACGCCCGCCCTACCCCACGACCTCTCTCGTTCGAGTGACGAACGAGGGGGTGGTCTCGCCGGCGGGAGCGAGATCGCCGGCGGGAGCGACGCCGCCGCCCGGAGCGGGCAGCCACACCACGGCCCGGCGCTCCCGGGCGGCCGCCCGCCGCCCGGAGGCCACCACCTCCAGCCGCCGGGCAGCCAGGTGGCCGTGCCCCCGGCCGATCCCGTCCCACGCCGCCGCCACGGCCGCCAGGCGCACGTCGACCGCCTCCGGCCACTCCCGGCCCCCGCCCCGGCGTCCCGCCCGCCCGGCCCCCGCGGCGGCGCTCTCAGGCCCGGGGCCGCCGCCCGTGGCCCATCCCCGTCCGGCATCCCACGTCGCCGCCGCAGCCGGGCCGGGGACGACGAGGACAGCCCCCCGCTCCCGGGCTCGGGCAGCCAGGCGGCGGGCGTCGGTGGGGCGCACCGCGGCGGGAGGCCAGGCCACCACCACGTCGACGGCGTCGAGCAGGGCGGCCACCACCCACGCCCACCCGCCCGGCCCCGCCCCTGGGCCGGCGGCCACCAGCGGGAAGCGCTCCAGGACCACGCCCAGTTCGGCCGCCGCTTCGGGGTGCACCGACGGCCGCCCCACGGCCACCGCCGCGCACCACGACCCGGCGGCCGACGCCGACGCCACCAGGGCCAGGGCCAGCGAGGTGGACCCCGCCACCGCCACTACCGAGCCCCGCCGCAGGCCTCCCTCGGGCAGCAGCGGGCGCAGGGCGGGGGCCACCGGGAGCAGGCGGTGCGTGGCCAAGACGACCGGTCGGGCCCGGGCGGCCACCTCGGCCAGGTCGGTGCGGGGCACGGCGAGCGCCATCGCCGCCACCATACCGAACACCAGTTCCCCCGGCCAGGGCCGGGGGCCGGCATCGTGGACCTAGGACGTGGCGGCCATGGGATCGGCCACCTCGACCCCCTCGCGGTAATACGTGAACAGGTCGCGGATGACGTCGGCCAGGCCCTGGGCGGCTGCCGGGTCCGAGCCCGCCAGCTCCACGGTGACCACGTTGGAGTACACGTGCACGGCCGTCACGTGGCCGGTGGCGAAAACCCGGCGCGCCAGCTCGTCCACCGGGCGGTGCCCGGCGATCTCACCCGACCGGTAGCGCTCGTGGCCCATGCCGGTGAGGCTGCGGTTCAGCTCGAAGACGGCCACCCCCTCCTTGGAGGTCGGCTTGGGGGTGACGGTGATCAGCTGGCCCATGGCGCCCGCAGGCTAGCCAACCACCGCCCGCCCGGCGACCCGGGCGTCCACGGGAGAGATCGGGGGCCGTGGGTAGAGTCCGGCCGTGCCTGCCGAGCCGCGCCCGGTGCCGGTACGGACCATCCTCGCCTCCATCGGCCTGGTGCTGGCCACCGCCGTCGGCCTCTACCTGGTCGTGCTGCTGGCCCGGGTCGAGGCCTGGCTCATCGTGGCCGCCTTCTTCGCGGTGGTCTTCAACCAGCCGGTGGAGTTCGTCCACCGCCACCTGCACCTGCGCCGGGGCCTGTCGACCGCCCTCGTCTTCCTCGTCGGCATCGCCCTGGTGGCGGCCATGCTCTACGCCTTCATCCGCCCGCTCGTCGACCAGACCCAGCACTTCGCCGACAACTTCCCGACCTACGTGGCCGACGCCCGGGCCGGCAAGGGCACGGTGGGCCACCTGGTGAAGCGCTACAACCTGGACAAGAAGCTCGACCAGAACAAGGCCAAGTTCCAGAACTGGGTCAGCTCGGCCGGGGGCGGGGCGGTCAAGGTGGCCCGCAGCGTGGCCAACGGCCTGGTGGCCTTTTTGACCATCATCGTCCTTGCCATCCTCATGATCACCTACGGGCCCGAGCTGCTGCAGAGCGGCGTCGGGATCCTGTCGCCACCCCGCCAGGCCCGGGTGACGGCGGTGGCCCGGGACTGCGCCCGGGCCATCACCGGCTACGTCATGGGCAACCTGCTGATCAGCGTGATCGCCGCCGTGATCACCTACGTCGGGCTGCTGGTCTTCGGCGTGCCCTTCCGAGGGGTGCTGGCCCTGTGGGTGGGCTTCGCCGACCTCATCCCCCTCGTCGGCGCCACGCTCGGCGCGGTGCCCGCGGTGGGCGTTGCCTTTTTGCACTCCACGACCGCCGGCATCGGCATGCTGATCCTCTACATCGTCTACCAACAGTTCGAGAACCACGTGCTGCAGGTCGCGATCATGTCCAAGACGGTGCAGATCAACCAGCTCTTCGTGCTGGTGAGCGTGCTCATCGGCGTGGAGCTGTTCGGCTTCCTGGGCGCCCTGCTGGCCATCCCCGCCGCCGGGGTGCTCCAGGTCATCGTCCGTGACCTGTGGGACCACCGCCGGGGCCGGCTCAAGGACGAGCCCACCATCGGGGCCGACCAGGTCCCGGTGACCGAACACCTGACCGCCGAGGCAGAGGGCGACGAGAGCGTCGGCGCCGCCGGGGACGAGCCGACGGCGGAGCCCGTCCCCGCGCCGGCGCCTGCCGACGGGCCCGGCGACACGTCTGGCGACCGCCCGGAGCAGCTGAGCCATCCGGCCGAGGCGTCGCCGCCCCCGCCCGCGGTGTCGCCGCCCGGGGTGTCGACCGAGGTGTCGTCGACCGAGGTGGTGGAGGAGGCCGGCACCCGGCCCGGCGGCTGATGGCCACCGAGGTCGTCGAGGTCGAGGGCCACATCGTCGACTCCCTGATCCTGGCCAAGGTGCTCGACGCCATCGTCGACGCCGGCGCCGACTACCGCATGGCGGAGGTGGAGATCGGGCGCACCAATCTGGACCCCAGCCGGGCGCGCCTGGAGATCACCGCCGCCGACGAGGACGCCCTGTCCCGCCTGCTGGCCGACCTCAAGGTCCACGGAGCCAACAAGGTGGACCAGCCCGACGCCACGGTCGTCCCCGCCGAGGTGGACGGCGTGCTGCCCGCCGGCTTCGCAGCCACCACCAACCTGCCCACCGCGGTGCGCCTGTCGGGCCGGTGGGTGGAGGTGGAGAACCCGGAGATGGACTGCGCCCTGGTCGTGCTGCCCGACGGCCGGGTGCGGACCGTGCCCATGCACCGGGTGCGGGCCGCCAACCTGGTGGTGGTGGGTGAGGACGGCGTGCGGGTGCGGCCCCTCGACCGCCCCAGGGGCTCGAGCCCATTCGAGTTCATGAGCTCGGACGTGTCGTCGGAGAAGCCCAAGGAGGTCGTGGTGGCCCGCCTGGCCGAGCGCATCCGGGCGGCCCGGGCGGCGGGCGGCAAGGTCCTGGCCGTGTGCGGCCCGGCGGTGGTGCACACCGGCGCGGCGCCCGCACTGGCCGCCCTGGTGCGCGACGGCTGGGTGGACGTGCTCTTCGCCGGCAACGGCTTCGCCACCCACGACATCGAGGCCAACGTGGCCGGTACCTCCCTCGGCATCCCCCTTTCCGGTGACACGCCGTCCGAGGGCGGCCACTCCAACCACCTCCGGGCGATCAACGAGGTGCGCCGGCGAGGGTCGATCGCCGCCGCGGTGGCCGACGGGTGGCTGACCGGCGGGGTCATGTTCGAATGCGTGTCCCGCGGCGTCCCGTTCGTCCTGGGCGGGTCCGTGCGCGACGACGGCCCCCTGCCGGACGTGATCACCGACGTGGTGGCGGCGGCCGACGCCATGCGCGACCTGGTGCCCGGCGTGGCCGTCGCCCTCATGCTGGCCTCCACCCTCCACGCCATCGCCACCGGCAACCTCCTGCCCGCCGGGGTGGAGACCTACTGCGTGGACATCAACCAGGCCGTCGTCACCAAGCTGGCCGACCGGGGGAGCCACCAGGCCCTGGGCATCGTCACCGACGTCGGGCTGTTCGTGGAGACGCTGGCCGCCGCCCTGGCCCGTCCCACCCCCTGACGTGGCCCTCTCCTGGGGCCGGCGCTTCCTCATGTGCCCGCCCGAGCACTTCGGCGTGCTCTACGAGATCAACCCCTGGATGCACGCCGAGGTGGCCGTGGACCTCGACCGGGCGCGGGCTCAGTGGGAGGGGCTGGCCGCCACCCTGCGCGCCGCCGGGGCCGAGGTGGAGGTGCTCGATCCCCAGCCCGGCCTCCCCGACCTGGTGTTCTGCGCCAACGCCGGCACCGTCAACCGTGGGAGCTTCGTGCCCAGCCGCTTCCGCCATCCCGAGCGCCAGGGCGAAGTGCCCCACTACGTCCGCTGGTTCTCCGACCACGGGTGGGCGGTGACCGCCCTGCCCGAGGGCCCGGCCCACGAGGGGGCGGGCGACGCCCTCCCGTTCGGGCGGGGCTTTCTCTCCGGCTACCGGTTCCGCTCCGACGCCGCCGCCCACGTCGCCCTCTCCCGCCTGCTCAGGGCCGAGGTCCGCCCCCTCGAGCTGGTGGACCCCCGCCTGTACCACCTGGACATCAGCTTCTGCCCCCTCGACGAGCGCCGGGCCATGGCCTTCCCCGACGCGTGGGACGCCTACGGGCGACGGCTGGTGGACGCCACCGTGGACGATCTCCTCGTGCTCGAGCCCGACGAGGCCACGGCGTTCTGCGCCAACTCGGTGGTGGTGGGCACGACCGTCGTCATGCCCTCGTGCCCACCCCGGGTCGGGCGCCGGCTGGAGGCGTGGGGGTTCGACGTGGCGGTGGCCGACGTAGGCGAGTTCCAGAAGGCGGGCGGCGCCTGCCGCTGCCTCACCCTGGCCCTGGACGTGGCCGTGGGGACGCCGCCAGCAGCCGGTCCAGCGCCCCCGACGGGTCCCACAGGAGCGGACGGACGGCCACCAGCGACGGGCGGCGGGGCGGCTCGCTGAACCCGAACCCCACGGCAGGGCGCACCGGGCCGAGGGGACCCAGGTCCCGACCACCCACGGTGGCCCGGCCGGCGGTCACCCGCCGGTAGACGTCGGTCCGGTACCACTCCCGCACGCCGGTGGGGCTCACGCCGTAGGTGCGCACGCCGAGCAGGGCGCGAGCCACCGGCCCTTCCACCCAGCGGGTGAACCACGCCGGGCGGGGGAACGGGATGCGCCACCCGGCCCCCGCCTCCAGCCGCAGGTCGAGGCCCAGGTCGGGCGCAGTCACGTGCAGCGAGTGGACGGTGGGGGCGACCCCCGCCGACGGCCACCGCCCGCCGTCGGTCCCGGCGTGCAGCGGGCTGACGACGGTGCGGTCGAACCCGTAGACGGCACTGACGAAGGCGGCCACCTCCGCGCTGGGCGCCACCAGGAGGCGCTCGCCGTCGGGCGACGCCCACATGAGGTCGGTGATTGGGCCGAGGGGCGACGTGGCCCAGTGGCCGACCACGAAGCGGTGGCCGGACGCGAACCCGGCGCCGGCGATGACGCCCGCTAGCGGGTGCCGGCGCGCTCGGGGTCCCGAGACCGGCTCCGGCCGGCGTGGCCCGAACGCCGCGACCGGGTGGCGACCACCCAGATGACGGCCGCGAAGGCCAGTGACACGACGGCGATCACCGTGTGGATGGCCTTGAAGCCGGCGGTGTGGGTGTGGTCCTTGAACAGGTTGCGCAGGAACACGGCCCACACGAACACCGTCCATCCGGCCGCCACCTTGAGCAGCAGCGCGTCCCGTCGGCTCATGGCCCCGACCCTACCGGGCGCCCGCCGGCTGCGGTACTCGACCGCCGGGCCGGCGGCCCTCAGTAGGCGGTGGTGGTGGGACCGGAGCCGGGGCTGGTCGGGGCGGTGGTGGGGACGGTGGTGGCACCGTTGCCGGGGGTGATCACGCCGCCGTTGTCCGACGAGCCGCACCCGCCGGCCAGGGCCACCACCAGGGCGGCGCCGGCCACCGCCGCCGTCAGCGGGCGCCGGGCGCGCGACCTCCCCGGGCTCACGCCGGCTCCTCCCACAACTCCAGCTGGGGGCCCGGGCGGACGAAGCGGGGCACGCCGCCCCACGGCAGGTGGTCCATGAACACCCAGGTCCGGCGGTGGATGGACGTCGGCCCCCAAGCCGCCAGGGCCGCCTTGTGGCGGGGACACGGGTAGCCCTTGTTGAGGTCGAAGTCGTAGCCCGGGAAGTGAGGCGCCTCGGCCCGCATCAGGCGGTCCCGGGTGACCTTGGCCAGGATGGAGGCGGCGGCGATGGACAGGCACGAGGCGTCCCCCTTCACGATGCGCTGCACCCGGCCGGTGCCCACGAAGTCCCAGCGGCCGTCCACCAGCACCGCCCCGGGCGCCAGGCCGAGCCCGTCGATGGCCCGACGGGCGGCCAGGCGCTGGGCGTCGGACATGCCCAGCTCGTCGCACTCCTCCTGGCTGGCGTGGCCCACCGCCCACGCCCGGCACCAGGCGGCGATGCGGGGGAAGATGCGCTCGCGCTCGGCCTCGGTGAGCATCTTGGAGTCGCGAACCTTGTAGACCCGCGTGTCCCTGGGCAGCACGGCGGCGCCCACCGAGAGGGGCCCGGCCCACGAGCCCCGGCCCACCTCGTCCATGCCCACCACCACGTCGCACCCCTCGTCCCACAGGGCCCGCTCGGTGGCCAGGCTGGGGACGGTCCGGCGGCGGGCGGCAGCCACGTCGCCCGACCCTAGCGGTGCCGACCTTCCGGCGCGCGAATCGCGGGCGTGCCCAGCCGATTCATGCGCCGGACTCGTGCACGGTGCGGTCGACCCACGCCAGGTAGCCGTCGTGGCCACCGATCACCGGGAGGACGAGCACCTCGGGCGTGTCGTAGCTGTGGGCGGCCCCCATGACGGCCACCACCGCGTCGGCCCGGTCCTCGGTGGTCTTGGCCAGGCACAGCCACTCGGTGGCCGTCTCCAGCCGCCCGTCCCACCAGTACCGGCTGGTGATGGGCCCGAGAACCTGGACGCACGCCGCCAGCCGGGGGTGGAGAACCGCGGCGGCCAGCCGCTCCGCCTCCTCGAAGGAGCCGGCGGTGGCCTGCACCTGCACGCACCCGGCCATGGCCCCAGTGTGCCCCCCGCCGAACCGGGTTCGGTTGAGCGGCGCCGGCGCCTGCTAAGCGAACCCGGTTGGCGGGGGTTTCGCGGTCCGCCAAGCCCTAGGGCAGGCGGGAGGTCCAGAGCAGGGAGCCGGCGGCGGCGGCCAGGGCGAAGAGGAGGCCCAGGCCCACGAAGAAGGCGGTGGCCTCCTTCTTGACCGTGCGGTAGCCGATCGAGCTGCCGATGTCGGCGTACACCTTCTTGAGCTCCCTGGCTGATGACGCCTCGAAGAAGCTGCCGTTGGTCTGGTCGGCGATGCGGCGGAGGGCGTCCTTGTTCACCGGGACGGGCACCGGGTTGCCTTCCACGTACACCGTGCCATTGTCGGTGCCGAAGGCGATGGTGGACACCGGCGTGTGGGCGTCGGAGGCGGCCTTGGTGGCCAGGTCGTTGGCCCGCCCCACCGTGGTCTCGCCGTCGGACATCAGCACGATGCGGGCCGGGGGCGGCTTCTGGCCGGGCTGGGCAGGCACCGAGGCGATGGCGCCCAGGGAGGCGAAGATGGCCTCGCCGATGGCGGTGGCGGGGCCCAGCTCGAGGTTGGAGATGCTGCGCTTGAGCAGGGTGTGGTCGGTGGTTGGCGACACCAGCACCTGGGCGGTGCCCGAGAAGGCCACCAGGCCGACGTTGAGCCGGCCGGGCACCAGGTCTACGAACGACGACGCCGCCGCCTTGGCGGCCCGCAGCCGGGTGGGCTGCACGTCTGTGGCCTGCATGGAGAGCGACACGTCGATGGCCATGATGATGGTGGCCTGCTCGCGCGGCACCTTGGTGTTGCGGGTCGGCTGGGCGAAGGCGGTGACCAGGAGGGCCAGGGCCACCAGGAAGGCGGCGGCCGGCACGTGGCGACGCCAGCCCGGGCGCTTGGGGGCCACCGACGCCAGCAGAGCCAGGTTGGTGAAGCGCACCGCGTACTGCCGGCGCCGCAGCTGCACGGCCACGTAGGCGGCGGCCAGCGCGGCCACACCCAGGAGCAGCCACAGCCGACCGGCCGACAAAAAGGTCACCGGGTGGTCCCGACCATGGCCGGGCCTTCACCGGCACCGGGCACGCCGACGGGGGTGGACGTCACCAGCGCGCCCCGGCGCTGGCGGTTGGACACCACGAAGCCGACCACGTCGCGCATCCAGTCACGGTCGGTCCGCAGCACCAGGTGGGACGCGCCCGCCCGGCGGATGCCGGCGGCGACGGCCGCCCGCTCGGCGGCGGCCGCCTCCGCGTAGCGCCGGCGGACCGTGGCCTTGCCGGTGGGGACGTCGAGGCGGCGCCCGGTCTCGGGGTCCACCAGCGACAGGTAGCCGACGTTGGGCAGCTCCAGCTCCCGGGGGTCCACCACCTCCACCGCCAGCACCTGGTGGCGCAGGGCCAGGGCGCGAAGCGGGCGCTCCCAGCTGCCGGGCGACAGGAAGTCGGACACCACCACCGCCAGCCCCCGGCGGCGGGGCGGCTGGACGAGGTGGCTGATGCCGGTGGCCAGGTCGGGAGCACCGTCGGCGGCGCCCGAGCGGCCGTCGGGGGCGCCCACCCGGGGCCGGGTGACCAGACGGTGCAGCAGGGCGAACAATGCCTGGCGACCGGTGCGGGCCGGCACCCGCTGGACGCCGCCCGGGCCCACCAGCACCGCCCCCAGGCGGTTGCCGACGCGGGCGGTGAGAAACCCCACGGCGGCCACCGCCGCCACCGCCAGGTCGCGCTTCTCGCACAGGGCGGTCCCGAAGTCCAGGCTGGCCGAGCAGTCCACCACCACCCACGTTTCCAGCTCACGGTCGGCCACCGCGTCGCGGACGTGGGGGACCGTGGTCCGGGCGGTGACGTTCCAGTCCATCCGCCGCACGTCGTCGCCCGGACGGTAGGGGCGGCTCTCCCCGGGCTCGCTGCCGGGGCCCGGGAGCAAGCCCTGGTAGTCGCCCTGGAGGAGGCCGTCGAGGCGGCGGGTCACCTGGAGCTCGAGCTGGCGCAGCACCTGTTCGGTGCGCTGCTCGCGCACCATCGCGGCGGCGCCGGCTAATCCGGCGGCGTCGTCCGGCACCCGGCGACGGCTCATGCCGTGCGTGTCCCCGAGGTGGGACCGGCGGCCGGCGTCGGGGCGGGGACGGGCACCGGCGGGACCGGGCTGGCGGCCGGCGGGGCGACGGGTGCTGCGTCCTGGCTGGGGGCCAGGCGGGGGGCGGCAACCCGGGACACCACCGTCTGGATGAGCTCGTCCACCTGGCGGCCGTCGGCCAGTGCCTCGTAGGAGAGCACGACCCGGTGGCGCAGCACGTCGAGGGCGATGTCCACCACGTCCTGGGGCAGGACGTAGTCGCGGCCCCGGAGAAGGGCCATCGCCCGGGCTCCCGCCACCAGCCCCAGGCTGGCCCGGGGGCTGGCCCCGTAGGCGATCTGCGACGTCAGGTCGCCCAGGTCGTACTCGGCGGGGACCCGGGTGGCGTGGACCATGCGCACCGCGTAGTCCACCACCGCCCGGTGGGCGAAGACCTCGCCCGCCGCCTTCTGCAGGCGCCGGAGGTCGTCCAGGGAGAGAACCGAGGTGGCGTGGGGCGGGTTCACGCTCATGCGCTGCACGATCTCCACCTCCTCGGCCCGGTCGGGGTACTCGACGAGGACCTTCATGAGGAAGCGGTCGCGCTGGGCCTCGGGCAGGGGATATACGCCCTCGGACTCGATGGGGTTCTGGGTGGCCAGCACGAGGAAGGGGTCGGGCACCGCGTGGGTGACGCCGCCGATCGACACCTGGCGCTCGGCCATGACCTCGAGCAGGGCCGACTGCACCTTGGCCGGGGCCCGGTTGATCTCGTCGGTGAGCACGAAGTTGGCGAAGACGGGGCCGAGCTCCACGTCGAAGGTCTCGGTGGAGGCCCGGTAGATCCGGGTACCGACGAGGTCGGAGGGGATGAGGTCGGGCGTGAACTGGATGCGCACGAAGGTGCCGCCCACCACCTCGGCCAGGGTCTCGACGGCCAGTGTCTTGGCCAGGCCGGGCACGCCCTCCAGCAACACGTGGCCCTTGGCCAGGAGGCAGGCGAGCATGCGCTCGACCACCCGGTCCTGGCCGACGATGACCTTTTTCACCTCGAAGAGGGCGGCCTCCAGCAGAGAGGCGGCGGAGGCCACCGTGGCCTCGGGGGTGACGTCGGGTACCGGCGTGGTGGGAATGGCGGGTGCCTCCTCGAGTCGGTCGGGGACCTGGGCCCTCCGTGGGGTCCAGGATGGCAGCCACGACTGGGACGATCCTGGGCAAATGCTACGACTCGTCTGAGCGGGCCGCAGCACACCAGAGGCAGTCTCCGGCGGATCCGGGACGGCACCTGGCCCCCGTTCGGCGCCGGTCAGCGCAACCCGTGCAGCTCGGGCTTCATGACCCGGGCCATGAGGGAGGCCAGCGCCTCCTTGGCCGTCTTGGCGTGGTGGACGACGGCCTCCACCTCGCAGGCGATGGGCGTCTCCACGCCGGCCCGGTCGGCCAGCTCCACCACCGCCGAGGACGTGCGCACGCCTTCGGCCACCATGCGGGTCCCGCCGGTGATGTCCTCGATGCTGCGGCCCCGGCCCAGCTGCTCGCCCACCCACCGGTTGCGGCTGCGGCCGCTCATGCAGGTGGCCACCAGGTCGCCCATGCCGGCCAGGCCGGCAAAGGTCAGCGGCTGGCCGCCGAGGGCCACGCCCAGGCGGGTCAGCTCGGCCAGGCCCCGAGTGATGAGGGCGGCCCGGGTGTTGTCGCCGAAGCCCATGCCGTCGGCGATGCCCGAGGCGATGGCCATCACGTTCTTGAGCGACCCGCCCAGCTCGCAGCCCACCAGGTCGTCGTTGGTGTACACCCGGAAGGACTCGGTGGAGAAGAGGCTCTGGAGCTCGCCGGCCAGAGCCGGCTCCGACGCCGCCACGACGCTGGCCGTGGGATGCCCCATGCCGACCTCCTCGGCCAGGTTGGGGCCGGTGAGGACCGCGTAGGGCCGACCGGGCGCGACCTCGGCCACCACCTCGGTCATGCGCTTGAGGCTTCCCTGCTCCACCCCCTTGGCCACGGTGACCACCGGGGTGGCGGGCCCGAGGGCGGCGGCGGCGTCGGCCAGCACCGAGCGGAACCCGTGGGACGGCACCGCCATCACCACCAGGTCGGCCCCCGCCACCGCCCAAGCCAGGTCGCCGGTGGCGTCGAGGGACGGCGGGACGGGCAGCGACCGCACGTAGTCGGGGTTGGCGCGCTCGGCCGTCAGGTGGTCGGCCACCGACGCCCGCCGGGCCCACAAGACGGTGGGCACCCGGTCGGCCAGCATGGCGGCCAGGGTCGTCCCCCACGATCCGGCGCCCAGCACCGTCACCCGGGGCCCCATGGGCCGACGCTACCCGCCGGGCGGCGACGTCCCCCGGCCGGTGTTCCACAACCGTTACCGGGGCGCCATCGGGCGGTGACCCGGGCGGCTCATCCTCGGAGCGTTCGAGCACCCGAGGATGAGGAGGAGCGAAATGAGGTTCCGTCGAAGTGCAGTGGCGCTGTCGTCCCTGTCGTTGGGGGCGCTGGTGGTCGCGGTGCCTGCGGCCCGGGCCGCCACCGCGCCGTACTGCGGGATCACGTGGGGCAGCCTGGACAAGACCTCGCCGGCCATGACGACGGCCCCCGTCACCGGCGCCCGGGTCGGTCGCCACGACTGCTACGACCGCCTGGTCGTGGACCTGGCCGGGATGCCGGCTCCCGGCTACGACGTGCGGTACACCAACGGCTTCACCGACATCGCCCGAGGGCAGTCGGTGCCCATGGCCGGCGGCGCGGTGCTGACCATCAGCGTGCAGGCTCCCGCCTACGACATGGCCGGCAACCCCACGGTGCCCTGGGGCTCCCGATCCCACATCGTGACGCCCGCCCAGTTCTCGGCCGGTGGCTTCCGCACCTTCCGCGACCTGGCCTACGGCGGGACCTTCGAGGGGTACACGTTGCTGGGCCTCGGGGTACGGGCCCGGCTCCCCTTCCGGGTCTTCACCCTCGACGGCCCGGGCAGCGGCAGCCGCCTGGTGGTCGACGTCGCCCACCAATGGTGAGCTGACGGCCCGGGT
>JBHELO010000089.1:0-7814 GCA_046263055.1 Acidimicrobiales bacterium | reverse complement strand
CCTCCCGACGGGCCCTGGAGGGTGACGGCGGAGGGCTGCGGCCGGCCGCCCGCGCCCAGCAGGACGAGGTCAACCGCCTGGTCGACGCCGCCTTGGGGGTCCTCGGCACCACCGCCGACGGTGGCATCGGCGACCGCCTGCACACGACCCTGCACGCCGCCGCCACCGATGCTGCGGTCGGCGACCTCCTCCGTCGCGGCCGCCTGGTGGCCGACGCCGAAGCCACCGGCTTCGGCCTCGACGGCCTCGTCGACGTACCCGCCGGCCGCCCCGCCGTTCCCGGGCGGCAGGCCGATCGGCTGGAGCGTGATGCCGCCCGGTTGGGCCGGGACGCCGACCGGTTGCAGGAGGAGGCCGACGCTCTGCAGGCGCAGGCCACCGCGCTGACCGACCGGGCCCGGCGGCGATCCGCCGAGGCGGCGCAGGCAGCCCAGGCGGCCGCCGATGCGCGCCGCCGGGCCGACACCCGACCCGACACCCGACCCGACGAGGCCTCCGGTCCCGGGCCGGTGGGGTAGGACTGTCCCATGGCAACGCCCGTCGGGCCCGTGTCTCCCGACCCGGACGACCCCGACCTCTGGGAGGAGTGGTACCAGGACGACGACCGCGAGGTGCCAGCCCGGAGCCGTTACGGCTGGCCCGTCCGCCTCCTCGCCCTGGTCGTGCTCGTCGGCCTGGCCGCCCTGTACGTACTGGCCTGATGCGCAACGGCGGTCAGCCGCCGGCAGGCCGCGGGGCCGGCGACTGCGCGGGGGGTTCGGGCCTGGGCGCTCAGGCGGCCCCGAGCGCGGCCAGGACCCGTTCCACGTCGCCCAGGTGGTGGGCACCCTCGTGGACGGCGTGGCGGGCGGCGGCCAGGATGTCGCGCTCGCCCCAGTCGAAGGTGCCGGTGCGGGCCCACTCCTCGGGCTCCACTGTCTCCAGGGTGGACGCCATGTCGGAGCACGCCGTCTCCAGGGCCCAGACGGCGTCGGTCCAGGGGCGCTCGTTGTACCGGGCCTCGGCCACGTGGGCCTCGAGGTCGAACAGCTCCAGGCGGGGCCGGTCCTCGGCCTGGATGCGGCGAATGGCGGGGGCCAGCCGGTCGACGACGTCGGCGGCGTGGCCGGTGTACTCCAGCGCCGACCACTCGTCGGGCCGGGGCCGGGTGCGGACGAGGGTGTTGAAGGCGGGGTCGTAGTTGAGGGTGGCCAGGGCCGCCCGGTAGCGGCGGGGAAACGATCGGACGGTGTTGATGGCGTCCAGGGCGCCGATGGCCTCCTCGTCCACCCCGCACCCGGGGCACGGCCGGCCCATCAGCCCGCCGCCGCCCGGGCCGCCCGCACCGCTCGCAGGCCTCGGCCGATGTCGAGCAGGTGGTGGCTGCCCTCGTGCACGGCCCGGCGGGCGTGGGTGAGGACGCTGCGCTCCTCGCCCCGGCGCGTGCCGGCGCGGTCCCAGCCGTCGTCGGGCACCGCCGCCAGGGCGGAGGCCAGGGCCTCGGCGGCCTCCGCCAGCTCGGTGGCCACCACGGCCGGATCCTGCTCGTTGTAGCGGCCGGTCACCGCCGCCTCGTCGCGCCCGATCCCTTCCAGCACCGGGTGGTCCTCGACCAGGATCTGGCCCACCCAGCCCCGGTACCACCGGAAGACGTCGCGCACGTGGACCGCGTACTCCAGGGCCGACCACGTGTCGGGCGCGGGCCGGGCGCGCAGCACCGATTCGTCCTCCCCGGCCAGCAGGCGGGTCAGCGGGGCCCGGTACCGCCGCCCGAACCCGCCGATGGCGGCCACCGCCTCGGACGCCGGCATCGAGTCGTAGTCCAGCCCGCACTCAGGGCAGGCGCTCACCACCTCCGGGCCCGTCACTCCTTGCGGGCCACCTTCTCCACCAGGTGGGGCGGCAGCAGGTCGTAGTGATCGTGGCGGACGGAGAACCGCCCCCGGCCGCCCGTGATGGAGCGCAGGTCGATGGCGTAGCGCATGACCTCGGACGTGGGCACCAGGGCGGTGATGAGCTGCTCGCCGTTGCCCACCGCCTCGGTGCCCTGCACCCGGCCCCGGCGGGAGTTCAGGTCGCCCATGATGTCGCCCTGGTACTGGGAGGGCACGGTGACCTCGAGCAGGGACACCGGCTCCAGCATGACCGGCCCGGCCTTGGCCATGGCCTCCCGGAAGCCGAGTGAGCCGGCCATCTTGAAGCTCATCTCGGACGAGTCCACCGGGTGGAACTTGCCGTCGAACACGGTCACCCGGATGTCGACCACCGGGTAGCCGAACACGCCGGCCTGGGCCATGGTCTCGGCCACGCCCTTCTCCACCGCGGGGATGAACTGGCGGGGGATGGCGCCGCCCACGATCTTGTCCACGAACTCGAACCCGCCGCCCCGGGGCAGTGGCTCCAGGCGGATGGACGCCACCCCGAACTGGCCGTGGCCGCCGCTCTGCTTCTTGTGCTTGCCCTCCGCTTCGGCCGGGGCGGTGATGGTCTCCCGGTAGGCGACCTTGACGTCCTCGGTCTCCACCTCCACTCCGAACTTGCGGGACAGGCGCTCGGCCACCGTGGCCAGGTGGGTGTCGCCCATGCCCGACAGGATGGTCTGGTGGGTCTCGTCGTTGCGGCGCACCCGTAGGGCGGGGTCCTCCTCCTGGAGGCGATGGAGGCCGGTCATGAGCTTGTCCTCGTCGCCCTTGGACCTGGGCACCACGGCCACCGACAGCACCGGCTCGGGCAGCTCCAGGGGCGCCAGCACCACCGGGGTGCCCTTGGGCGCCAGCGTGTCGCCGGTGGCCACGTCGGCCAGCTTGGCCACCGCCCCCAGATCGCCGGCCGGCAGCTCGGGCACCGTGTCCTGCTCCTTGCCCCGCATGGTGAACAGGGTGTGCAGGCGCTCCTCGGCGTGGGTGCGGGGGTTGGTGAGGTGGGCGTCGGGGCGGATGGTCCCCGACAGGACCTTGATGAACGACATCTTGCCCACGAAGGGGTCGGCCAGCGTGCGGTAGACGAAGGCCAGGGGCTGGCCGGCGGGGTCGCACGCCACCGGCGTGTCCGTGCCGCCGGCCGAGACCAGCACCGGCGGGCGGTCCAGGGGCGACGGGCCGATCTCGCAGAACAGGTGGGCCAGGCAGTCCACCCCGATGCCCTTGGTGGCCGAGCCGCAGGCCACCGGGAAGACGGTGGCCTCGGCTACGCCCCGGGCGAGGGTCTTGTCGAGCTGCTCCACGTCGAGGGCCTCGCCCTCCAGGTAGCGCTCCATCAGGGCGTCGTCGGCCACCACGATGCCCTCCACGAGGCTGTCCCGGGCTGTTGCCGCGGCGTCCGCCACCTCGGCGGGGACGGGCCCGGCAGTGGCCCCCTTGGCCCCGCCCTCGTAGGTGTGGGCGGTGTTGGCCAGCAGGTCCACCACGCCCCGAAACCCGCCCTCGGTGCCGATCGGGAGCTGAAGGGGGGCGACGCCCGTTCCGAACGCCGCCCGCAGCTGGTCGAGCGTGCGCTCGAAGCTGGCCCGCTCGCGGTCCAGCTTGGTGACGAAGAACATCCGCGGGATGCCCCGCTCGGCGGCCAGCCGCCAGGCCACCTCGGTCTGCACCTCGGGTCCCTCCACGCCGCTCACCACCAGCACGACCAGGTCGGCCACCCGCAGGGCGGCGTGGACGTCGGTCACGAAGTCGGCGTAGCCCGGGGTGTCGAGCAGGTTCACCTTGTGGCCGTCTACCTCGAAGGGGGCCAGGCCCAGGGCCATCGAGATGCCCCGCTTGACCTCCTCGGGGTCGAAGTCGGTGGTGGTGGTGCCGTCCTCCACCCGGCCCTGGCGGGAGATGGCGCCGGCGCCGAACAGCAGGGCCTCGGTCAGCGTGGTCTTCCCGGCCCCACCGTGGCCGACGAGGGCGACGTTGCGGATCCTGGCTGGCGGGAAGCTCTTCACTGGCGCCTCGCTCGGTTGAGACGGTCGGGTCGGCCGGGCGCCGGAGGACCGGCGCGCCGGCCCGGCGAACACTACCGGCCGGCGCTCCCCAAGGGCAGGGGACCACCGCCATCCCGGGTCGCAGAGCATTCGGTTCCGGTCATGGCGGGCACCGTGGACTACCGTGGATGGCGCAGGGTCCGCCGACCGGGAGCGTCGAGTGTTCGACAAGCGGTGCCGGGCCGACGTGGAGCGCAGCCTCAAGCCCGTCGGCTCCAGCCTCGAGCGAGTGGGGGTGAGCGCCAACCAGCTGACCGTGGTCGGCCTGCTCGTCTCCGCCGCCACCGCCTTGGCCATCGCCCGGGGGTGGCTCATCGTGGGGGCGGTGCTGCTCACGCTGTCGGCGGTGCCCGACCTGCTCGACGGGGCGGTGGCCAAGGCCTCGGGCACGGCGTCGCCCCGGGGTGCCTTCTTCGACTCCGTCGTCGACCGGGTCAGTGACACCCTGGTCCTGGGCGGGGTGGCGTGGTACCTGGCCTCCCATCACCACTCGCACGCCGCGGTGCTGGCCCTGGCCGTGGTGGGCGCCTCCAACCTCGTGTCCTACGAGCGGGCCCGGGCCGAGTCGCTGGGGTTCACCGCCCGGGGCGGGCTCATGGAGCGGGCCGAACGCATGATCGCGGTGGGCGCCGGCCTGGTGTTCTCGGTCGTCATGGTGCCGGTGCTGTGGCTCATGCTCGTCCTCACCCTGTTCACCGCCGCCCAGCGCTTCGTGATGGTCTGGCGCCAGGGCACGCCCGCCCGCAAGCCCGAAGAGACCCTGCTGGCCCGCTGGCGGGCGCGACGCCCGGCCACCGGGTTCCGGCCCGGCGGCGAGCGGGCCCCCGGTTCGTGGCGGACCGGTCGCACCGGTGACGCCCGGTCCCGGGCGGCCCGCAACCGGTCCCGAACCCGGCCCCGCACCCGGCCGTAGCCGAGCCCAGGGGGCACGCCAGCGGCGGGCCCGGCCGACCGACCTACCTCCTCTACCGGGGCGCGTCGGCGGCCGCTGCGGCGCTGCCCGCCCCCGCCTCCCTTCCGGTGGCCCGGGCCCTGGGCCTGGCCGCCTGGGCCGTGCTGCCGGGGCGGCGGGCCCTCGTCGCCCGCCACCAGGCCCGGGCCCGGCGCCGGCCGCTGTCGCCCCCGTCGGCCGCCGACCACCGGGCGGCGCGGGCCGCGTTCGCGTCCTACGGCCGGTACTGGATGGAGTCGCTGCGGCTGCCCGCCACGCCCGCCGCCGAGGTGGACGCCCGGTTCTCCATCGAGGGCCGAGAGCACCTGGATGAGGCGCGGCGTGCCGGAAGGGGGGCGGTGCTGGCCATCCCCCACCTCGGCGGGTGGGACGTGGGCGGCTCGTGGCTCGCCCGCCAGGGCTTCCGGGTCTCGGTGGTGGTGGAGGCGCTGGAGCCGCCCGAGCTGTTCGAGTGGTTCCTGGCCTTCCGCCGGGCCATCGGCATGGCCGTCATCCCCCTGGGCCCGGGGGCCGGCACCGCCGTGCTGCGCGCCCTGGCGACGAACCACATGGTGTGCCTGCTGTCGGACCGGGACGTGGGCGGCGGGGGTGTGGAGGTGGAGTTCTTCGGCGAGCGCACGGCCATGCCCGCCGGCCCCGCCACCCTGGCCTTGCGGGCCCGGTCGCCCCTGTTGCCCACTGCCGTCTACTTCGACGGGGACGGGCACCGGGCCGTGGTGCGTCCCCCGTTGGCGCTCGATCGGCGGGGCACCCTCCGGGAGGACGTGGCCCGCGTCACCGCCGCCCTGGCCGCCGCCCACGAGCAGCTCATCGCCCGGGCCCCCGAGCAGTGGCACCTCTTCGTGCCCAACTGGCCCAGCGACCGCCTGTAGGGCCGTGACCTGCGGTTACAGCCCGGCGGCCTCCGACTGGTGCACATCTGGTGCACATGGCCGCCGGATGGCGGGGAGCATGGCCGGGTCAACGACCACCTCGGCCTCCTTGCGGCCACCCGGGTCAGAGATGAGCGCCAGGACGGCGGACGGTTCGGCAGTTGCTTCGACCACAAGACCATTGCCCGCCGGCCAGCGCCGTTTGTAGAGCGGTTCCCATTATCATCGGCGGCTGGATGGCGCTCGCCGAGTACGACCTCTACGCCGGCCTCCTCGTCGGGCTCGACCCTCCCAACGGCGCCGGCCTGCGGTCCCTGTTCCCTCCACGCCCCGCCTGGATGGCCAAGGCCGCCTGTCGGGGCCCGCTACCGCCGGGGGCGGCCTTCTTCCCAGCGAAGGGACAGAAGCCGGCCGGGGCCAAGGCCGTGTGCGCCCGCTGCCCGGTCACGGCCGAGTGCCTGGCCTACGCCATGGCCGACGTCGAGCTTGTGGGCACGTGGGGCGGCACAACGGCGGCCGAGCGCCGCGCGCTGCGGGCGGCGCTCCCGCCCACCGAGGACCCCGAGGTCGTCGAGGGGCCGGCGCACGGCGACGGCTGCTGCTGCGCCGCCTGTGACGCTGCGGCCCTGGCATACGGGCGAGCGGTGCTGGGGCGCCGGCTGTGAGCCGCCGGGCGGGCGGCAGGCTTCGCCGTGGGAGCCGGGATGGTCAGCGGTCCGCTGAGCGGACGCGCTTCCAGCGCTAGTGTCGATACGGTGCCTTGGCAGCCGGTTTCGTTCGACGTCACGATCGGACCCTCGGTCCTGGCCTCAGTCGACGACTCGATTGTCGTCACGGTAAAGCTGCAAGGCCAGGCGGACGAACAGTGGGGAGCCGTACTGCGTCGGGACCATGCGCTGCCTCTCGGAGTTATCGATCTACGACTGCGGTCTAGTGACATTCTTGGCTCGGAGGCGGAGCTGACCGTTGACCGGGGTGCTGAGGTCGGGCCGATCCTCGACTGGTTGGTTGAAGCTGTCCAGGCGTCGACAGCGACCCGGACCGCGATGCTCGTCGAACGCGATGCGGAGGTGCGCCGCCTGAAAGACGAAATTCATCGCTGGGGGGACAAGCGCCGCTTTCCTCGGATCATCCCTGGGTGACGGACCATCACCGAAGGCGCGCAGGGGGTTCGCGCGGTCGGGCGAGGACTTCGATCGAGCCCGTGCGCCCTTGCGGCCCCCGATGGGCCTCGGGGTGTGGCGCAGGTGCCGCGAAAGCGGAACCTGCAAATGTGTGTCACCCGGATCGCTGGCGCTGGACGGCGTGTTTGCACGCGGAGCAGGCGCGGTTGTCCCCGGGTGGAGGGCTGGTGCACATCTGGTGCACATGGCACCGATGAACGACGGGTAACAACGGATACTGACGAGCAGGTAAACGTGCAGGTCAGCGGCGGTTTCCGGGCGTTCGGGCAGGTCAGCGAAGTGGGCCGGCCTCTTCGTGCCCAACTGGCCCAGCGACCGCCTAGACCCCCTCTGAGCAGCACTGTTGCGGTTTGCATATGGTCGCACGGGGACCACCAGGGGGCCATCGTCGGGCGGCGGGACCGACGGCGAACAGCACGTACGACAGCCGCAAATGTCGTGTCGCGATCCTTGACGGCCTCCCTTCCGGGGTCCAAGCTCTCTCCGCTGGGATCGCTGGTTTTGAGGAAGGAACGGGGACGGAGTCTGGTTCGAGGCGGGGGGGTCTCAAGTGCACGGCTCCTCATGACGCGAGCCAAGTAGAACGCTAGAACATTTGGCGAACGACGCGACGACCTCGGAACCGGCGGCGATTCCTTCATCAGTGTCGATGGCCGGGCTTGCCTTGGCTAGCAAGCTTCCGATATAGATACGCTTTCGTCTAACAGGGCAGTTGCTGTCCATCCCGGCTCACGTTGTGGGCCGGCGGGAAGGGGAGGACAAAATGGTACGCGCGCGCCTGCGCAGGTCTTTTGCGGTGGTATTCGCTGTGGCCCTGATTGCCCTGTTGGCGCAGCTGCCAGCCTCGTCGGCCACGGTCACCA
>JBHELO010000088.1:0-19829 GCA_046263055.1 Acidimicrobiales bacterium | reverse complement strand
CGCACCGGCTTCGGCGCCGGCCTGGTCTCGGGAAAGCGGGGAGGCTGCGGCAACGGCGATCCGGCGAGCCCGGCCCGTCCTAGCCTCCGACGGCGTGGGCCGACCGCGGACGCCGAAGGGACGGGCCGGCGAGACCGTCGCCCGCCTGGCCGAGGCCTACCCGGGCGACGAGGCCGAGTTGTGCGCCCTGGTGCACGACGGCCCGTTCCAGCTCATGGTGGCCACCATCCTTTCGGCCCAGTCCACCGACGAGGGGGTCAACAAGGTGACGCCCACGGTGTTCGCCACCTGGCCCACGCCCGCCGACCTGGCGGCCGCCGACCCGGCCCACGTGGAGGAAGCCATCAAGACCCTCGGCCTCTTCCGGTCCAAAGCCCGCTCACTGGTCGGGATGGCCGCCGCCCTGGAGGAGAGCTTCGGGGGCCAGGTGCCCCGGGCCATGGCCGACCTGACGACGCTGCCGGGCGTCGGGCGCAAGACCGCCAACGTGGTGCGCAGCGTCGGGTTCGGGCTGCCGGGCCTGCCGGTGGACACCCATGTGGGGCGCCTGGCCCGCCGCCTGGGGCTGACCAGCGAGACCGACCCCGTCCGGGCGGAGGCGGACCTGGACGCCCTGGTGCCGGCGGCCGATCGGGGTCGGCTGAGCCTGCGGCTCATCCTCCACGGCCGCCGGGTGTGCCTGGCCCGCTCCCCCCGCTGCGGGAGCTGCCTGCTGGCCGACTTCTGCCCGTCGGCCGGGAGGGGTGCCGTCCCCGCCCCGCCCGGCGGCGGTCGGCGGAAAAGAGGGGCCGAACCGGGAACAAGGGAGGGTGGCGGGGCGTTACGATGACCGAAGGGGCCAGGTTCCCGCCACCTAGGCCCCGTAGGCGGTCTACGGGTTCCGCCGCCCGGGCCGCCCGCTGACGGCGCCCTCTCGGGCGCCGTCAGCCGCGTCCGGGCCCCGGAGGCTGACGCCAGGCTGCCGAGCCGCCACTCAGCCCCGCCAGGGACGCACCGCCGCCACTCCGCCCACCAACGGCCACCGTTCTGGCCGTGGGCAACGGCGAGGTGGCCGGACCACCGACGGTCTGAACCGCCTTGGCGGCACGTCGATGTCGCCGAAGGGGCGGATCGGGCCGCCAAGCGCCGATCCTCGTCGTGCAGCGGCCCCCGGGCCGTGGCGCCGCCGGTTTGCCAGACTCGGGTCATGGCCCCACCCGACGACCGCCGTTCGGCACTGTCCTCCATGGCCGCCACCGTCGACGATCTGGTCCGGCGGGTCGCGGCGCTGGCCGAGGCGTCGGCCGGCATGGACGCCGACCGGGTGGCCAAGGGTTCCCGGGGATCGCTCTCGGTGTCCCAGGAGCTCTACGAGGCGGAGCGGGCCCTGGCCGAGGCGGGCCGCCGCCTGCGGGGCGTGGCCGACGCCTTGGCGGGCTGAGGTCGGCGCCCGGGCCGGAGGCCGCCACAACGTGGACCGGCGCCACGACGAGGACCGGCGCGTCCAAGACCCACCGGTCCGCCGGGTCGGCCGTCGGAAACTCGCAGGTGGGACTCTTCGGGGCCCCAGGTAGGATCGCCCCCATGCTCACCCGCCTCGACCTGCGGGGCGCCGGCGGGGATCTCCGTGCCCGGCTGCCCCGCCCCCCGGCCCCCGGCCCGGGGCCGGTGGCGGCGGTGCGGGAGATCCTGGCTGCGGTGGCGGCCCGGGGCGACGCCGCCCTGCGGGAGTACACCGAGCGCTTCGACGGGGTGGCGGTCGACGACCTGCGGGTCCCGCCGGCCGACCTGGTGGCCGCCCTGGAGGCCACGCCGCCGGCCCTGCGCCGGGCCCTGGAGGAGTCCCGCGACGCCATCGCCGCCTTCCACCGGGGGCAGGTCCGGGTGGACAGCCGCCACGAGCGGGAGGGGGTGGTCGTGCGCGAGCTCCGCCGCCCGGTGGACCGGGCCGGCCTCTACGTGCCCGGCGGCCGGGCCCGGTACCCGTCCACGGTGCTCATGACCGCCGTCCCCGCCCGGGTGGCAGGCGTGGCCGAGGTGGTCCTGTGCGTGCCCCCCGAGCGGGACGGCCGCGTCGCCCAGGTCACCCTGGCCGCCGCCGCCCTGGCCGAAGTGGACGAGGTCTACCGCTGCGGCGGGGCCCAGGCGGTGGGCGCCATGGCGTACGGCACCGAGACCATCCGCCCCACCGACGTCATCGTCGGCCCCGGCAACGTCTACGTGTCGCTGGCCAAGCGGGAGGTCGCCTCCTCGGGTCTGGTGGGCATCCCGTCGGGCTACGCGGGGCCGTCGGAGGTGGTGGTGGTGGCCGACGAGGCCACGCCGGTGGGCGTGGCCGCTCTGGACGTCATCGTGCAGGCCGAGCACGGCCCCGACGGGTTGGCGTGGCTGATCACCTGGTCGGAGGCGGTGGCCGACGCGGTGGCCGACGAGGTGGCCCGGCTGGTGGCTGGGTCGCCCCGGCGGGCCGACCTGGAGTCCACCTTGGCCGGTGGCGGCTTTGCCGCCCTCGTGGACGGGCCGGAGCAGGCGGTGGCGGTGGCCAACGCCATCGCCCCCGAGCACCTGCAGCTCATGTGCGAGGGGGCCGAGGGCCTGCTGCCCCTGGTGCGCAACGCCGGCGCGGTGTTCTGCGGCCTGGCCGCCCCCGCGGCGGTGGGGGACTACCTGGCCGGGCCCAGCCACGTGCTGCCCACCGCCGGCTCGGCCCGCTTCTCCAGCGGTCTGCGGGTGGACGACTTCGTTCGCACCCTCCACGCCGTCACCCTGGACGACGCCGCCCTGGCCCGCGTCGCCCCCCACGTGGTCGCCATCGCCGAGGCCGAGGGGCTGGCCGCCCACGCCGAATCGGTGGCCGCCCGGGGTGCCCTGGCGGCTCACCCCTCGTGACCCCGCTGCCCGTTCGCGACGACCTGGCCGGCCTCCCGGGCTACCACTCGCCCCAGGTGGTGGTGGACGTCCGCCTCAACACCAACGAGTCGCCCTATCCGCCGCCGCCGGCGTGGCGCCGGGCCGTGCTCGAGGAGCTGGCCGCCGTCCCGTTCCACCGCTACCCGGACCGGCGGGCCACCGCCCTGCGGGAGGCGGTGGGGGACCTGCACGGCGTGGGGCCGGAGGCGGTCTTCGCGGCCAACGGGTCCAACGAGGTCATCCAGGCCCTGTGCCTGGCCTACGGGGGTGTGGGGCGCACGGTGGCCGTCTTCGAACCCACCTACGCCCTCCACAGCCACATCGCCCGGGTGACCGGGGCGTCGGTGGCGGTGGGGGAGCGGGGCGCCGGGTTCGCCCTCGACCTCGACGAGGTCAGCCGCGTCCTTGCCACCGCCGGCCCCGCCCTCACCTTCCTGTGCTCGCCCAACAACCCCACCGGCACCGTCGACCCCCCCGAGGCCACCGCCGCGGTGCTGGCCGCCGCCCCCGGCCTGGTGGTGGTGGACGAGGCCTACGGCCAGTTCGCCACTCGCTCGGCACTGGGCCTGGCCGCCGGCGCCCCCAACCTGGTGGTGGTGCGCACCTTCTCCAAGACGTGGGCCCTGGCCGGCCTCCGCCTCGGGTACTGCGTGGCTCCGCCGGCGGTCGTGGAGGCGCTGGAGACCGTCGCCCTGCCCTACCACCTGGACGCCGCCAAGCAGGCGGCGGGGCGGCTGGCCCTGCGCTACCAGGCCGAGATGGAGGCCCGGGTGGCCACCCTGGTGGCGGAGCGGGAGCGGCTGGTGGCGGCGCTGGCCGCCCTGGCGGTGGACGTGTGGCCGTCGGGCGCCAACTTCGTGCTCTTCCGACCCCGGGGTCGCCACGGCGCCGAGGTCTGGCAGGCCCTGGTGGACCGTTCCGTGCTGGTGCGCAACTGCGCCTCCTGGGCCCGGCTGGAGGGCTGCCTGCGGGTCACCGTGGGCACCCCCGACGAGGACGACGCCTTCCTCGCCGCCCTGGCCGAGGTGCTCGGGTGACGGGCCGGGCGGCGTCGGTGTCCCGGGTCACCAAGGAGACGTCGATCGAGATCGACCTGGCCCTGGACGGCACCGGCCGGGCGGCGGTGGACACCGGCCTGCCCTTCTTCGACCACATGCTGGCCCAGCTGGGCAAGCACAGCGGGTTCGACCTGGACCTCACCGCCCGGGGAGACCTGGAGGTGGACGCCCACCACACCGTGGAGGACGTGGGCATCGCCCTGGGCGAGTGCCTGCGGGAGGCGCTCGGCGACAAGGCCGGCGCCCGCCGCTTCGCCTCCGCCTCGCTGCCCCTCGACGAGTCGCTGGTGGACGTCGCCCTCGACCTGTCGGGTCGGCCTTACCTGCACTACGCGGTTGAGCCAGGGTCCGAGCCGCTGGGGTCGCCGCCGTTCGATCCCCAGCTGGCCGAGGAGTTCTGGCGGGCGTTCGCCACCTCGGCGGCCCTCACCCTCCACCTCGACCTGCGCCGGGGCAAGAACCCCCACCACATCCTGGAGGCCTCCTTCAAGGCGGTGGCCCGGGCCCTGCGCGACGCGGTGCGGGTGGAGGGCACCGGGGTCCCGTCCACCAAGGGGAGGCTGTGACCGCCCGGTCGGCGGATCGAGGGGCCGGGCGGTGATCGCCGTCCTCGACTACGGGATCGGCAACCTGCGCTCGGCCCAGAAGGCTCTGGAGCACCTGGGGGCCGACGCCCGACTCACCGCCGACGCCGAGGAGGTGGCGGGGGCCGCCGGGGTGGTCCTGCCCGGCGTGGGCGCCTTCGGGCCGTGCATGGACGCCCTGCGCCACGCCGGCCTCGATGGGCCGGCCACCGACGCGGTGGCCCGGGGCGTGCCGTTCCTCGGGATCTGCGTGGGCATGCAGATGCTGTACGAGGGCTCGGAGGAGGACCCCGGGGTGGCCGGGCTGGGCGTGCTCGAGGGGACGGTGCGCCTGCTGCCGGCCGGCGTGAAGCGGCCGCAGATGCAGTGGAACCGCCTCGCCCGGGAGGCCGAAACACCCATGCTGGCCGGCCTCGACGACCCCGCGTGGGTCTACTTCGTCCACTCCTACGCGCCCGAGCCGTCGCCCGACGTGGTGGCCACGTGCGACTACGGCGGGCCCGTGGTGGCGGCGGTGGCCCGCGACCGGCTGTGGGCCACCCAGTTCCACCCCGAGAAGTCGGGTGCCGCCGGCCTGCGCCTGCTGGCCAACTTCGTGGCCACCGCCTCCGGCACCGGCTGATCCGGCCGATGGAGCTGTTCCCGGCCATCGACCTGCGGGGCGGCCGGTGCGTGCGCCTCTACCAGGGCGACTTCGAGCGGGAGACCGCCTACGGCACCGACCCGGTGGCCGTGGCCCGGGCCTTCGCCGACGCCGGGGCCCGCTGGGTGCACGTGGTGGACCTGGACGCAGCCCGCACCGGCGTGGCCGAGAACCGCCAAGTGGTGGCGGCGGTGGCCGCTGCCGTCGGCCCCGCCGGTGTGGCCGTCCAGGCCGGGGGCGGCGTGCGCGACCACCAGAGCGCCCAAGCCCTGTGGGCGGCGGGCGTGGCCCGGGTGGTGTTGGGCACGGCCGCCGTCGAGCGCCCGGACCTGGTGGCCGACCTGGCCGCCGAGGGGCAGGTTGCCGTCGGCGTCGACGTGCGCCACGGCGAGGTGGCGGTGAGGGGCTGGACCGAGGGATCGGGGCGCTCGATGGCCGACGTCCTCTCCGGGTGCGCGGGCGCCGGGGTGGCCGCCCTGGTGGTCACCGAGATCGGGCGGGACGGCACCCTGGCCGGTCCCGCCCTCGACCTGTTCGCGGCCGTGCTGGAGGCCACGCCGCCCGGCGTGGACGTGGTGGCCTCGGGCGGGGTGGGCAGGCTGGCCGACCTCACCGCCCTGGCCAGCCTGGACGCCGGCGGGCGTCGACTGTCCGGCGCCATCGTGGGCAAGGCCCTGCACGACGGCGCCTTCACCGTGGGGGAGGCGGTGGCCGCGTGCGCAGCATCCGGGTGATCCCCTGCCTGGACGTGGACGCCGCCCGGGTGGTGAAGGGCGTGCAGTTCGTGGACCTGGTGGACGCCGGGGACCCAGTGGCCCTGGCCGCCCGCTACGACGCCGAGGGGGCCGACGAGTTGGTGTTCCTCGACATCACCGCCTCCTCCGGCGCCCGGGCCACCATGGTGGACGTGGCGGCCCGGGTGGCCGAGCAGGTCTTCATCCCCTTCACCGTGGGCGGGGGGGTGCGCGCCCCGGCCGACGCCCGGGCCCTCCTTCGGGCCGGGGCCGACAAGGTGGGCGTGAACACGGCGGCGGTAGCGAACCCAGACCTGGTCGGCGAGCTGTCCCGGGAGTTCGGAGCCCAGTGCGTGGTGGTGGCCGTCGACGCCCGCCGGTCCACCGCTCCCGGCGCCGGCGGGGCCTTCGAGGTCTTCACCCACGGGGGCCGGCGGGCCACCGGCCTCGACGCGGTGGCGTGGGCCGCCGAGTGCGAACGGCGGGGCGCAGGGGAGATCCTGCTCACGTCCATGGACCGCGATGGCACCCGGGACGGCTACGACCTGGAGCTCACCCGGGCGGTGACGTCGGCGGTGGGTGTGCCGGTCATCGCCAGCGGCGGCGTGGGGTCGCTCGACCACCTGGTGGACGGGGCCCTCGAGGGAGGGGCCGACGGGCTGCTGGCAGCGTCCATCTTCCACTTCGGCGAGGCCACGATCGGCCAGGCCAAGGAGCGGCTCACGGCCGCCGGGCTCACCGTCCGTCCGGTCTGACGGCGCCGGCGAGGGAAGACCGGCGGCGCCCGCCCCCGAGGCAGCGACGCAGGCGGGCGACGAGCCCCACTCGCCCGGGCGGCGGGTGCCCGGGTGCCGCACCGACGACCCCGTCGGGCGCCGCGTCACTCGCCGCTCCGGGGCCCGGACCGGTGTTCCCGGCGGCCAGCCCTGAGCCCGGGGCCCGGCCCGCCTGGGCGATGGCCCGCAGCTCCCGAGCCCGGTCGGTAGCGTCGGCCAGGACCTCGGCGGCCCGCGCCTCGGCGTCGAGCACCAAGTCCGCGACCTGGCGCTCGACCTCGTCGTGAAACCGCGCCGCCTCGGCGGCGGCCTCGGCCATGAGGCGGGCGGCCTCCTCCCCGGCGTGGTCCACCATTCGGCTCGACTCCGTGGCCGCATCGGACAGCACCCGCGCCCGGAGGCCGTCGGCGTCGGCCGCCAGCCGCTCGGCCCGGAGGTGGGCGTCGCCCAGCATGGCCTGGGCCCGGCTGGCGGTCTCGGCGGCGTCCACCTCGGCCTCCGACCGCAGCCGAACGGCATGGGCCACTGCTTCCCCCAGCAGGCGGCCCGCGTCGTCGTCCGCCTCCTGGAGCAGGCGGGCGGCCTCGGCGTCCGCCTCGTCCAGTAGCCCGGCCGCCTCCTCGTCGGCCTCCTCGAGCCACGCCCCGGCCTCGGCGGCGGCGGCGTCGAGCAGCTCGTCGGCGCGGGCCCGGCCGCCGGCCATCACCATGGCGGCCCGGTCGGCCGCCTCGGCCAGGACGGCGGTGGCGGCCGCCTCGGCGGCCCGGCGGGTGCGCAGGACGTAGGCGTCGGTGGCCGCCCGCCGTTGGGCCGCCTCCGCGGCGGCCGTCGCCGACGTGCGGACGGCGTCGGCCCGGGCCGACGCCAGCAGCTCCCCGGCCGAGGCCCGGGCCGCCGCCACCCGCTCCTCGGCACCGGCGAGGGCGCCGGTGGCACCGGCGGCCAGGTCCCGGACGACGCCCAGCTGGCGGCGAAGCCGGGCGGTGGAGAGCGGGACGGGCCGGTCCTGGTCGGCGGCCCGGCCCGGCAGGCATCCGGGAGAGGTGGCGGGCGAGCCCGCCCGGGGGTCGGCCACCGTCAGGTCGGCCAGAAGGGCGTTGGCCAGGCTCACCAGGCGCAGCAGCTCGTCCGAGACGCGGGGGGCGCCCGCCGGTCCGCCGGCACCGCGGTGAGTGGCGGTGTCGCCCGGATGGGGGGGCACGGGACCGGCGCCGGTCCCGGGCTCGTCCCTTGGCAGGTCGAGGGCCTCTCCCATGGCGCCAGGCTAAAGGACCGGGCCCGTCGTACCGCGGACTCCTGGCGGCGGTCGATCCGGCTCGGTCCGGCTGCCGCCCGCCTACCATGAGGGCGGTGACCACCTCCACCCCCGTCGCCGGCACCCCCGTCGCCGGCACCCCGATCGCCGCCGTGCCCGCCGAGCTGGCCGCCGTCGCCTTCGACGAGCGGGGCCTGGTGCCGGCCATCGTCCAGGAGCAGGGCACCGGGGCGGTGCTGATGCTGGCATGGATGAACGAGGAGGCTCTGCGCCGCACCCTGGAGACGGGCCGGACATGGTTCTGGAGCCGGTCGCGCCAGGAGCTCTGGTGCAAGGGCGAGACCTCGGGCGACCGCCAGTGGGTACGGAAGGCGTACTACGACTGCGACGCCGACGCCCTGCTGGTGGTGGTCGAGCAAGAGGGCAGGGGGGCCTGCCACACCGGGGAGCGCACGTGCTTCTACCGGGCGTTCGGCGCGTCGGGTGCTGCGGCCGACCAGGGCTGAGTTCGGGCGGCTGGCCGCCGACCACACCGTGGTCCCGGTGTGGCGGGAGCTGGTGGCCGACCTGGAGACGCCCGTCTCCGCCTTCCTCAAGCTGGCCGGTGACGGCCCCGGGTTCCTGCTCGAGTCGGTGGAGCACGGCGACCGCTGGGGGCGCTTCTCCTTCGCCGGCCGGGAGCCGTCGTCGGTGCTCGTGTCGAGCGGCGGGCGCATGTCGGTGGAGGGCCGCCTCCCCGCCGGCATCCCCCTGGACGGCGGCGTGCTGGCCGCCGTCCACGGGCTCCTCGGTGCCTACCGCTCGCCCGTGCTGGCCGACCTGCCGCCGCTGCACGGTGGCGTGGTGGGCTACCTGGGCTACGACGTCGTCCGGGAGGTGGAGCGCCTGCCCGACGTGCCGCCCGACGACCTCGGCTACCCCGACGCCGTGCTGTCGGTCATCGGGCAGCTGGCCGCCTTCGACCACTGGCGCCAGCGGGTGTACCTGATCGACAACGTGGTGGTGGCCCCGGGCGCCTCCCCGTCCGAGCTCGACGCCGCCTACGACCGGGCCGGGCGGCGGGTGGGAGAGCTGGCCGCCGACCTGGGCCGGCCTCTGCCCTACGTGGCGGTGGCACCCCCGTCCCCCGACGACCCGCTGCCCGAGGTCCGGTCCACCGTCAGCCCCGCGTCCTACCGGGACGCGGTGGCGGCGGCCAAGGAGCACATCCTGGCCGGCGACGTCTTCCAGGTCGTGCTGTCCCAGCGCTTCGACCTCGACCTGGGCGCCGACCCCTTCGACGTCTACCGGGTCCTGCGCCAGGTCAACCCCAGCCCCTACATGTACTTCCTGCGCCATCCGGCGGTCACGGTGGTGGGGTCGTCGCCCGAGCCCATGGTGCAGCTGCGAGACGGGACCGTGGTGTCGCGGCCCATCGCCGGGACCCGACGGCGCGGCCGCACCGAGGAGGAGGACCGGCACCTGGCGGGGGAGCTGGCCGAGCACCCCAAGGAGGTCGCCGAGCACGTCATGCTGGTGGACCTGGCCCGCAACGACGTCGGCCGGGTGGTGGACTTCGGCACCGAGGTGGTGGACGAGCTCATGACCCTCGAGCGCTACAGCCATGTGATGCACCTGACGTCGCAAGTCTCGGGCCGGCTGCGGGCCGGCTGCGGGCCCATCGACGTGCTGCGGGCCACACTGCCGGCGGGAACGGTGTCGGGGGCGCCCAAGGTCCGCGCCATGCAGGTCATCGACGACCTGGAGCCCACCAAGCGGGGGCCCTACGCCGGCGTGGTCGGGTACTTCGACTTCTCCGGGAACCTGGACACGGCCATCACCATCCGCACCATGGTGGTGGCGCCCGACGGGCGGGCGTCGGTGCAGGCGGGGGCGGGCATCCTGGCCGACAGCGACCCCGCGGCCGAGGAGGAGGAGTGCCGCAGCAAAGCGGCCGCCCTGCTGGCGGCGGTGCCGGCCGCCCGGCGCATGCGAGCGGCGGCGGCGGGGGTGGCCGCCGGTGCCTGAGCCCCTCACACCCGACGTGGTTGCCGGCTACGAGGCCTTGCACACCTCCGCCGCCGCCGTGGACCTGCCCCGTGACGCGGTGGCGGCCACCGGCCCGGACGCCGAGCGGTTCCTCCAGGGCCAGCTGTCCCAGGACGTGGCCGCCATCCCCGCCGGCGGGTCGGCGTGGGCCCTGCTGCTCCAGCCCCAGGGCAAGGTGGTGGCCCTGCTGCGGGTGACCCGGCGGGCGGGCGACGACTTCGTGCTCGACACCGACGGCGGATGGGGCTCGGCCGTGGTCGAACGCCTGTCGCGCTACAAGCTGCGGGTGAAGTGCGACCTGGAGCCGCTGGCCTGGCGCTGCGTGGCCGTGCGTGGCCCCCGCGCCCACGACGCGGCGGCCGCCGACGGCGACGGCCACCGGAACCTCCTGACGGCGACCGCCGATTGGGCCGGCCTCCCGGGTGTCGACCTGCTGGGGGAGGCGCCGGCCGTCCCGCCCGGAGTGGTGGCCTGCCCGCGGGCGGCGTGGGAGGCGGCGCGCATCGAGGCCGGCATCCCGGTGATGGGAGCCGAGCTGGACGAGCGAACGATCCCGGCCGAGGCCGGGGTGGTGGACGCCGCCGTGAGCTTCACCAAGGGCTGCTACACGGGCCAGGAGCTGGTGGCCCGCATCGATTCCCGCGGCGGCAACGTGCCCCGCCGCCTGCGGGCGGTGGTCGTTGACGGCGAGGTGCCCCCCTCGGGCGCCGCCCTGAAGGCGGGTGGCAAGGACGTCGGTCTGCTGACCAGCGTGGCCCGGTCGCCGACCCGAACCGTCGCCCTGGCCTACGTGGGCCGGGCCGTGACCCCGCCGGCCGAGGTGGAGGTGGGATGGGAGGGCGGCTCGGCGCATGCCCGGGTCGAGGCCCTCCCGCTCGGCCCCTGACCCCGGTGGCCGGGTGCTCGGCGCGGGCCCGCCTCCCGGTGGCAGGCCGGCGCCGGGCGACCCTGGCGGTGATGGTCGTGCTGTCCGCCCTGGTGACCGCCGCCTGCACGGGTGGCGGGTCGGGCGCGGCCCGCTCCACCACCACCATCGTGGCGGTGACCACCGAGCCGCCTCCCACCGCCCCGCCGCCCACCACCAGCCTCGTCACCGTCGCCGGCAACCCCCGGCCGGTGACCACCCTGCCGGCCGGCCTGGGCCCCGGCGGGGCCCGAATCGTCGGCTCCGTGGTGGGCCCCGACGGGCCGGTGGCGGGGGCGACCATCCGGGTCGAGCGACTGGTGGGCGACGGGGCGGCGGCAACCACCCTGCAGTCCGGCAACAGCGGGCAGTGGGAGATCGACTCCCTCAACGGGGGGCGCTACCGGATCCGAGCCTGGCGGCCCCCCGACCTGGCCGCCGTCACCGCCACCCTCCTCTTCGTGGTCGCCACCCAGACGGCCACCGTGAACCTCACCGTGAACCGCTATGGCGACACCAGCCTGGTGGCCGCCGTGTCGCCCAACCCGCCGGTGGTCAACCAGCCCGCCAGCCTGGTGGTCGGCGTCTCCAGCGGGGCGGTCGACGCCGACGGCATCCTCCATGCCGGCGGGCGGCCCGGCGCCCTCGTCCAGGTGGCGCTGAGCGGCCCCATCACCCTCGGTTCGCCGGACACCGCGCTCACCGACGGGTCGGGCAATGCCGGCTTCGTGGTGAGCTGCACGGCCGCCGGGCCGGTCTCCGGCGTGGCCACGGTGGCCACCGTCCGCCAGGCGCTCGCCCTCCCGGCCTGCGCCGCCCGCTGACGAACCCGGTTCGGGAGGCGGCGTCAGCGCCAGGGCCGCAGGGTCACCACCACCCGGGTCCCGCCGCCGGGTCCGGGCTCGGCCCGGACCGAGCCCCCCATGGCCTCGACCAGCTCGGCCACGATGGCCAGGCCCAGGCCGGTGCCCACCTGGCGGCTGGGCGACCGGCTGGACTGCCAGAACGGCTGGAAGGCGTGGGCCAGGTCGCCGGCCGTCATGCCCGGGCCGTCGTCGTCCACCCACACCACCACCGCCGTGTCACCGTCGCCCCCGGTCGGCGGCGACCCGGCGGCAGGTGCCGGGCCGGCGCCCACCTGGATGCGGGTGCCGGCGAACTTGAGGGCGTTCTCCACCAGGTTGGCCACCACCTGGGCCAGGCGGTCGGGGTCGGCGGCCACCGCCAGGTGGCCCCGGGCAGGGACGCCGACGCCCAGCGCCACCCCCGCCTCCTCGGCGGCGGGCAGGAAGCCGCCCGCGGTCTCGCCCACCACCTCGGCCACGTCGGTGCGGCGCACGTCCAGGCTGAACCGCCCGGTCCCCAACTTGGCCAGCTCCAGCAGGTCGGCCACCAGGCGCTCGAGCCGGCGGGCCTCGGAGAGCACGACCGACGCCGCCTGGGCGGGGTCGGCCACCCTCCGGTCGGCCAGGGCCTCGGCGTAGCCCCGGATGGACGTGAGCGGGGTGCGGAGGTCATGGGAGACCGACAGGAGGAACTGGCGCTCCATGCCTCGTGACCGCTCGAGGCCGGCGGCCATCGCGTTGATGGACTCGGCCAGGCCGGCCAGATCCTCGCCGTCGGAGGGGTGGACGGGGACGCGCGCCGCCAGGTCGCCGGCGGCGATGCGCCGGGTGGCCTGCTCGGCCTCCCGCAGTGGGCGGATCAGGCGGCGGCCCAGGCTGGCGGCGATGGCGGCCGCCACCGCCAGGGTGACGGCCCCCACCAGCAGCACCAGGGGCCCCACCCCCCGGCCCGCGCCCAGACGGCGGGTGAGCACGACCACCAGGAGCTGGTTGGGGGCCCGGGCGAAGGTGGCCGGGGCGGCGGCGTAGACCAGGCGGCCGTGGGCGCCGGTCACCGTGCGCCCGGCCCGGAGGGCGGCCACGTGCAGGTCGGTGGCGGTGACCCCGTCGGGCAGGGCGCCGTTGCGGTTGCCGGCCGGCCCGAAGACAACGATGGCCTCGCCCTCCAACTTGAGGGCGGCGCCCACCGCCGCCAGCACGGGCCGGGTCTGCACCGCGTCCACCGACGTGGCCAGCCGCGACGCCTGGCCGGCCAGCTCGCTGCGGGTGTGGCGGCGGTCGGCGAGCTGGGACAGGAGCAGGGTGACCACGCTGGCCACCAGCAGGGCGCCGGCCACCACGCCGACCATGGTGAAGGTGATGCGGCGGGTCACCCGGGATCGCCCCTGCCTGCGCCGTCGCCCTAGCCGAGCCGGTAGCCGACGCCCCAGACGGTGGCGAGGGGCAGGGCGTCGCCCAGCTTCTTGCGGAGCTGGCGGACGTGAACGTCCACGGTGCGCTCGTCGCCGTACCACCCGGGGCCCCACACCCCGTCCAGGATCTGCTGGCGGGAGAGCGCCAGCCCGGCGTTCTCGGCCAGGTAGCGCAGCAGGTCGAACTCGCGCGTGGCGAGGGGGACGGCGTCGGTTCCCACCCGGGCCTCCCGGCGACCGACGTCCACCTCCACCCCGCCCACGGTCAGGATCTCGGGGCTCTCCCGGGGGCCCTCGGCCCGGCGGAGGATGGCGCGCACCCGGGCCACCAGTTCCCGGGGGGCGAAAGGCTTGGTCACGTAGTCGTCGGCGCCCAGCTCCAGGCCCAGGACGCGGTCGATCTCGCCGTCGCGTGCGGTGAGCATGAGGATGGGCACGTCCCCGGCGGCCCGGAGCCGCCGGCACACCTCCAGGCCGTCCATGCCCGGGAGGCCGACGTCGAGCACCACCAGGCGGGCCCTCTGGGTGCGGGCCGCCTCGATCCCGGACGGACCGTCGCCCGCCTGCACCACCCGGAACCCGTCCTGGCGCAGGTAGAGCTCGACCAGGTCGGCGATGTGGCGGTCGTCCTCCACCACCACGATCGTCCCCGCCGCCGGGCCCGGGCCCCGGGCGGCGGCGTCGGGGGCCTTGGCCATCGTCGCCATCGTCGCGCGCCCGTGCCGCCCGACACCCTCGGCCCGCACGTCGGTCGCTGGCGGTGGGGGGGCCGTGGTGGGGCGGCCTGCCGGGGCCGCCGGTAGCCTTGCGGTGTGGCCAGCGTGCTCGACAGGATCGTGGCCGCTCACCGGGCGACGGCGGCCGCCGACCGGCGGCCCCTGGCCGAGCTGGCCGAGCGGGCGGCGGCCGCCCCGCCGCCACGGGGGTTCCGGGCCGCCCTGGCCGGGGAGCCGGGCCTGTCGGTGATCGCCGAGATCAAGCGCCGGTCGCCGTCGGCCGGCCCGCTGGCGCCGGATCTGGTGCCCGCCGACCTGGCCCGGCGCTACCAGTCGGGCGGGGCTGCCGCCCTGTCCGTGCTCACCGACGCCGAGTTCTTCGGCGGCTCGGCCGACGATCTCGTCCACGCCCGGGCCGCCTGCCACCTGCCCGTCATGCGCAAGGACTTCACGGTGGCGGAGGCCGACGTGTGCGACGCCCGGCTGATGGGCGCCGACGCCGTGCTGCTGATCGTGGCCGCCCTGTCCGACCCCGAGCTGTCCCGGTGCCGGGCCCTGGCCGTCGACCTCGGGCTGGACGCGCTGGTGGAGGTGCACTCCGAGGCCGAGCTGGACCGGGCGGCGGCGGCCGGTGCCGACCTGGTGGGCGTGAACCGGCGCGACCTGCGCACCTTCGAGGTCGACCTCGGGTTGGCCGAGCGCCTGGCCGCCCGCAGGCCGCCGGGCGTGGTGATGGTGGCCGAGTCGGGCGTCCGGGGGGTCGCCGACCTGGCCGGGCTGTCCGCCTGCGGCTTCGACGCCGTCCTGGTGGGGCAGACCCTCGTGACCGCCGCCGACCCGGGCGCCGCCCTGGCCGGGCTGCGGGCCTTCGTCGCCGGCTGACGCCCGGGGTCCCCCGCCGACCGGGGAACGTGCCTGTACCGTCGTGAGGGTGTTCGTGAAGATCTGTGGCACGACCAGCGAGGAGGACGCGCTGCTGGCCGTGGCCATGGGTGCCGACGCGGTGGGCTTCGTGTTCGCCCCGTCGCCGCGCCAGGTCTCGCCGGCGCGAGCCGGTGACATCGTCAAGCGCCTGCCCCGGGAGGTCCTCACCGTGGGTGTCTTCCGCGACGAGGCCCCGGCCAAGGTGGTGGAGGTGGTCAACGGTCTGGGCCTGCGGGCCGCCCAGCTCCACGGCCACGAGAGCGCCGACCAAGCCCGCTGGGTGCGCCAGCGGGTGCCTTTCCTGATCCAGGCGTTCCCGGCCGGCAGCCCGGCGGTGGCCGGCGCCCGTGACCATCACGTGGACGCGGTCATGATCGACGCCCCCCGCCCCGGCTCGGGCCGGGTCTTCGACTGGTGCCTGGCCGACGGCGTTCCCGACGGCGTGCCCCTGGTGCTGGCCGGCGGCCTGACGCCCGCCAACGTGGCCGAGGCCATCGCCCGGGTGCACCCCTGGGGCGTGGACGTCGTCTCCGGGGTCGAGCGGTCGCCGGGGCACAAGGACCCCCTGGCGGTGCGCGCCTTCGTGGCCGCCGCCAAGGCGGCGGTGCCCGACGACTACGACCCTGTCGACGTCGCCCCCTACGACTGGCAGCAGGCGGAGGCGTGACCGCCCTTATGGCCGACCCCGGGCCCCGGGGCCGGTTCGGCGAGTTCGGGGGCCGTTACCTGCCCGAGTCCCTGGAGCCGGCGTGCGCCGAGCTGGAAGCGGCGTTCACCACCGCCTGGGCCGACCCGGAGTTCCACGCCACCTACGAGGGCCTCCTGCGGGACTACGGCGGGCGGCCGACGCCCGTGACCGAGTGCCACCGGCTGTCGGAGCGGCTGGGCGTCCGCCTCCTGCTCAAACGGGAGGACCTGGCCCACACCGGCTCGCACAAGCTGAACAACGTGGTGGGCCAGGCCCTGCTGGCCCAGCGGATGGGCAAGCGGCGCATGGTGGCGGAGACGGGCGCCGGCCAGCACGGAGTGGCCACCGCCACCGCCGCCGCCCTCTTCGGCATGGAGTGCCTGGTGTACATGGGCGAGGTGGACGTGGAGCGCCAAGCCCTCAACGTCTTCCGGATGCGCCTGCTGGGCGCCGACGTGCGGCCGGTGGCCTCCGGGAGCCGCACCCTCAAGGACGCCATCAACGAGGCCCTCAGGGATTGGGTGGCGTCGGTGGAGACCACGCACTACTGCCTGGGATCGGTCATGGGCCCCCACCCGTACCCGTGGATGGTCCGCGAGTTCCAGCGGGTCATCGGCACCGAGGCTCGGGCCCAGTGCCGGGCCCTGCTGGCAGGGGCCGACCCCGACCTGGTGGTGGCCTGTGTGGGCGGCGGCTCCAATGCCGCCGGCACCTTCGCCGGGTTCGTGGACACCGAGGCCCGCCTGGTGGGCGTGGAGCCAGCCGGGGGCGCGGCCATCGGCCGCGGCATCCCCGGGGTGGTGCACGGGTCCAAGTCGTTCCTGCTCCAGGACGAACACGGCCAGGTCCGGGAGGCCGAGTCCATCTCCGCCGGCCTCGACTACCCGGGAGTGGGGCCGGAGCACGCCTGGCTGTCGTCCATCGGACGGGTCACCTACCACAGCGCGGCGGACGCCGAGGTGGTGTCCGCCTTCCGGCTGCTGGCCGAGATGGAGGGCATCATCCCCGCCCTGGAGCCGGCCCACGCCCTGGCCTGGCTGGTGCGGGCCACGGCGGCGGGCGACGTTGCCCCCGGCACCACCGTGCTCCTCACCCTCTCGGGCCGGGGGGACAAGGACGTGGCTCAGGTGCTCGACCTCGTGGGCGACCTGACCCGCCGGTGACCGCCGCCCCTCTTTGGCCTTCTGGCGCGCCAAAGCTGGGGGCATCGCCCGCGTTTGGCGCGCCGGACGCGGCAGTCGACGGCCTGGCACGGGACGGGGCGTGGTTGGAAGCCCGCCTGCGGGCGCGGCGCGACGCCGGTCGCAAGCTCCTGGTGCCCTACGTCACAGGCGGGCTCGGGCCCGAATGGCTCGACGTGGTGCGGGCGGTGGCGGCGGCCGGCGCCGATGCGGTGGAGGTGGGCCTCCCCTTCTCCGACCCGGTGATGGACGGGCCCGTCATCCAGGCGGCGTCGGCCCGGGCCCTGGCCGACGGGGCCACGCCGGCCGGGCTGGTGGCGGCCCTGGCCACCGCCGACGTGCCCATCCCCATGGTGGTCATGACCTATTACAACGTGATCTTCCGGTCGGGCCACCGCCGTTTCGCCCGGTCCCTGGCCCGATCCGGCGTGGCCGGCGCCATCGTGCCCGACCTGCCCCTGGAGGAGCTCGGCGACTGGGCCCCGGCCGCCGACGACGCCGGCGTGGCCACCATCCTCCTCGCCGCGCCGACCACGCCCGACGACCGCCTGCGAGCCCTGTGCGAGCGGTCCCGGGGCTGGGTCTACGGCGTGGGCGTCATGGGCGTCACCGGCGAGCGGGCCGAGCTGGCCGCCTCCACCGCCCGCATGGGCGCCCGCCTGAAAGCCGTGACCGACAAGCCGGTCCTCATCGGCGTCGGGGTGTCCACGCCCGAGCAGGCGGTGGCCGCCACCGCCACCGCCGACGGGGTGATCGTGGGCTCGGCGCTCGTGCGGCGGCTGCTGGAAGGGGCGGGCCCGAACGGGGCGGCCGCCTTCGTCGGGGAGATGCGGGCCGCACTGGACGCCTCCACCGCCGCCTGACGCGACTCCGTACGGGAGGCGGCCGGCGGGCGACAATGGGGGCGGCCATGGCCTACTGCATCCTGTGCGGCGACCTGCGGACCCAGCCCCACCAGCCGGGCTGCCCGTTCGCCCCGGCCGATACCGCCGACACCACCGGTTCCGGCCCGACCACCGGTTCCGGGATCGCAACCGGCACGAACACCGGCCCTTGGCGGCCGACCACTGCTGCCGCCGGCACGGACGCCGGCCCGGCCTGGGGCCGCCGCCACGAACGCCGGCAGCGGCCCCAGCGCAGCCCACAGCGCCGTCCGCACGGGCGCCGCCACGTCGGTGCCCACCCCTGTCGCCCCGGTTTCTGCCGGCGCGCCCGGGCCGTCGCCGGGACCGAACGGCGGCCCGGTGGACCCCGTCACCTTCGACGCCGCCGGCGGCTGACCCCGGGGGCCGTCCCCCAGGGCACGGGGACGGCAGGGATGTAACCGAGCGGGCGGCCCCCGGGTCGTATCCCAACCTCGACGAGAGCACCGGGGGCGTGTGTTGGGACGAGCCGTTCTGTTCCCCGGGCAGGGGACTCAAGTGCCGCGGATGGGTGAGCCGTGGCGCGCCTCCCCGGCGTGGACGGTGGTCGAGCGGGCGGAAGCGGCGGTGGGGGAGCCCCTGGGCGAGCTACTGCTGGACGCGGACAAGCACCGCCTGGCCCGCACCCGGGAGGCCCAGCTGGCGGTGATGCTGGTGTCCCTCATGGCGTGGGAGGCGGTGCGCCCGTCGGTGGGCGAACCCGTCGCGATGGCCGGGCACTCCCTCGGCCAGGTGACCGCCCTGGTGGCGGCCGGCGTCCTGTCCCTGGAGGACGGCGTGCGCCTGGCCGCCCGGCGGGCCGAGGTCACCCAGGCCGCCGCCGACCGCACCGGCGGCCGCATGGCCGCCCTCATCGGCGCGTCGGTCGACCAGGCCGAGGAGGCGTGCCGACCTCCCGACGGCTCCCCGCAGGCGGCCTGGGTGGCCAACGACAACGCTCCGGGGCAGGTCGTCGTGGGCGGCACGCCCGACGGCGTTGCCCGAGCGGCCGCCCGGGCCAAGGAGCTCGGCGTGCGCCGGGTGCTTCCTCTGAACGTCGGGGGCGCCTTCCACACGCCGTTGATGGCGTCGGCCCGCGAGGCCCTGGAACCCCTCTTGGCGGCCACCGACTTCCGCCCGCCGGCGTGGCCGGTGGTGTCCAACGTGGACGGCCGGCCCCATCTCGACGGCGACGGGTGGCGGGCCCGCTTGGCCGACCACCTGGTGTCCCCGGTCCGGTGGCGTGAGGGCATGGATGCCCTGGTCGGGCTGGGCGCAGCGTCGTTCCTCGAAGTCGGTCCCGGCTCGGTGCTGGGCGGGTTGGCCCGCCGCACCGCCCCCGGGTGCCCTGTCACCAACGTCGCCACGCCTAGCGACGTCCCCCTCTTGGAGGTTGTATAGATGACGGACACCGGCCGGCTCGACCTGCGGCTGCAGGAGGCCTCTCTGGCCCACGGCGAGCACCTGGGCGTCCCCGAGCGGGTGATCCTGGCGCCCATCGCCGGGAGGTTCCGCCCCGACGGCGCGGGTGACGGCGCCGACATCACCCGGGAGCAGGTCATCGGCTTCGTAGAGGGCCACGGCCAGTCGGCGCCGGTGCGCAGCCCCTTCGGCGGGCTGCTGATGGGACTGATGGCCCACGCCGGCGAGCGCGTCCGCCAGGGCCAGCCGGTGGCCTGGCTCCGCCTGGCATGACCTTCGGGCCACGCAGGCCGGCCACGGCCGCCTCCCGTATGATGGGCGGATGAGCTCGGGCTGGAGCCCGGCGGGGGGCGACGGCGAGGCCCTGCCCGCCCACCGCTTCCGCCCCGCCCCGGGCGGGGGAGCGGCCGTCGCCGGATGGGGCATCGCCCTGCCCGAGCGGGTGGTGACCAACGACGATCTGGCGCAGCGGGTTGACACCAACGACGCCTGGATCGTCGAGCGAACGGGCATCCGGGAGCGCCGGGTGGCCGGCCCGGGCGAGACCACCGCCTCGCTGGCCGCCGAGGCGGGGGCGGCGGCCATCAAGTCGGCCGACCTGTCCGCCTCGGAGATCGGCTGCTGCATCGTCGCCACCTGCACGCCCGAGCAGCCCGTTCCCGCCACCTCGGCGTTCGTCCAGGACGCCCTGGGCCTGCGCTGTGGCGCCTTCGACCTCGACGCCGCGTGCGCCGGCTTCGTCTACGCCCTGGTGGTGGGCGCCGGCCTCCTGTCCACCGGGGGGCTGGAAGCGGTGCTGGTCATCGGCTCGGAGACGCTCTCCCGGGTGGCCGATCCCGACGACCGTTCCACCTGCGTCCTCTTCGGG
>JBHELO010000087.1:0-3921 GCA_046263055.1 Acidimicrobiales bacterium | reverse complement strand
CGCTACCACTCTTCGCGGCCGACGACGGCTATCCGGGAGGCCGGTCCCGTCCTCAACCCGCAGACTGCGACGGACCCGACCTGGTCGGCCCGAGCCGGCTCGGTCGGGTCGTCACCCGAGCACTTCTCGGGCCACAGCACCTTCAGCGCCGCCGGCGCCACGGTCCTCGCCGGGTTCTTCTGTCGTGACGAGATCCCCTTCGCCCGCACGACCGACTCGGCCCCCGGGCACGAGGCTCGCACCTACCCGTCCTTCTCGGCGGCCGCCGCCGAAGCGGGTCGGTCCCGGGTGCTCGGCGGGCTGCACTTCGAGTTCAGCAACCAGAGCGCCCTCGTTGCCGGGTCAGGCGTGGGCGCCGAGGTCCTGGCCACCAGCCTGCTGCGGACGCGAGGCGCGACCCACGCCCGCGGGTGCCCGCTCTGACCCGCTGACCTCGAGGAGGGTGGTCGGCGCGGGTGCCGGCCGGCGGCCCGTAGACTGAGGAGCCCTTCGGGGCTATAGCTCAGTCGGTTAGAGCGCACCCCTGATAAGGGTGAGGTCGCTGGTTCGATTCCAGCTAGCCCCACGTGAAGACCCTCCGACGTGCCGCCTTCGCCCTGGCCATGGCCGGGCTCGCCACCGCCGCCCTTAAACTCAAGGGCAGCGGTGAGGTGCCACCGCAAGGGGGCGGATGGCGGGAGCTGACCGGCCCCGACCTGCGCTGATGCGCGTAGTCCTGGTGGGCGCCGGGGCGTGCGGCGCCCGGGCCGGCCGTCAACTGTTGTCGCTCGGGCCCCTCGACGATCTGGTGGTGGTCGACCCCGACGGCGCCCGGGCCGACGCCGTCGTCACGTCGCTGGGCGATCCCGCCCGCCTGGCCCCGGCCGTCCCGTCGCTCGAGCCCGGCGACGTCGTGCTGCTGACTGCACCGGGCAACCACCGGGCCACCGCCGAGGCGGCGGTGGCCGTCGGCGCCCATGTGGTGTCGGTGTCCGACGTGGTGCCCGAGGTGCGGGCCCTGCTGGAGCTCGACCGGGCGGCCCAGGCGGCGGCGGTGTCGGTGGTGGCGGGGGCGGGGTTCTCGCCGGGGCTGTCCTGCGTCCTGGCCGCCCTCGGCGCCCGGGGGTTCGAGCGGGTCGACGAGGTCCACGTGGCCAAGGTGGGCACCGGCGGGCCGGCGTGTGCCCGCCAGCACCACCGGGCCCTGGGCGGCCAGGCGTGCGACTGGCGCGACGGCCAGTGGGATCGGCGCAGCGGCGGGTCGGGCCGGGAGCTGTGCTGGTTCCCGGAGCCGGTTCGGGCCCTGGACTGCTACCGGGCGGCCATCCCCGAGGCGTTGCTCCTGGCCCCCGCCTTCCCGGGGATCAGCCGGGTGACGGCCCGCATGGCCGCCAACCGGCGTGACCGCCTCACCGCCCGCCTGCCCATGCTTCGCCGTCCCCACCCCGAGGGCGAGCTGGGTGCCATCCGGGTGGAGGTCCGGGGATCGGAGGGATCCGCCCTCGACGACCGGGTGTACGGAGCCGTCGACCGCCCGGCGGTCGCCGCCGGCGCGGTGGCCGCCCTGGCCTGCCGGTGGGCGGTGGACGGGCGCCTGTCGAGGACGGGCGCCGGTGGCCTGGCGTCGCTCGTCGAGCCTGGCCCCTTCCTCACCGCCCTGGCCGAGCGGGGTGTCAAGGTGGCGGTGTTCGAGGGCGGCCAGCACGGGAGCGAGCCGGGCACCGGCCCGCCGGGCGGGGGAGCGGGGACGGGCGGCGCCCATGCCGGGCGCGCCTGACCGCACCTGCCCAGCGCGACGACTGCCGCGGGTCACGCCGAGCCGGCGGTTGCCCGGTCCCGGGGGGCGCGCCGACGCCGATTGCCGAGGACCAGCCGGCCTAGCGGGTCAGCGGACGAGGCGGCTGAGGCGGCGGTCGGCGAGGATCTTCCCGCCCGTCTGGCAGGCCGGACAGTAAGTGACCTCGTAGGACTCGTAGGACACGCGACGCAGGTCGTCGCCACACCGGGGGCAGGGCGTGCCGTGGCGGCCGTGGACCACCCAGTGGTCGCCGACCTTGGTGGGCAGGCCCCCGGTGCGCCGCCGCTCCACGGCCAGGCCCTCCGCCAGGACCTCCCGGGTGGCGGTCACGAGCGCCGTCCGCTCGTCGGCCCCGAGGCTGGCCAGGCTGGCGTAGGGCGACAGGCCGGCCCGGTGGAGGATGTCGTCCGAGTAGCCGCGGCCGATGCCGGCCACCGTGCGCTGGTCGCGCAGCAGGCTGTGGACCCGGCGGCCGTCGGCGCCGGCGGTGACGAGAGCGGCGAAGTCGTCGGACAGCGGCTCGGGGCCGAGGGATGCGAGGGGCCCGTCGTCACCGGCGGCCACCACCCACCAGCCCGCCTTGCGCTCGGTGCCGTACTCCTTGAGCAGGACGGCGGGGCGGTCGTGGAACCGCAGGCGCACGACGGCGCCCTTGGGCTTGGTGGCCTTGGGCGGGTCCTCCACGTCCACCCGGCCGCCCTGGGACAGGTGGACGAGCAGGCGGGGGCCGCCGAAGTCGAAGGTGATGAACTTGCCGCGCTGGCCCACCGGTCCGAGGGTGCGGTCCACGAGGTCGTCGGGCCCGGGAACGACGGTCTTGAGAGCCGAGAACTGGTACCCGGTGGCGCCGGCGAACCGGCCGCCGCCCACGGCGGCGTCGAGGCGCTCGGCCAGGGCGCGGATCTCGGGCATCTCGGGCACCGTCATCCAGGCTACGGCCGGTGGCCCGGCCCCGGGCGACGAGCGGCGGACGGCCGCGGGACGGAGGGCGCTGCGGACGGCCGTGGGACGGCCGGTGGCCCGGCCCGGGCGACGAGCGGCGGACGGCCCGGGCGACGGCGGCGGCGCGACACAATGCGGCGATGGACGCCCGCCAGGCAGACGACGACGATGCCGCCGCCGCCGGCGCGGTGATCGCCGCCCTCGGCCTCCAGCCGCACCCGGAGGGTGGGTGGTTCTGCGAGACGTGGCGGGCGGCCGCGCCCGACGGGTCCCGGGCGGCGGGCAGCGCGATCTACTTCCTATTGGGCGTCGGGGAGCGGTCGCGCTGGCACCGGGTCGACGCCGCCGAGGTCTGGCACTTCTACGCCGGTGGGCCGCTGCTGCTGCACGTGGAGGCGCCCGGCGAAACGGTGTCGTCTCATGTACTGGGCACCGGCCTGGCCGCCGGCCACCGCCCCCAGCACGTCGTGCCTGCCGGGGCTTGGCAGGCGGCGCAGCCGGTCGGGGCGTGGACGCTGGTGGCTTGCACCGTGTCGCCCGCCTTCGAGTTCGACGGCTTCGAGCTGGCGCCGCCCGGCTGGGAGCCCGGTGGGCCCGGTGGACATGACGCCGGCCGCGCCGCTCCCGGGCGCGGGTGACGGGCCGGGGACGGTCGCGGCACGCCCGGGGAAGAGCCTGCTGGTGGGGGTGCTCACCGGTTCGAAGCGTCGACGAGTCGCCCCGGAGGCCGGTCTGCTCGGGCCATCCGCTCAGGCGGGCCCCGGCCGTCCGCCGGCGGCTGCCGAAAGCGGGCGGACCCAGTCCTCGGGGGGCTCGGCTCGCCGTTGGCGCAACCGGACGCTGTCCCAAGCGCGACCCCGGACGGCCGGCGCGGTCGTCACATGGCACCGTCGCCCTCCTGGGCGGCGTCGGCGGCACCATCGTCGTCGCCGTACTCGTCGTGGCGGCGCACCCACGCCGCCGGCCACGGCAGGCCGTCCTCGTTGCGGCCCCGGGGCGACAGGTCGAGCAACTGGTAGGCGACGTTGAAGGCGTCGAGGCCGCGGGCGTAGCACGAGTAGGTGTGGAACACGTCGCCCTCGTGAAGGGCGAAGGCGCTGAGGCCCGGAAGCTCGTCGGCGACCTCGTCGACCGGGCGGTAGTTGTAGGTGGTTGCGTCGCTCACGCCGAAGTCCGAGTTGAAGTCGCTCGGCGCCGACGAG
>JBHELO010000086.1:0-8112 GCA_046263055.1 Acidimicrobiales bacterium | reverse complement strand
GCTGTGGGTCGGGTGCATGAACGCACCGCCGCCGCCGGCCGTGATCAGCTGACGGGACCCACCGTTCTCCTCGTAGCGGCAGTAGTAGTGGCGCCCGCTCTTGAGGAAGAGCGCCACCCGGCCACCCGCCGGCTCGATGACCTCGCGCTCGAGGTACTGGAGGTCGCGATCGGTACCGGCCTCGGCGCTCTTGCGACCGCTCTCGACCTCCTTGGCCATGCACAGGATGACGGAGTCGCCGCGCTCCATGTCCACCGCGACATCGGCGAAGTACTGCAACTGCACCTCGTCGAGGTAGTTGCCGAACTGCATGTCGACCGCCCACAGCCACCAGCGATGGGGCAGCTTGAGGGCGAAGTAGCTCCGGGTCTGGCTCGTCCTCCACCCCCCGATCGAGCGCCGGCGGCAGAAGACGTTGGTGAAGTTGATGAGGCCGTCGTACCAGTCGTGGCTCCCGGGGATGGCGAAGAGGTCGGGGGCGTCGCCGGGGGCGCACGGCAGGGCCGACCGGTACGGACCGATGAGCCGGTTCTCGTACTCCGTCCGCTTGGGCACCGGGTACACCTGGTCACCGCCCATGACCAGGATCTGCCCGCGCATGGTTGGCCGGCTCTCGCCCTCCCAGCCCAGCTCAAGGTCCTCCCGGGCGAGGGTCCTCGCGACCGTGTAGGTCGAGTCCCAGCCGTCCCCGAGGTCGGACACGTAGTCGAACCACACCTCGGGCAGCTCCGACTTGTCGGAGCAGGCGGACGGCACCAACGCCTGCAGCTCACGGCTGTCGGAGTAGGAGCTCCACACGCCCGACACCACGACTCGTGCCGCGGTGTCCAGGAGCTGATGGGGATCGAACCATCGCACCATCGGGCGGCGGACGAAGCCGAGCTCGGCGTCGGTGCCCGGACGCTTCGGGCACTCCGGGTCGGCGGGCTCTCTGGAGGCTGGTGCCGGACTGACGTCGTTGCTCAGCGACCGACTCCACGAGGCGTTGTCCGGGTGCCAGACAGCACTCGCTCTGCCCAGCCCGGCCTAGTGCCTGCCCTCGGGCCGGGCGTCGCGCTCGTCCTGGTCCGGGCCTGGCTCACCGCTCGGGTGGGGCCCGGCCGCCAGGATGGCGGCAACGGCTTGCTCGGGCGGGAGGGGCTGGTTCGGCACCTCATCGTGTTCCTCGGGCGTGGGGCGTTCCTCGGGCGTGGGGTGGTGCTCGACGGCCACAGGGCGAGCTTATGTCCCCTACGAGTGGTCGGGTGGCGGTGCCGCCGGGAAGCCTCAGTCCTCCACCGTCAGCTGGCGCCAGTAGAACCAGAAGGTGCGCAGGCGGACGACGCCGAGGAGGGGCTGGCCGACGAGGTGCCAGAACATCCGCCACGTCTCCCGGTAGCCGTGGCGACGGCCGAACTTGGCCCGCTTGGTCCGATGGGTGACCCCGTGGAGGATGCGGGCGGTGGTGGGCAGGCGCCCTTCGGCGATGACCTCGTTGATCATGACCTCGATGGAGTAGCCGCGGCGCTTGTGGGGCGGCACCGACTCCCAAACCCACCGTGGCACCAGCCGCTCCCCGGTGGTCGGCGCCAGGCGCAGCACCACGGGGTTCCACAGCCCGTAGTCGAACCAGCCCACCGACATCGCCGCCCGACCCTCGATCCACGGCCGGCAGATGGCCTCCAGGTGCCCGGGGGTGAGGCCTCGCAGGTCGCCGTCGCAGAAGAGGAACGCCTCGGCGTCGCTGGCCGCCACCCCGGCCTCGAGGGCGTGGGCCTTGGACCCTCCCTCCGCCGCCTCCCGGCGCACGACCTTGGCCCCGGCGGCAGCCGCCGCGTCGGCCGTCCCGTCGACGGACCCGTCGTCCACGACGATGACCTCTCTCGTCACCGTGCAGGCCCGGCACGCCTCCACGACCGCGGCCACGGTGACCGCCTCGTTGCGGGCGGGGATCACCACGTCGATCGTCGGCCCGTAGCCGTCGGGCGACCTCGCCATCGGCGCCCGAGCGTAGGCCACGACCCCGGCCGGTCCGCCCGGCCCCACCGGCGGGCGCAGCCGTGTCGGCGGCCGGCCGAACGGGAATGGGGGGAGTGACGCCACATTGCGAGGTGACCGCCCATGCCGGCCAAGAAGGACATGCCGTCCACCGTCCAGCGCTCGTCGCCCAAGGCCCAGCGCACCTGGGGGAAGACCCACGACCGCGCCGTCGACAGCTACGGGGAGGGCGAGCGGGCCCACCGCACCGCCTTCGGGGCCCTCAAGCACACCCACGAGAAGAAGGGCGACCGGTGGGTGGCCAAGGACGAGAAGGGACCCTCCGACCCCCGCTCCGAGCAGTCGACGTCGGACAAGCGCAAGGGGAAGGGCGAGACCTACGGCGGCGTGGACGCCAACGGCAACACCAAGCGGGAGCTGTACGACCGGGCCCGCAACCTCGACATCTCGGGCCGGTCCTCCATGTCCAAGCAGGAGCTGGCCCGGGCCATCGGCAAGAAGGGCGGCTGATCTCCCCGGACCCCCCTGGCGGACGTGGCGCGACCGACCACCAGCACGCAGGCCGGGCACCCACGGTTGGGACGGACGAGGCCGCCGGGCCCGTCAGCCCAGCTTGGCCCGGAGGAACTCCAGGGTGCGGACCCAGGCCTGGCGGGCGGCGTCGGGGTCGTGGACGCCGGGCCGGGTGTCGTTGAAGAAAGCGTGCGACGTGCCCGGGTAGAGGAAGATCCGGACCTCCTTGCCGGCTTCGGTGAGGTCGGACTCCAGTTGGCGGGCGGCCTCGAAGCCGGCCAGCTCGTCGTGCTCGGCGTAGTGGCCCTCCACCGCCGCCCCCAGCGCCGACCAGTCGGGCTGCTTGCCCCGCGGCGCCAGGCCGTAGAAGGGCACCGCCGCCTTGATGGTGTCGGGCCGCAGCGTGGCCAGCCACAGGGCTAGGCCGCCGCCCATGCAGAACCCGATCACACCCAGGCCGTTGCCCCTGACCGCCTCGTGGCCCTTCAGGAAGTCGACCGCGCCGGTCATGTCCCGCGCCGCCCGGTCGATGTCGAGGGCCATGGCCTCCTTGCCGGCCTCGTCGGGCTCCTCGTTGGGCACCTGCTTCCCGTGGTAGAGGTCGGGCGCCAGAGCCGTGAAGCCCTCGGCGGCGAAGCGGTCGCACACCTCGCGGATGTGGGGCACCAGGCCCCACCACTCCTGAATGACCACCACGCCCAGGCCGGCACCGCCCGCGGCCCGGGCCAGGTAGCCACCGGCCGTGGACCCGTTGCTCGGGAACTCCACCATCTCACCCATGCCGCCCTGCTTACCCATCGTCGGCGCCGGAGCCACTTCGGCGTCGGGATCCCGGTGCCGCCCAGGTGCGGGTGAGCTCGGGAACGGCCGGGCAGTCGGACCGCCCCAGGGCATCGGCCGGCGGGGACGGGCCGGCAGGGCCCACCACCGCGTCCACAAGGGAGGCGGGCACGACCTCCTCGCCGCGGTCCCACGGGTCGTCGGGCCCGGACTCGAAGCGGTCGACCATGGCCCGCCAGAGCGGCTCGGGCAGGACCCGCCCGACCCCGGCCACGAGCCACACCGTCACCCCCGCGGTGCGGGCGACGGCGGCCGCCGCCAAGGAGCCGGCGGCGGCCACGAAGCCGTCGGGGCCGGCGGCGGTAGCCTCCAGGAGCACCAGGCCGCTGGCCCCCACCGCCGCGCCGAGCCCCGCCTGGTCCACCACCAGGGCGTCGGTGCCGGCCCGCCGCAGTTGGGCGGCCAGGCCGCCCCCGGCCCCCAGCGCGTCGGCCACCAGCACCCGGCAGTCGCCCCGGCGGCGGAGGGCGTCGGCCGCCTGGTCGGGCCAGCCCACCACGAGCACCTGGGCGTCTTCGGGGAGGTGGTAGGCGAGGGCGGCCACCGTGGCGTCGGCGTCCAGCAGCTCGGCCGAACGCCAAGCCTCCTCCTCGGGATCGCCGGCGGCCAGCACCCGGGCCGCCAGCCACCAGACGGGCCCGGACGTGGGCTGGTGGTCCACCAGCCGGCGGCACCCGGTGACCAGGCCCGGGAGGTCGTCGGCCACGTCGGCCAGGACGGCGGCCGCCTCCCGCGCCAGGAGGGACGGGTCCTCGCCCTGGGCCCGGGCCACCATTCGCAGCCGCTCGATCGGGTGCATCGCCCGCCCGACGCTACCGGCGCCGGGGCCCGGCGCTAGCCGCTACGCCCCTGGCTTGTACACCATGAGGAACACGACGACGATCCAGAGCAGGTTGATGATGCCGTCGTACATGGCCGCCTTCTTGGCCATGCCCTCCAGCTCGGCGGCCTGGGGCGGTCGGCCGCCGGCGGGGGCCGTCCCTCCGGCGTTGGCCTGGGCGGCCACGGCGTTGATCCGCCGGACGTTGGGCAGGTGCAGAACAAGCAGGACGACGAGGGCCACGATGTAGAGGGCAAGGGAGATGCCCACCCACGACTGGCTGAACTTGATCTTGTCGTCCGACATGAGGACCAGGATGATGCCGAGGACGGGAACCGCGTAGATGAACCACTGGGAGATGTGCTCGAAGACGTCGAGGACCACCTCGGCCACGGCCAGGCCCTCCCGCCCGCCCCGCCGGCGGGCCCGCGCCGCATAGGCACTGGCCAGCGACATGCTGCCGAAGCCGATGATGACTGCCAGCAGATGGAGGACGAACACGAACTTGTAGGCGCCGCTGTCTGGTCCCATGGGGGTCCTCCTGTCCGAGCGCCGTACCTCGCTGGCGCGAACATAGCTGCGCTACGTTGCCCGGCCGTGGCAACCAACCCCCCGCCCGACCTCACGCTGTCGTCGATCACCGGCCGCTCCCGGTCCGTGCGGCAGTGGCTCACGGTGTTCCACCTGCTGTTCGTGGCCGTCGACCCGGCCAACGACCGCAGCGCGTGGATCGTCCCCACCGCGGGCCGGGTGCTGACGGGCTACGGGCAGGCCGACTGCCGGGTGGCATGGCTCGTGGCCGGCACGCCCGCCGAGGCACGCCGGTTCCTCGGGCGCTGGGCCCGGGAGGTCCTCACCTTCGCCGACCCCGACCTGGCCGCGGTCAGGGCCTTCGGCCTCGGCTCCCTTCCCGCCATCGTCCACCTGGGCATGGACGGCTCGGTGGTCAACGCGGTGGAGGGCTGGGAGCCCGGCGAGTGGCGGCGGCTGACCTCCGACCTGTCCCGGATCCTGCGCTGGAGCCGGCCCGCCATCCCGCTCCCCTCCGACCCCGGCCCCTTCTCGGGGGCGCCGCTACCCGCCGTCTAGCCGCTCGCCGCCCGGCGCCGGCGGGGCCGGCCCCGCGGTGAGGGACATGGCGGCCAGGATGACGAGGGCGGTGGGCGCCGTCCGCAGATCTCCGACCAGCCAGGTGCAGCGGCGCACGCCGGCCACCGACTCGGCCAGCGACCGGGACGCCGAGCGGCGGCGCCGCAACTCCGTCGCCAGCATCGAGCCGTCCACGACCATTCGCCAGGTCCTCCCCGACCGTCCCCTTGCCCGCTCCCACCTTCCGCCCGGTGGCCTGTGGAGCACAAGCAGGGAAATGCTGGGCACAACCGCACCATCGGTGTGGACGGCGGGCCCGGGACGGCGGGCCCGTCACGGCCTCCCCCTCACCGGCTGCCCGTCTGCCTCCGGGGCCGCTCGCCCAGGACGCCGCCGCCGGTCATGGCGTCCACGTCCAGGATCCGCTCGGCCTCGGCCGGCGTCAGTAGGCCCCGTTCCACGACCACGTCGCGCAGCGTCCGGCCCTCGGCGATGGCGGCGTGAGCCACCTCGGCCGCCTTCTCGTAGCCGATGTGGGGGTTGAGGGCGGTGGCGATGGCGGGCGACGATTCGGCGTACCCCCGGCAGCGCCCGACGTCGGCCTCGATGCCGGCCACGCACCGCTCGGCGAACAGGTCGGACACGGTGGTGACCAGGTGCACCGACTCCAGCAGGGCGTGGCCCATGACGGGCATGGCGGTGTTCAGCTCGAAGGCCCCCGCCACCGCCCCCCAGGCCACGGTGGCGTCATTGCCCACGACCCGGGCCGTCACCTGGACCACGGCCTCGCACAGCACCGGGTTCACCTTGCCGGGCATGATCGAGCTGCCGGGCTGGAGGTCGGGCAGACGGACCTCGGCCAGCCCCGCTCGCGGCCCGCTGCCCATGAGGCGCACGTCGTTGGCCACCCGCTGGAGGGCCACGGCGGTGGTGCGCACCGCGCCCGACGCCTCCACCGCTCGGGACGCGAACCCGGGAGGGGCGTTGATACCGGTGCCCACCGCGGTACCGCCCAAGGGCAGCTCTCCGAGGCGGGGCAGGCAGGCCTCCAGCCGCTCGATCCCCCGTTCCACGGCCGCCGCGTATCCCCGGAGCTCCTGGCCCAGGGTGACCGGCGTGGCGTCCATCAGGTGGGTCCGGCCCGCCTTCACGACGCCCGCCAGCTCGCCCGCCTTGGCGGCCAGGGCGGCGGCCAGGCGGCCCAGCGCGGGCACCAGGCGGTTCACCACCGCCTCGGTGGCGGCCCAGTGCAGGGCGGTGGGGAACACGTCGTTGGACGACTGGGATGCGTTGACGTGGTCGTTCGGGTGCACGGCCCGCCCCAGGCGCTCGGTGGCCAGGCTGGCGATCACCTCGTTGGCGTTCATGTTGGACGACGTGCCCGACCCCGTCTGGAACACGTCCACCGGGAAGTGCTCGTCCCAGGCGCCGGCAGCCACCTCGTCGGCGGCGGCGGCGATGGCCCGGGCCAGGTCGTGATCGAGCACGCCGATGTCGGCGTTGGCCGTCGCCGACGCCGCCTTCACGGTGGCCAGGGCCCGGATGAGCTCCCGACGCAGGCGGAGCCCTGACACGGGGAAGTTCTCCACCGCCCGCTGCGTCTGGGCGCCCCAGCGGGCCCAGGCGGGCACGGCAACGTCGCCCATGGAGTCGTGCTCGGTCCGGAACCCGCTCACCGCGGGACCGTAGCGCGCCCGGTCCTGGCCGCTCGTACCACCGATGCCTTGCACCGCGCCGCCTTGGCGGTTAGCGTTCGCCCGGCCGTCGGGGCGGGTGTCTCGGCTGGTCGACCAGCAGCAACGTTCCGTCGCCGCTCAGTCGCAACCCGAGATACCCGGAAGGCAGTGAGGCCAATCACCCCACGGCACCCACGGCTGCTTGGCGCCCTCGTCGGGTTGACGCTCCTCCTCCCCCTGGTGGCGCTGTCGCCCGCGTCCGGTGACCAGGTCGCCGACAAGAAGGCGGAAGCCGCACAGATCGCCAAGGAGCTCGACGCCGACGGCAGCCGGGTCAGCATGGCGGCCGAGCAGTTCGACCGGGCCCAGCTGAAGCTGCAGGACGTCCGGGCCTCCCTCGACAAGGCAAAGGCGGATCTGGCCCGGGCCGACGACCGCATGAAGGCGGCCCGTTACCTCCTCGCCCAGTCGGCGGTGCAGTCCTACGTCACCGGCGGCTCGGCCAACCTCTTCGCCCACCTGGCCCACAGCGACAGCTCGGACCTGGTGGTGCGAAGCCAGTACCTCCGGGTGACCGCCGCCGACCAGCAGGACGTGATCGGCCAGGTCAAGGCAGCCAAGCAGGACTTCACCGCCCTCCAGTCCCAGTTGACCGCCGAGGAGCGGGACGCGGCGTCGGCGGCGGCGTCGGCCGACACCGCCCGCCAGCAGGCCTCGGACGCCGATGCCGCGCAGCGTGCCCTGCTCGGCACGGTGAACGGCGAGCTGTCCGACCTGGTGGCCGCCGAGTCGGCCAACCGCCAGGCCGCCCAGCTCACCGCCGCACCGGTCGCCGGCCCCGCCGCACCGGTCGCCGGCCCCGCCGCTGCGGCCGCCGGGCCCCGGCCGGCGGCCACCTCGGGCACCCGGGCCACGAACCCGGCCCCGGCCGCCAGCCCCTCCAGGCCGGCCGCCCCCATCAGCGCCCCGCCATCCTCGGGCGGTGCCGGGGCGGCGGTGGCCGAGGCGCAGCGCCAGCTGGGCAAGCCCTACGTGTACGGGGCGGCAGGGCCCGACTCGTTCGACTGCTCGGGGCTCACCATGTGGGCGTGGAGCCACGCCGGCGTGTCCATGTCGCACTCGGCCGAAGCCCAGTACGGCGAGTTCCCCCACGTGTCCACCGACAGCCTCCAGCCCGGCGACCTGGTGTTCTACGGC
>JBHELO010000085.1:0-2980 GCA_046263055.1 Acidimicrobiales bacterium | reverse complement strand
GCCTCAGCCTCGGAGGCGGAGAGCACGTGGCGGGGCAGGCGGTGCTCGACCCGGGGCATCTCCAGGTCCGAGGCCGGGTTGGACAGGATGCGGTTGTGGCGGACCAGGAAGCGGAAGAGACCCCGGACCGGCACCAGACGGCCGTACTGGGTCTGGTTCGACAATGGGGTGCCGTCGGGCTTGCGGCGGTGGAACAGGTGGCGCTGGTAGCGCTCCAGGACGGGACGGGTCACCTCGGCCGGGCGGGTGACGCCCCGTTCGGCGCACCAGTCGACGAAGGCGGCCAGGGAGGCCCCGAAGCCGACCACGGTGCGGGGCGAGTAGTTGCGCACCTCGATCCAGTCCAGGTAGTCCACACAGGCCCGGTGCAGGCCGTGGGCGTCGGCCGGGTCGCCGGGGAAGGGCCGGGCCACCTTCGTCCCCCGCCGGGTCACGACGCCACCTCGACGGCGACCCGCTCGGCGCCGTCGTCGACTACGACGACCTCGTCGTCGTCCTCCCGTGACGTGCGTTCCGGGCCACTGCCGTTCCCGTTGCCGGTGATCATGCCGTTGACCTGGCCGTTCATGGCATGAGAGCCGGTGCGACCGCCCCCCGACCACCCCCCGACCGGTGGCCGACCAGGGGCCGACCGCGACCCGGTCTGGCCCGACCGGTCGGGGTCGTAGGCGGTGGCGACCTCCAGGGCGGCGGGGTCGAGCAGGCCGACCAGGAAGGCGTTGCCGTCACGGCTGTTGCCCGTCACCCTCGATGAACACGGCAGCGACGCCCAACGTGGAGACCGCCGCCAGACGCGGGTAGGCGCCTTCGGCCACGAGCGGGTGGCATCAGAGGGTTGAGGGCGGGAGCGCGTAGGTGGTGATGTCGAGGCGGATCCCGTTGGGGATGATCGCCTGATAGCCGAAGCGTTGGACCAGATCGAGGAGAAGCTCCGCCGCCACGATCTCGATCCCGGGTCCCGAGGGGATCTCAGCGGTGATTGTGAGACGGTGGACAAGGTCGTTCGGGAGGTCGTGACCGCTCATTCGGCGGTGACCTCGGTCACGGCCGCCCGGGCGGAGGATTCATCGACGATCGCCTTCTTGGCGGCGTAGGCGGCGACAAGGGACTGCAACGCCAGGTTGTTGACCGCCCGGGGCAGGCCCCGGCTCACCTGGTGGATGAGGGCGACGGCGTCGTCGGAGAACAGCGTGTCGGACCGTCCGGCGAGCTTGAGGTGCATGACGATGTAGCTCGCCGTCTCGGCCGGCGTCATGGGTGGCATGGCGTAGCGGAGGGCGATGCGTTGGTCGAGGGCGGCGAAGGTGCCGAGCTTGATGCGCCTCCGCAGCGTCGGCTGGCCGACGAGCAAACAGGCGAAGGCCGAGTGCGAGTCCATGTCGGCGCTGGTCAATAACCGCAGCTCCTCAAGCTGGTCGGCGGCCAGCAGATGAGCCTCGTCAAGGATCACCACGACGTGCTTGCCGCGCTCGTTCTCCTCCGCCGCCAGCGCGTCGGCGGCCTGTGGGATCAACGACGCCTTGTGGAACCGGGGCACACCACCGAGGGCGGAGACGATGGCGGCGTAGAGACCGCGGGCACCGATGGCGGGGTTCCCGAGGTAGATGGTGGTGTGGCGGGAGGCGTCGAGGGCGGCGGTGGCGGCCCTCGTGGCGACTGTTTTTCCCGAGCCGACCTCGCCGGTGATCACGCCGAGGGCGCGTTCGCCGATGCACCAGGCGATACGGGCGACGGCTTCGCCGTGGCCGGCCGAGCGGTGCAGCATGCCCGGGGCCAGGTCCCGCCCAAAGGGCGTGCGGGAGAAGCCGTAGTGGGACTGGACGACGTCGATGCTCATGGGGTGTCGCTTTCTCGGTCGGGGATCGTGAGTTGGCCGGGGCACTGGTCGGGATCGGTGGTCTCGGCCAGCCCCGAGTAGTCGATGGGCGGGCTCAGCTCTGCGAGCTCGGCGGCGTGGCGGTCGGCGAGCAGTGCGAGGTAGTCGATGCCGGTGGTGGGGGGCGGCGGGGCCGCCTCGGGGCGGGCCATGGGGTGGGTGTGGCGGCCGATCGCCCGGGCGATGCCCGCACCCATGGCCCGGCCTTGGTAGCGGACCTCGATCGAGGTGAGGTCGAACGGATCGAAGACGCACTCGACGCGCCGACCCACCAGGGCGGCGTCGACTTCGAAGGTGTTCCCGTGCAGGGCCACAGTCGCCGTCTTGGTGACGGTGCGCTGCTCGGACCACAAGAACGCCTCGTGCAGCTGTGCCGGGGTCGGGATGACGAACGGCCCGCCGGCCACGAAGCGCTCGAGCGGTGTGGCGGCGGTCTCGGAGTGGGCCCTGCGGTGGTAGACGGTCTCGACCCAGGCGGCGAAGAGCCGGTTCATCTCGTCCAGGTCGACGACACCTCGATGCTCGACTTCGACCAGGAACTGGTCGCGCACCGTGCGGAAGAATCTTTCGATCTTGCCCCTGCCTTCGGGCCGGCCGGGCCGGGAGTGGACCAGGCGGATGCCCAGCACCGCACATGCCCGCAGCAGCGGGGCGGCGACAAACGCGCTGCCGTTGTCGACGTAGGCCGAGCGGGGGATGCCCCGGGAACCGAGGGCGTGGCGCAGCGCCGCCTCCAGGCGCACGGTGTCTTCGGAGTGACCCCAGCGATAGCCGGTGAGGGCCCGGCTGTGATCGTCGATGAAGGCGAACAGGTAGGCCTTGCGGCCTCCGACGCTCGGGCCGTGCAGGGCGTCACCCGTCCAGCGGTCGTTGGGCTCGGCGGCCTCGAAGCGGCCGAACGCCTCCGGCGGTGTGCCGTCGGGCCGGGTGTTCAGGCCGAGGCGGGCGAAGAGGCGCTGGATGGTGCGCGCCGACGGTCCCCATCCCTCGGAGGCCGAGATCACCTCGGCCACCTGGGCGGCCGTTCGCCCCGGTGCCTCACGTTTGAGCTTGACGGCCAGGTCCAGCATGGCGACCGGCGTCTTCGTCTCGGCGGAGCGGGTA
>JBHELO010000084.1:0-26587 GCA_046263055.1 Acidimicrobiales bacterium | reverse complement strand
GGAGAACCCCCCGGCGGTGAAGCCGGGGTCCAAGATGCCCAACCTCAAGCTCAGCGGCGACGAGATCACCAAGCTCATCGCCTACCTGCAGACCCTCAAGTGACAAGACACGCTCAAGTGCCCGCGCGCCCTGCGCCGCCGTCCGGAGGCAGCCGCTGATGGCCATCGTCACCGAACCCCCCCGCACGCCGTTCGCCCCGCCCGAGGAACCGGTCCGGCTGCTGCGCCGGCCGACGGGCTACACCAAGGGCGCCTGGTCGTGGATCACCACCGTCGACCACAAGAAGATCGGGATCATGTACGGCGTCGCCGCCTTCGCCTTCTTCCTGGTCGGCGGCCTCGAGGCCCTGCTGCTGCGCATCCAGCTGGGCTCACCGAACAACACGTTCCTCAGCGCCGACAGCTACAACCAGGTCTTCACGATGCACGGCACCACGATGATCTTCCTCTTCGTGATGCCCCTGTCGGCCGCCTTCGCCAACTACCTCATCCCCCTCCAGATCGGGGCAAGGGACGTCGCCTTCCCCCGGCTCAACGCCTTCGGGTTCTGGGTCTTCCTCACCGGCGGGTTGTTCATGTACTCCAGCTTCCTCCTCGGGGGCGCCCCCAACGGCGGCTGGTTCGGGTACGCCCCCAACACCCTGAAGCTGTACAACTCCGGCCACAACATCGACTTCTGGCTCTTCGGCCTCCAGATCCTCGGCATCGCGTCCCTCACCGGCGCCGTGAACCTGATCGTCACGGTCATCAACATGCGGGCGCCGGGCATGAGCCTGTTCCGCATGCCGATCTTCACGTGGATGGCGCTGGTGGCCCAGTTCCTCCTGTTGTTCGCCATCCCGGTGATCACGGTGGCCCTGTTCCTACTGATGTTCGACCGCCAGTTCGGGGCCAACTTCTTCAACGCCCAGGCAGGCTCCGACCCACTCTTGTGGCAGCACCTCTTCTGGCTCTTCGGCCATCCCGAGGTGTACATCCTCATCCTGCCGGCCATGGGCATCGTGTCCGAGGTCATCCCCGTCTTCGCCCGCAAGCCGCTGTTCGGCTACCAGGTGATGGTGTTCTCGGGCATCGCCATCGGGTTCATGGGCTGGGGCGTCTGGGCCCACCACATGTTCGCCACCGGCCTGGGCCCGGTGGCCACCTCGGCGTTCAGCGCCTCCACGATGTTCATCGCCGTCCCCACGGGCGTCAAGATCTTCAACTGGCTGGCCACCATGTGGCGCGGCAAGATCCGCATCACCGCCCCCCTGCTCTTCGCGGTGGGCTTCGTGGCCATGTTCACCATCGGCGGTCTTTCGGGCGTCACCCACGGCGTGGTGCCGGCCGACACCCAGCAGACCGACACCTACTACGTGGTGGCCCACTTCCACTACGTGCTGTTCGGCGGCAGCGTCTTCGGCCTCTTCGCCGGGATCTACTACTGGTTCCCGAAGGTGGTCGGGCACATGCTCTCCGACCGCCTCGGCAAGCTTCAGTTCTGGCTGTTCATGATCGGCTTCAACATGACCTTCGGGCCCTTCCACATCCTCGGCCTCCAGGGCATGCCCCGGCGGATCTACACCTACCCCTCCAACCGGGGCTGGGACTTCTGGAACCGCGTGTCCACCATCGGTTCGTTCGTCATCGCCTTCGGGGTCCTGGTGTTCATCTACAACGTCTGGGTCTCCCGCAGGAACCCCGACGCCGGTGACGACCCCTGGGACGCGAGGACACTGGAGTGGGCGACCTCCTCCCCGCCGCCCGAGTACAACTTCGCCGAGGTGCCGGTGGTGACGGCTCGCGACGACCTGTGGCACCGCAAGTACACCGAGGACGAGCACGGCCGGGCCGTGCCCCGGGAACCGGCCGGGGCCTCCCCCGAGGCCACCACCGCGGCGATGGTCACCGCCGCCCTCGAGGACGACGACGGCCCGGCCGGGGACGACGGCCCCGACCGGGGCCCCGGCCACGGGGACGACGGCGGCCACGAGCCCCACATCCACATGCCGTCGCCGTCGTATTGGCCGGCCCTCAGCTCGCTGGGCCTGGCCGTCATCTGCTACGGCATGATCTACCGGGTGTGGATCGTCGCCATCCTCGGTGGCCTCTGGGTGCTTGGCGGGCTCTACGCGTGGGCCCTGGAGCCGGCCACCGCTCCCGAGGAGCCGGGCCCCGATCTGCCGGGCGTCGACCTCGAGCCGGTGGGGGCAGGCCCGGGCGAGGGAGGCCACTGATGACCTTGACCGCCAGCCAGGGAAGCCACACCGAGGCGCCCGAGGGCCACCCGCCCACGTCCACCGGCCTCAGCAACGAGAAGGTGGCGATGTGGGCCTTCCTGGGCTCCGAGTGCCTCCTCTTCGGCGCCCTGATCTCCACCTACATGCTGTTCCGGGGCCGGAGCCTTCCCCACACCATCCGGCCCAAGGACGTGTACGACATCCCGTACACGTCGGTGAGCTCGTTCGTGCTCCTCATGAGCTCGCTCACCATGGTGCTGGCCCTGGCCGCCATCCAGCGGGGCGACCACCGCCGGCTCCGCATCTGGCTGCTCACCACCGCCCTGCTGGGCGCGTCCTTCGTGGCCGGCCAGATGTACGAGTTCACGACCTTCTACAACAAGGGCCTCAAGATCTCCACCAACCTGTTCGGGAGCAGCTTCTTCGTGCTGACCGGCTTCCACGGGGCCCACGTGACCATCGGCGTCCTGATGCTCCTGTCCCTGTGGAACCTTTCGGTGAAGGGCAAGCTGCCCGCCTCCAAGTCGGAGACGGTGGAGCTGGTGGGCCTGTACTGGCACTTCGTGGACATCGTCTGGATCGTGATCTTCACCGTCGTCTACCTCATCCCCTGATGGCCACCGCATCGTCCCAAGAGCGCTCGCCCTCCGAGACGCCGGCACCCGACGCCGGGGCGGTCACCGACGACGCGGCGGCCACGGCCGACCCCACCACGCCCGGCCACGCCCACCCGAGCGAGGCCCAGTACGTCGGCATCGCCCTCATCCTGGCCTGCATCACCGCCGTCGAGGTGGGCGTCTACTACCTCAAGGCCCTCAAGGGGGCGCTGGTCCCCATCCTGCTGGTACTGGCCATCACCAAGTTCACGATGGTCGTGGCCTGGTTCATGCACCTGCGGTTCGACAGCCGGACGTTTCGTCGCCTGTTCGTGCTCGGCGTCCTCCTCGCCCTGTTCGTCTACACGGTGGTCCTCACCACGTTCCACGTCTGGACCCGCGGCGGGGGGTGAGCTGACGGCCATCGCGGTCCCGTTCCCGGCCTGGCACCTGCACCCCGACGTGTGGGCGCTGGTGGCCGCGGTGGTGGCCGCCTGGGTGGGCGCCCACCGGGTGGCGGGCGTGGCCATCGACCGGCGGCGGGCCCGCTTCTTCTTCGCCGGGGTGGCGGTCATGTGGCTGGCTTCGGACTGGCCGGTCCACGACCTGGCCGAGGACTACCTGTACAGCGTCCACATGGTGCAGCACCTGCTGTTCACCCTGGTGGCCGCCCCGCTCCTGGTGCTGGGGACGCCGCCGTGGCTGGGCCGCCGCATCCTCGGGATCACGGGCCCGACGCCCGCCGGCGCCGACGGGGGCGGCGACGGCATCGTCCCCGGCGGGCGCCCGACCCGGCGGCTGCGGCTGGTGCGCAGCGTGGGCCGCCCTGTACCCGGGCTCATCCAGTTCAACCTGATCCTGGTCCTGAGCCACTGGCCGGCGGTGGTGACCGCCACCCTTCGCCACCACCCAGTGCACTTCGTGGCCCACGCCGTCCTGCTCCTCTCCGCCCTGTTCATGTGGCTGCCGGTGGCGAGCACGATCCCCGAGGTGCCCCGGGCCAGGCCGCCCACCCAGATGCTCTACCTGTTCCTGCAGACCATGGTCCCCACGGTGCCCGCCTCTTTCCTGACCTTCGGGGCCAAGCCGCTGTACCACATCTACGAGACGTTCCCCCGGCTCTGGGGTGTCAGCGCGCTGACCGACCAGCAGGTGGCCGGCCTCATCATGAAGGTGGGCGCCGGCTTCTACCTCTGGACGATCATCGCGGTGGTCTTCTTCCGCTGGCACGACAGCGAGGAAGGCCAGGGCCGAGGCGGTGGCGCGCCGCCCGAGCCCCCCCCAGCGGTGGCCGAGCCCGGGCCCGGCGCCGACGTGCTTCTGTGGGCCGACGTCGAGCGGGAGCTGCGCGAGCTGGGCGAAGCCCCCGGCCGCTGACCCCCCGCCGCACCCGTCCCTCGAACTCGCGCAATTGCCCGGCGGAGGTCCCCATGGCGGGCGGCCGGCGGTCAGGCGGCGGGGCGGGCTATTCCCAGCGGAACGTGGCGGCCGCCGCCAGGGGGGCGAGCACCGCCCACGCCACCAGCACCACCCATGCCCGTCCGGGCACCGAGGCGGCGGTGGTGAAGGCGCCGTGGAGGGCGTCGGAGAGGGCGGCGGCCGGCAACAGGCGGGCCACCGCCCGGAGCCCCGACGGCAGCTTGGCCAGGGGCACGACCATGCCCCCGAGGAGGAGCAGCACCAGGTACAAGCCGTTGGCGGCGGCCAGCACCGTCTCCCCCCGCATGGTACCGGCCATGAGCAGGCCCAGGCCGGCGAAGCCGACGGTGGCCAGGAGGATGGCCGCCAGGGCCAGCCCCGCCGACCCTGACGGGTCCCACCCGAGCAGGGCGGCGACGCCCACCAGCACGGCCACCTGCACGACCTCCACTGCCAGCACGGCCAGGGTCTTGGCCGCCAGCAGGGCCGGCCGCCCTAGGGGCGTGGCCCCCAGGCGCTTGAGCACCCCGTACTGACGCTCGAAGCCGGTGGCGATGCCGAGGCCGACCATGGCGGTGGACATGACGGCCAGGGCCAGCACGCCGGGCGCCAGGAAGTCCACCGGGTGGCGGGTGTCGGTGGGCAGCACGTCCACCACCGAGAAGAAGGCCAGCAGGAGCACGGGGATGCCCAGCGAGAGGAGCACCGACTCCCCCCGGCGCAGGGTCAGCGCCAGCTCCACCCGGGCCTGGGCCACCAGGGCCCGCACGGTCACTGCCGCCCGCCCCGCCCGCCATCGCCATCGCCGTGGTCGCCGTCCCCGGATCCGGCCGGGCCGGCGCCGTGGTCGCCGTCCCAGGATCCGGCCGGGCGGGCGCCGCTCCCGTCGCCCAGCGCCTCCGACGTGAGGCGGAGGAACACGTCCTCCAGGCTCTGGCGGCTGGCCCGCAGGTCGGCCAGCGGGAGGTCGTGCTCGGCCAGCCAGCCGGTGAGGGCGGCCACCGTGGCCGGCGCGGCGGGTGCCTCCACCCGGTACTCGCCGGGGCTGACCTCGGCCACCGCCGCCCTCAGGCGCCCGGCCAGGGCGGCGGTGTCGAGGCCGGGCGAGGCGCCGAACGAGATCCGGCTGCCGGCCCCCCGGCCCACCAGCTCGGCGGGCGTGCCGGCGGCCAGGACCCGGCCCCGGTCCACGATCACCACCCGGTCGGCGAGGCGCTCGGCCTCGTCCAGCTCGTGGGTGGCCAGGAGCACGCCGGCACCCCCCTCGGCGAGCTCCCGGATGACCCGCCGCACCACCTGACGGCCGCCCGGGTCCACGCCCGCGGTGGGCTCGTCGAGGAAGGCCACCTCGGGCCGACCGACGAGGGCCAGCGCCAGCGACAGGCGCTGCCGCTCACCACCCGACAGCCGCCGCCACGGGGTGGACCGCTGGCGGTCCAGGCCCACCCGGTCGAGGAGGGCATCGGGGTCGGCGGGGGTCCGGTAGTAGGCGGCGAACAGGCGCATGGCCTCGTCGGGGCGGATGCCGGGGTACACGCCGCCCCCCTGGAGCATGACGCCGATGCGAGGGGTGAGACGACGGTGGTCGGCCACCGGGTCGAGGCCCAGCACCCGCACCGTCCCGACGGTGGGACGGCGGTAGCCCTCCAGCGTCTCGGTGGTCGTGGTCTTGCCCGCACCGTTGGGGCCGAGGAGGGCGACGACCTGGCCGGCCTCGGCCACCAGGTCCAGACCGTCCACCGCGGTGAGGTCGCCGTAGCGGACCACCAGGCCGGAAACCTCGATGGCGGCCACGGACTGGCACGGTAGCGTGCCTCTGTGCTGGACCCCAGGCGCCTGCGGACCGAGCCGGAGGTGGTGAGGGCGGGCCTGGGCCGTCGGGGCGTCGACCCCGCCGAGGTGGACCGGGCCGTCGTCCTCGAGGCCCGCTCGCGGGAGCTGGCCACCGCCGCCAACGGGCTGCGGGCCACCGTGCGGGCGCTGTCGGCGGAGGTGGGCCGGGCGCGGAAGGCGGGCGACGAGGCGGCCGCCGAGGCCACCGCGGCCGAGAGCCGGGCGGCGGGCGACGAGGAGAAGGCGGTGGCGGCCGAGGCCGAGGCCGCCGCCGCCGACCTGCGCTACGTGCTGCTGCGCCTGCCCAACCTCCCAGCCGACGCCGCCCCCGACGGCCTGGGAGCCGAGGACAACGTGGTCCTGCGGGTGGAGGGCTTCGACCCCCGGGCCTACGGACCGCACCAGCGGGTGCCCCACTGGGAGGTGGGCGCCGCCCTCGGCATCCTCGACCTGGAGCGGGGGGCCAAGCTCTCGGGCTCCATGTTCCCCATGTACCGGGGCCAGGGCGCGGCCCTCGTACGGGCCCTGTGCCAGATGGCCCTCGACCTCAACGCCGACGCTTTCGAGGAGGTGCGCCCGCCCACCCTGGTGCGCACCGACACCATGGTGTCCACCGGCCACCTGCCCAAGTTCGCCGACGACGCCTACCACCTCGAGCGGGACGACCTGTGGGCCATCCCCACCGCCGAGGTGCCGCTCACGTCGCTCGGGCGCGACGAGCTGTTCGACGAGGCCGCCCTGCCGGTGCGCCTCATGGCCCACACCTCGTGCTTCCGCCGGGAGGCGGGGTCGGCGGGGCGTGACACCCGGGGCCTGCTGCGGGTGCACGAGTTCGACAAGGTCGAGATCCTGGCCTACGCCACCCCCGAGCAGGCGGCCGACGTCCACGCCGATCTCCTGCGCCGGGCCGAGGCCCCCCTGCGGGCCCTGGGCCTGCCCTACCGGGTGCTCGACCTGTGCGCCGGTGACCTGGGCGCCTCGTCGGCCCGCACCTTCGACCTGGAGGTCTACGCCCCGGGCTGCGATTTGTGGCTGGAGGTCTCGTCGGTGTCCTGGTTCAGCGACTACCAGGCCCGGCGCGCCAACGTCCGCTACCGCCGGCCCGGGGGGGGCACCGCCCCCGTGCACACCCTCAACGGCTCGGCCCTGGCCGTGCCCCGGGTGTGGGCTGCGCTGGTGGAGCAGTGGCGGCGTCCCGACGGCTCGGTGGGCGTGCCGGAGGTGCTCCAGCCCTACCTGCGGGGAGCCACCGCCATCTCGCCTCCGTCGGCGTAGCGTCGGGCCGATGTCCACCGCCCAGACGGTGTTCGTGGTGGCCCTGAGCGCCATCGCCCTGCTCATCGGGTGGTTCGCGGTCTACGTGGCGTCCACCACCATGTGGGCCGACCGCTGGTACGGGCGGCGATGGCGCCGGCGGTGAGCGGTCCCCGTCGCCCCTACAAAGGCCGCTCCGGGCAGTGGGCGTTCGTGGGCCATCGGGTCAGCGGCTTCCTCGTGTTCTTCTTCCTACTGCTGCACATCGTGGACGTGTCCACCGTGCGCTGGCCGTCGGTTTACAACGACATCCACGCCGTCTACGGCAACGTGGTGCTGCGGCTGTTCGAGGTGGGGTTGCTGTTCGCCCTGGTGTTCCACTCCCTCAACGGGCTGCGCATCGTGGCCGTCGACTTCTTCGCAGGGGCGGTGGCCAACGAGCGGCGGCTCCTGACCGGCGTCGTCCTCCTCACCCTCGCCCTGGGGATCCCGGGCGGCGTGGTGATCCTCCATCCCTTCCTGGCCGGCCACCTGTGACCGCCACCCGGGAATCCCAGGAGCGCCCGGGCCGGCCGGGTCGGCAGGGTCGCAGCTTCGAGACGTGGTCGTGGTTCTTCATGCGCCTGTCGGGGCTGGCTCTGGTGTTCCTGGCCCTCGTGCACTTTTCCGTCACCCACATCGCCAACGACGTGGTGCGGACCAACCACGCATTCGTCGAGCGTCGCTGGCACAACCCGCTGTGGCGCCTGTTCGACTGGTCCCTGCTGGCCCTGGCCCTGCTCCACGGGCTCAACGGGCTGCGCTGGATCACCGACGACTACGCCCGCAGCCCCCGGGCCCGGGCCACCATCAAGGCGGTGCTGTACACGGTGAGCGGCGCCCTCTTCCTCTGGGGCACCTTCACCATCGTCACCTTCTGACGATTCTGAGGATCTCGCCCACCCCGGGAGGACCGGAAGGTGTGGGTGGCCGGCGCCCGGTGGGGTAGGGCTGGGGGATGACACCCGCCGGGCGCCTCGTCGCCGGTGCCGGGGCCGGTGGCGCGGCCACCGTGGCCATGACGGCGGCCATGCTGGCCGGCCGCCTCGTGGGGGCGACGCCCAAGATCGAGCCCGAGGCCGTCACCGAGGCCGGGCTGCGGACGCTGCGCCTGCCGGTCGGACCGGGCCCCACCAAGGCGGCGGCGGCCGCCACCCACCTGGCCTACGGCGTCGGGATGGGGGCCGCCTTCGGGCTGGTGGCCCCGGGCCTTCCCGTGCCGGGATGGGCCAGAGGGCCCCTGTTCGGGCTGGCCCTGGCCTTGGCCAGCTACGAGGGATGGGTGCCCGCCGCCGGGATCCTGCCGTGGCTGCACGAGCAGCCCGCACCCCGCGGCGCCCACATCCTGGTCTCCCACCTGGTCTACGGGGCCGTGCTCGGGCGGCTGACCGCCAGGCGCTGAGGACGCCGGGGCCGTGGCCGGCAGGGAGCCCGAGGAGGTGGTGGCCCGACCCGTCGTCCGCCAACGATGGCAGTCACTGGCCTTCCTGCATTGGCCCTACGACCCGGCCGACGTGCAGCCGCTGCTGCCCTCCGGGTTGGAACCCGACACCTGGGACGGTGCCGCCTGGGTGGGGCTGACGCCCTTCCTGATGGCCGACTTCCGGCTTCTCGGCCTGCCCCCCGCCGGCCGCCTCTCCACCTTCCCGGAGACCAACGTGCGGACGTACGTGCGCGACGCCAGGGGGCGCGACGGCCTGTGGTTCCTGTCCCTCGACGCCGACAGCCTCCCGACCGTCCTCGCCGCCTCTGCCGCCTACGGAGTCCCATACCGCTGGGCGGGCATGAGCATCGACGAGGGCCCACCGGTTCGCTACCGGAGCCACCGCCGGGTCGGCCGGGCCGCCGGTCATGACATCGTCGTCCGGCCCGACCGCCCCCATGGCGACGGCGAGGCCAGTGCCTTCGACCACTGGCTCACCGGCCGGTGGCGCGCCTATACGACGCCGGCCGGGCGGCTGGCCGTCGTCCCGGTGGCCCACGAGCCGTGGCCTCTGTGGCGGGCCGAACTCGTGTCCCTGGAGGAGACGACGGTGGCGGCCGCCGGCCTGCCCGCCCCGGTGGGGGCACCGCTGGTGCACTGGTCGCCGGGCGTCGACGTCCGCCTCGGCCGGCCCCACGCCGCGTGAGGGACCTGCCGGCCGGCGGCCCGGGCGGGGGCTCGGCGGTTGGCGGTCCGTCCGCCCGGGCAGGAGTCGGGCATGACCCGTGCCGCCCCCCTGGCGCTGGCGCGTCCCCGGGTCTCCGGCTGGCACCCGGACGTCGGCTTCGGGGCCCGCTACCGGGCCGATCTGGCCCGCCGGCCGGCCCGGCTGGTGGCGCTGTGCGTGGCCACCCTGGTGGCCGTCGGGGTCCTGGCCGACGGGGCCGACGCCGGGTCGGCGGCCCGGTCGGCTCGGGCGGTTTCCGGGCGTCGGACCGTCGGCGCGGTGGTGGCCGCCCCGCGCCCCGGCGACGCCGCCGGGTGGATGGCGACCGCCCGGGCGGCGGCGGCGTCGTGCCCCGGCCTTCCGCCCGAGGTGCTGGTGGCCACCGGGCGGGTGGAGACCGACCTGGGCCGGCTGACGGTGGTCTCCACCGCCGGCGCCCGTGGCCCCATGCAGTTCCTTCCCGGCACGTGGGCCGCCTACGGCGTGGACGGCAACGGGGACGGGGTGGCCGACGTGACCGACCCGGTCGACGCGCTGCACTCCGCCGCCCGCCTCCTGTGTGCGAACGGCGGCGCCGACCCCGCCCGCCTGCGGTCGGCGCTGTGGCACTACAACCACTCCCAGGAGTACGTGGACCAGGTGCTGCGGGTAGCCGGAATCGCCGCCTGACCCGAGCGGCAATCTGCCGCTCAGGCTTCGGCGTCCCTCCCGGTGGTGGCGTCGGCGATGACGGACATGGCCGCATCCCGGCCCTCCCACCCGTCGGTCGTCGGCGTGCGACCGGGCTCCAGCGTCTTGTACACCTCGAAGAAGTGGCCGATCTCGTCGCGGATGTGGTCGGGAAGGTCGTCGAGGTCGGTGACGTCGTCCCAGGTCGGGTCGCCGTGGGGGACGGCGATAATCTTGGCCTCCCGCTGGTCGTCGTAGGCGATCCAGCACACACCGATGGGGCGGGCGGTCACCCAGCATCCCGGGAACGTCGGCTCCTCGGTGACGATGAGGATGTCCAGCTCTTCGCCATCGGCGCCTTCGGTGCCGGGGATCAGCCCGTAGTCCACCGGGTAGACGGTGGCCGAGAAGATGCGTCGGTCGAGGCGCATGGCGCGCCGGTCGTGGTCGAGCTCGTACTTCTTGCGGCTGCCCTGGGGCGTCTCCACCAGGGCGTCGACGGTCCCCTCGGGCGTGTCCATGGCTGGCGCCTGCCCGGCGGCGGTGAACGGCAAACACCCCGGGGCCCGACGGGGACCCGGCGGCGCTACCCGGCCCCGCCGCCGGCCGGCGTCGGTGCCCCCGGCGTTCGCAGGCGGCGCAGCACATCGGCGTCGTCCTCGGATGACTCGGGGCCGTACCCCAGCACGATCGTGGACCGCGTCCCGCAGCGGGGGCAGACGGCGGCGGCCACCGCCAACATGTCGTCGGGGTCGGACACCCCTTCGGTGCGCCAGTAGCCGTCCACCGCCGCCTCGGTGGCCTCGCTCACCTGGTGGCAGGTGAAGCACACCAGGTGGCCGTCCGGGCGGGCGGCCAGCTGGCCCCCGTAGCCGTCGGCCTCCAGGGCGGCCAGGACCTGGCCCAGGGTGGTGGCATCCGCGGGGACCTCGGTCGGCTCGATCCTCCGAGCGTAGGCCGGCGCCCTGATGCCGTCGGACACCCCACCCGTGGGAGTGGTGGACGGCGCCACGTTCGTACCGCACCCTGGCGTCGGCGCCCGCCGTTTCCCGCCGCTGGTGGCCGGGTACCGCGAGGGGGATGCCCGCCGGCCCCCTGCGCGCCACCGATCCCTTCCCGCCCGGCCCTTTCCCGCCGGTGGACCCGCCGCCGGTCCCGGCGCCGGAACCCACGCCGGTGCCCACCCCCCGTCCTACGCCGCCCATCCCCGACCCCCAGCCCATCTGACCCGGGGCCCCCGGCGATCCGGCGCAGGCCGAAGGAGCACCGACCATGAAGCACCTGGCCGACCACAACGTGGTGGCGACGTTCGCGGACATGGAGGCGGCTCGCAGCGCGGTGCGGGCCCTGGCCCGCGCCGGGATCGAGGCCGGGGACATCTCGCTCCTCGGCCAGGCGGTGGACGAGGCCCGCAACGACGCCGACACCCGCCTCCGGGACTTCGAGGCTACCGGTGACATCGCCAAGCGGGCGGGGGCGGGTGCCGCCGGCGGTGGCGCCCTGGGGGCTCTTGCCGGCCTGGCCGCCTTCGCCATCCCCGGCGTGGGCCCGGTGGTGGGCATGGGCCTGCTGGCGGCGGCGTTGAGCGGCTCGGTGGCGGGGGCGGCGGTGGGCGGCATGGTGGGCGGCGTGGCCGGCATCAGCCTGGAGGACGACTGGGACCTCACGTTCCAGGACGACATCCGCGGCGGGCGGGTGCTCGTGGCCGTGCACGCCGCTGAGGAGGCCGACGTGCGACGGGCGGCCGAGGTGCTGGAGGGAGAGCACACCGACCGCCTCGAGTGGCTCGACAGCGAGGGCCATCGCATCGGGGCCGACGGCCAGGGCGACGCCTCCGGGAAGGGCGCCGCCGCCGACACCTCCCCGTCCCCCGACGCCGCCGCTGGCGCCTCCCCGTCGCCCGCCGCCGGCGCCTCCCCGTCCCCCGGCGGCGGCGACCGGGCCTGAGCCGGCGCGACCCCGCCGGTGCCCGTCTGGATCGGCACGTCGGGATGGCAGTACCGGGACTGGCGGGAGCGCTTCTACCCCGCCGGCGTCGCCCAGGCCCGGTGGCTGGAGCACTATGCGGCGCGCTTCAGGGTGGTGGAGGTCAACAACGCCTTCTACCGCCTCCCCGAGGCCACCACCTTCGCGGCGTGGGCGGAGCGGACCCCCGACGACTTCGTCGTTGCCGTCAAGGTCAGCCGCTACCTGACCCACGTCAAGCGCCTGCAGGCGCCGGCCGAGCCGGTGGCGCGCTTCATGGACCGGGCCCGCCACCTGGGGCCGAAGCTGGGGCCCGTCCTCTTGCAACTGCCCCCCACGCTGGCTCTCGACCTGCCGTTGCTGGAGGCCACCCTGGACCGCTTCCCCCCGGGGGTCCGGGTCACCGTCGAGCCCCGCCACGAGTCGTGGTTCATCGATGACGCCCGTCGCCTGCTGGCCGACCGGGGTGTCGCCCTGTGCCTGGCCGACAGCCCCCGCCGGCGGGCCCCGGCGTGGCGCACCGCCGACTGGGGCTACCTCCGCCTCCACGAGGGCCGGGCCCGGCCCCACCCGTGCTACGGCCGCCAGGCGCTCGGCACGTGGGCCCGGCGCCTGGCCGACCTGTGGCCGGCGTCGGCCGACGTGTACGTGTTCTTCAACAACGACCACGTGGCCTGCGCGGTGCGCGACGCCCGGCTCTTCGCCCTCGCCTGCCGGCGGGCCGGCCTGTCGCCCACGCGGGTGCCCGCGCCCGCCGACGTCCACGCCGGGTAACGCCGGCCCGGCGCGCGTTTGCCGGCTCGGCCCGGCGGGCAGACGCCCGGTCGTGGCGCCGAGACTCCGACGGGCCGACTGCACGGCGCCCGGCATCCGCCGCCGTCGGGCGGGCCGGGGGTTCAGCTACGTCGGCCTCGACGGCAGGCGGGTCACCGACCCCGAGGTGCTCGACCGCGTCCGGTCCCTCGTCATCCCACCGGCATGGGCCGACGTGTGGATCTGCCCCGATCCCCGCGGCCACATCCAGGCCACCGGCGTCGACGCCCGGGGCCGCAAGCAGTACCGCTATCACGACCTGTGGCGGGAGCGCCGGGACCGCCAGAAGTTCGAGCACATGCTCGCGTTCGGCCGGTCCCTGCCCGCCATGCGCGGGAGGGTGGCCGCCGACCTGGCCCAGGAAGGACTCCCCAGGGACCGGGTGCTGGCCTGCGCCACCCGCCTGCTCGACCTGGGCTTCTTCCGCATCGGCACCGAGGGCTACGCCGAGGAGAACCAGACCTACGGGCTGGCCACCATGCACAAGTCCCACGTACGGCTGCTGGGCGACGGGGTGGTGACGTTCGACTACGTGGCCAAGAGCGGCAAGCGTCGCGTCCAGTCGGTGGTGGACCCCGAGGTGTACTCGGTGGTGGAGGTACTGAAGCGGCGGCGGGGTGGGACGCCGGAGCTGTTGGCCTGGCAGCGGGGGCACCGGTGGGTGGACGTGAAGTCGGGCGACGTCAACGACTACGTCAAGGAGGCCACCGGCGGCGAGTTCACGGCCAAGGACTTCCGCACGTGGAACGCCACGGTGCTGGCGGCGGTGGCCCTGGCCGTCTCCACGGGGGCGGCGTCGCCCACCGCCCGCAAGCGGGCCGTCACCCGGGCGGTCAAGGAGGTCTCGCACTACCTGGGCAACACTCCCGCCGTGTGCCGGTCGTCCTACATCGACCCCCGGGTGTTCGACCGCTACCGAGCCGGGGAAACCATCGCCGACGCCCTGGACGACCTGGCTGCCGTCACCGGCGACGGCACCGGCACGCTCCTGACCCAGGGCGCGGTGGAGCTGGCCGTGCTCGACCTCCTCGACCCCTCCGAGGCATGGGTCGCGGCGTGAGCGGGCGGGGCACCGCCCCGCCGCCGGACCGCTCAGATCAGCGGGCGAGGATGGAGCGCTCGTCGCCGACGACCTCGTCGACGGTGGGGGCCAGGACGTCGGCGTGGTCGCTGGGGGCCACCGGCTCCTCGCCCACCACCGCCTCGGCGGTGCTGGCCAGCTCCGTCTGCACCCGGGCGATCTCGCCCTCCAGGCGGGCGGCGTCGTCCGGGCGGTACTGCGTCCGGGCCACCTCCTGTTGCTTGACCAGCTCGACGAGCTGGAGCTCTAGTCCGACCACGTGGTCTTCGAGGCGGGGATCGGTCATGGGGAGGTTGTCCCCCGCCCGCCGGGCAGCCAACCGTGACAGGCATAACGTGGCCGACGACAGGACACCGAGCGAGGAGGACGGCATGAAGTTCCTGGTGGTGTGGAAGATGGAGATCTCCCGCCTGTCGGCGGAGATGATGAAGACCGTCCTGCGCATGCCCGACGTGGCCAAGCCGCTGGAGGAGCAGGGCAAGGTGACCGGCCGCTACCACATCGTCGGCTACCACGGCGGGGCGTGGATCTTCGACGTCGAGTCCAACGACGAGCTGGAGATGCTCTTGGCCCAGCTCCCCGTGTACAACTTCTCCCACTTCGACGTCTACCCGCTGGCCGACATGTCGTCGCTGCCCGTCGTGCCCCCGCAGGGCTAGGCGATGGCCCCCCGGCTGCTCGAAGACCTGGTCGACCGCATACACGGGGCCACCGCCCTCGATTCCGTGGCGCGCCCGGTGGCGGGGCTGGTGGGTCGTGTCGTCGGCCACGGCCCGCTCAAGGACGGCCTCTCCGGCACGTGGTTGGGCCATCCCCTCCATCCGATGCTCACCGACGTGGCCATCGGCGCCTGGACCAGCTCCTGCATCCTCGACCTGTGCGCCGGCCGCGACGGCCAGGCGGCGGCCGACACCCTGGTGGGCGTGGGCGTGCTCAGCGCCGTGCCCACCGCGGCCGCCGGCCTGTCGGACTGGTCCGACCTGCTGGGCGCCGAGCGGCGGGTGGGCCTGGTGCACGCCGGCGCCAACCTGGTGGCGGTGAGCTGTTACACGCTGTCGTGGTTCGCCCGCCGCCGGGGCGACCGTCACCGGGGCGTGGTCCTGGGACTGGTGGGCGCCACCGTCGCCACCGTGGGCGGCTACCTGGGCGGGCACCTGTCCTACCGCCAGGGCGTCAACGTGGACCGCAACGCCTGGGACGAGGGCCCGGAGGAGTGGATCGACACCGTCCCCGAGGGCGAGGTCACCGAGGGGTCGCCAACCGGGTACTCGGGCGTGCTGCTCGTGCGCCAGGGTGGCGAGATCCTGGCCATCGGCGACGTGTGCGGGCACGCCGGCGGCCCGCTCCACGAGGGCGAGGTGGTCGACGGCTGCGTGACCTGCCCCTGGCACGGCAGCACCTTCCGGTTGGCCGACGGCTCGCCCGTGCACGGGCCGGCCACCGCCCCCCAGCCGCGCTACGAGGCCCGGGTCCTGGACGGCACGGTGCAGGTGCGCCGCCGGACCTGACGCTCCGGCGGGCGCACTCCGTACCGTGGCCACGGATCGGCCCTTCGCCGACCGCGCCGACGCCGGGCGGGCCCTGGCCGCCCTGCTCGACGGCTGGCGGGACGGCGACGACGTGGTCGTGCTCGGCCTGCCCCGGGGCGGCGTGCCCGTGGCGGCCGAGGTGGCGTCCGCCCTGGGCGCCGCCCTGGACGTGCTGGTGGTGCGCAAGCTGGGCGTCCCCGGCCACGAGGAGCTGGCCATGGGCGCCATCGCCGCCGCCGGGGCCCGGGTGGTGAACGCCGACGTGGTCAGGGGCCTGGGCATCGCCCCGGCCACCGTCGAGGCGGTGGCCGCCCGCGAGGCGGTGGAGCTCGAGCGCCGGTCCCGCCTCTACCGGGGTGACCGCCCGTTCCCCGGCCTGGCCGGCCGCGTCGTCATCCTCGTGGACGACGGCCTGGCCACCGGCGCCACCATGCGGGTGGCGGTGGCGGCCGTCCGCCCGCCGCCCGATGGCGGTCCGGCCGCCGGCCCGGCCGCCGGCCCGGCGGCCGAGCCGCCGGCCCGGGTGGTGGTGGCGGTCCCCGTCAGCGCCCGGGTTACGTGTGCCGAGCTGGGCCGGGTGGCCGACGAGGTGGTGTGCGCCCGCTGTCCCGACGACTTCGTGGCCGTGGGCCAGTGGTACCGGGACTTTCGGGCCCCGACCGACGCCGACATCCGCCGCCTGCTCGGCACATGACGATGGCGCCTCCGGCGGGTTCGGATCGTCGCCCGGGGTGGCACGATGGCCGCACCCGACCGGGAGGACGACGATGGCGCACGAGGTGCCGGGCGTGGTGGCCCGGGCGAAGGGGGCGGCGGTCACCGTGGAGACGGTGGTGGTGCCCGACCCCGGCCCCGGTGAGGCACTGGTGCGGGTCCAGGCGTGCGGCGTCTGTCACACCGACCTCCACTACCGGGAGGGCGCCATCAACGACGACTTCCCGTTCCTGTTGGGCCACGAGGCGGCCGGGGTGGTCGAGGCGGTGGGCGAGGGTGGGGGTGGCGTCGCCCCCGGCGACTTCGTGGTCGTGGCCTGGCGGGCGCCATGCGGCACGTGCCGGTCGTGCCTGCGGGGCCGGCCCTGGTACTGCTTCGACAGCCGCAACGCGGCCCAGAAGGTGACCCTGGCCGACGGCACGGTGCTCAGCCCGGCCCTCGGCATCGGCGCGTTCTGCGAGCTCACCCTGGTAGCCGCCGGCCAGGCGGTGAAGGTGCCGCCCGTCCGCCCGGAGGCGGCCGGCCTGGTGGGCTGCGGGATCATGGCCGGGATCGGGGCAGCCCTGAACACGGGTGCCGTCCAGCGGGGTGACACGGTGGCGGTGTTCGGGTGCGGGGGCGTGGGTGACGCCGCCATCGCCGCCGCCGTGCTGGCCGGCGCCCGCCAGGTCATCGCCGTCGACGTGGACGACCGCAAGCTCCGGTGGGCGCTGGACATGGGCGCCACCCACACCGTCAACGCCACGTCGGAGGACCCGGTGGAGGCGGTCAAGGGCTTCACCGGCGGCCTGGGCGTGGACGTGGCCATCGAGGCGGTGGGCCGGCCGGAGACCATGCTCCAGGCGTTCTACGCCCGGGACCTGGCGGGGACCCTCGTGCAGGTGGGCGTGCCGTCGCCCACCATGACGGTGGAGCTGCCCATGCTCGAGCTCTTCGGCCGGGGCGGCGCGCTCAAGCCGTCCTGGTACGGCGACTGCCTGCCCACCCGCGACTTCCCGGTCCTGATCGACGCGTACCGGGCCGGCCGCCTCGACCTCGACCGCTTCGTGTCCGAGACCATCCCCCTGGACGGCGTGGAGGCGGCCTTCGGGCGCATGCAGCGGGGCGAGGTGCTCCGTTCGGTCGTGGTCTTCTGACGAGCGGCGAACCCCCATGACGGCCGCCGAGCACCACGACGTGGTGATCGTGGGGGCCCGGTGCGCGGGGTCGCCACTGGCCGCCCACCTGGCCCGGGCCGGCCTGTCGGTGGCGGTGGTGGACCGGGCCACCTTCCCGAGCGACACGCCTTCCACCCACCTCTTCCAGGCCAGCGGGGCAGCCGTGCTCGGGCGGCTGGGGGTGGTGGACCGCCTGGTGGCCACCGGCGCGCCCTGGCTGGAGTTGGCCGACTTCGTGCTCGGTGACGTGGCCGCGTGCATCCCGTGGCCGAGCCGGCCCGGTGACCCGGGGCCCGCCATGTGCCTCCGCCGCTCCCGGCTCGATGCCATCCTGGTGGAGGCGGCCCAGGACGCGGGGGCCACCGTGTACCCGGCCACCCGGGTCACCGGCCTGGTGCAGTCGGGCGGCCGGGTGGCGGGGGTGGTGGTGGAGGACGACGGCCGGGTCGAGCGACGCCTCCTGGCGCCGTTGGTGGTGGGGGCCGACGGGCGGGCGTCCAAGGTGGCGCGCCTGGTAGGCGCCCGCACGTACAACGTGTCGCCCAACCAGCGTTTCGGCTTCTGGGCCTACTACGAGGGAGCCACGTGGTCGGCTCCGGCGGCCGCCCACCTGTTGCGGTGGGACACCGAGTTCGCCATCGCCTGCCCGACCGATTCCGGGCTCTACATGGTGGCGGTGCTCCCGGCACTGGCCGAGCTGCGTTCCTTCACCGCCGACGTCGAGCGTTCCTACGACGAGCGGGTGGCCCGGTGCGAGCCGGCGGCGGCCGCCGTGGCCGGTGGCCGCCGGACCGCCCGCCCCCGGGGCATGGCCGCCTTCAGCGGCTTCTTCCGGGAGTCGGCCGGACCGGGCTGGGTGCTGTTGGGCGACGCCGGCCATTTCAAGGACCCCACGCCCGGCCAAGGGATCTCCGACGCCCTGCGCCAGGGCGAGCACTTGGCCGCTGCCATCGTCGGGGCCGGCGGCGGGGAGTCGGCCACCGACGCCGCTCTGGCCCGATGGTGGAAGTGGCGGGACAACGACGCCGCCGAGATGCACTGGTTCGCATCCGATCTCGGTGCCGCCGGGCCGGTGCCCATCGTCTTCAACGAGATCATGGCCAAGCTGGCGCGGGAGCCCGGCGGGCTGACCCGGGCGGTGGACGTGTTGAACCACCGGGTGCGGCCGTCGGAGATCCTGACCCCGGCCCGCCTGGTCGGCGCCGCCGCCCGGGCCATCGCCTCCCGCCGTCACCGTCCCGGGGAGGTGCTGGCCGAGGTACGCGACGTCGTCACCGAGGAGGTGCGGCGCCGGTGGCGCAACCACGTGCCGGCCTATGCGGCCGAGGCCCCGGTGCCCGAGACCGACCCGACGGCCGTCGCCGGGTAGGTTCCTCGTCTCAGCGCCGCGGGCCGCCCCGCTTGGAGACGGCGGCCGCCTTCTTGGTGGCGCCCCGCCCGCCTGCCGTGTCAGCCGCCGGGCGCCGGCGCGCCACCGACGCGTCCTTCGACGCCGCCGCCGCCTTGGCCGGCCCCGCCCCCCCTGCCGCCCTCGTTGGCCGACGGGGCTTGGCCGGTGCGGCCGCCGGCGCGTCTGGGGCGCCGGACCTACGCCGGCCCGCCGGCGGGGCCGGCGGGCCCGATCCCCGGCCGGTCGCCAGGCGCCGGGCGGAGCTCGCACCGGTCGGGCGCGAAGGGCGGGCGTGGGACAGCCGGGAGACCACGGCCTCGAAGTCGGTCGGGGAAGACAGATCGTCCTCGCCCTCGTCGGGCGGTGGGGCGGCGGCGGGCGCCGGCCTGCGAGGCTGGGAGCGTCGCTGCATGACCCGGGCCCGCATGCTGGCCAGTGCGTCGCCCCCGCCGTCATCCGCACCCTCCGGCGCCAGTGCCTCCCGGCTCTGGAGCCGGCTCAGCGGGGACCCCGGGTCGGGCCGCGCCCTGCGAACGGGCTCCGGCTCCTGTTCGGCCTGCACCGCCTCCCGCCGGGCGCGGATGCGGTCCAGCACCCCCGCCTCGCCGTCCGCTTCACCTGCGGCCCGGGCCTCCTCCTCGGCGGCCCGACGGGCGGCCAGGCGGTCGAGGACGCTGCTCACGGGGTCGCGCGGGGAGGGGCTCTCGGGGCGGGCGTGACGCGACTCCTGCTGGTGCATGAACCGCCGCATGGCCTCGTCGCGCATCTGCTCGGCGGTGAACGGGTCCTGGCGGATCACCAGGTTCTCGGGGTCGGTGCCGAACCGGGCGGCGTGGTCCCGCAACGCCATCTCGGTGATGCTGGCGCTCTCGTCCTCGGCGTCCTCGGCGTCGTCGGTGTAGTCGTCCGGGGAGCCGAGGGTGGGTGGCGGCGCGCCGGGGCCGGACGAGGGCACACCGCCGAAGCGAGGGGCGCCGGACGGCCCCAACCCACCACCCAGGTGGGGGTCTGGTGCCGGGGGCCGGGGGCCGGGGGCCGGCATGGACCGGCCGGGCGTGCGACTGACCACCTCGTCGAAGGCGGGGGGCCCACCGGCGGCACCGCCGAACGCACCGAGGCCTCCACCACCACCGCCACCACCGCCGCCGAGCCCCGGGCGAGGGCCGGCATTGCGGGTGAGGCGCTCGATCTCACGTTGGGCCTCGCGCTCGATGTCCTCCTTCGAGCGGCCCTTTCCCCGACCTCCGAAGATGTCCTTCACTGGGCCACCCCTCACTGGCACGACGACCTGCCGGGCGATCCTAAGCCAGCCCCCCGAGGCGGTCCACAGCGCCGGGCGGCCACCGTGGGGGTAGGGGCGGGGAGGATCGAACTCCCGACGCGCAGCTTAAAAGGCTGCCGGTCTACCACTGACCTACGCCCCCGCGGGATTGTTCGCCAGCCGCCTCCATGGTAGGCAGACTGGCACTGGTCATCGGCCCTGTCGCGGGGCACACTGGCAGTGTGACGGCGGTCAGGGTGCGGACAGAGGACTTCGAGGACGGCCTTCTCCCCCGGGTCTGTGTGGTGAGCGGTGCTCCCGCCGACCGGCTGTGGCGGGTGGACGCTGACCACAGTCCCCGCTGGCCCTGGCTCCTGATCTTCCTCGGGCCGCCGGGACTGGTCGCTGCCATCGCCATCGTCGCCCTGGCCCGCCGGGAGGCCAGCGGGTACCTCCCGTTCACCGATTCGGTGCGGGCCCGTCGCCGACGGGCGCTCGACCGTGCGTGGCGGTGGCTGCTCGGGTCGGCGGGAGTGGCCGTGGGGGGAACGTTCGCCGCCTTCTCGGCGGCGCCCTTGCACGCCGTCGGGCTGGTGGCCGTCGCCGCCGGCGCGATTGGCGTCGTGGGCAGCCTCCTGGTCCTCTCCGACCCGCCGGGGTCGGTGCTGGTACGGCCCCTTGCGGGCGGCCGCTGGGTGGAGGTGGACCGGCCCAGCCCCGCCTTTGCGGCCGCCTACGAGTCCCAGGACGCCAGACGGCGGGCCGCACGCCAGCAAGCGCACCTCGGAGCCATCGACTACTGAACTGAGGTGACCGGCGGCTCGAAGGTCGCCGCCCTGGCCGACCACGCGCCGGCCGAGACCGCCAACGTGGACGACCAGGTGGCGTGGGCCGACGCCCCGCCCGTGCTCTACGCCGGGGCCGACCTCTCCACCCGCAGCGCCGCCGTGGAGCCGGAACGCCGGGCCTCCTGCCGGCGTGCCATTGCCCAAGGCTAGATGGGAGCGGTTTGGTGGAATCATCGGAAAAGTGGATGGCACAGTTGCTTCAAGAGTGCCTCGGAGACACTGTGTTGGCTGGCGGGCTATTCCGCAGAGCGTCTACTGCTGGACGGAGTCCACATACAATGGGGGGAGCGTTAGTAGGTATCGTTAGGTCAGGAGTACGATATTTCCGAAGAGCCAATCGCGATCTGCCGCAATATTCGTTTCTCGGACTAACGGGCGACTCACTTGTAGTCGCCGAGTTCCGGTTTCATTCCTCAACACAGCTGAAGCGAATCCGTGGGCGGTGGCCCTTGGATATGACTACTGTTGCTTCTGCTGATGTCCAAAACGCCAGAATGACATTGGTACTCCGCGACCGTGGCGCCATTGAGTTGGAAGGCGTGCATTCCAGCGTCTTCGAGCAGGAAGTCGTCAGGCAGCTACAACCTGACGCGTCGCCAAGGTGAAGGCAGTTCGGTGCTTTCAGTCAACCGCGGCGGCCGTTAGCATGTGGCCCACGTGTCGGGTGCCCGGGGGCGCATGCAGATCTGACGAGCGGCGGATTCATGTGTTTCCCCTCAGTGCTCCGATGGGATCAGAGCCCACATCGGGTGTACGTCGGAGTGATGGTGCTTCCCAGCGCTTCCATGGCTCGAGGGGGCTCGTCGCCGCTATTCCGGAGATCAGCGTTCCCGAGCGCTCTGTCGACGCCCCCTCGAGCAGGGACCGCCACGCAAGAGTGTAGTTTGCCTCTGAGCTCGCTCACGCTGTCGCGACCATCGGCGCATTCGAGGGCGGTCCGCCTAAGAGATGACCCATGCGAAGGATCAAATAGCAAAGAGTTGCCGGGCACGCGCGGTCAGGCCCGCCGGTTAATCCTCGGGAGCGTGCTGAGGATGACGTGACCGTGTAGGTGGTCGACCCACCGAAATGTCGGTCCCTGAGTGACCTGGTCGGGCTTGTCGAAGGGTCCACCAACGGCCGAGCCATTGAGCCGGGGAGCACCGGCGTGTCGCAGGACGTGCGCGACTCGCCAGACCCGTTCAGGGCGGGCCGGGCCGGTCCCCGGCCTCCGCCACCTCAGCTACGTGACCGTCACGCGCGACACCTGTTTGAGCACGCTGGCCGTCGCGAGCCTGACCTGACCGGACCACGGCCACCCGCCGGCCCTCAGCGGGCCGGCCGGGCCGTGCGCCACCGGTATCCTGGGGCGATGCTGGCGACGTCGGGACTGGGCGTGGAGGTCGGAGGGCGCACGACCCTCGCCGACGCCTCCTTCACCCTGCGCGCCGGCGACAAGGTGGGCCTGGTGGGGCGCAACGGCGCCGGCAAGACCAGCCTGCTCAAGGTGCTGGGCGGGGAGCAGCCGGCGTCGGGGGGCTCGCTCCACCACACCGGCGCCCTCGGCTACCTGCCCCAGGACCCCCGGCCTCGCGGCGCCGGCCGCCAGGCCACCGGGCTCTCCCACATCCTGTCGGGCCGGGGGCTGGACGAGGCCGCCGAGCGGCTCGAGCAGCTCCGGGTGGCCCTCGAGCACGACCCGTCGGACAAGGCCATCGCCCGCTTCAGCGGGGCCGAGGAGGAGTTCTTCGCAGCCGACGGCTATGCCGCGGAGTCCCAGGTACGCAAGCTGGCCGCCGGGCTCGGGCTGGCCGCCGACCGGGTCGACCTCCCCCTTGCCACCCTCTCCGGCGGTGAGCGCCGGCGCATCGAACTGGCCCGCATCCTCTTCGCGGGCAGCGACGTCCTCTTGCTTGACGAGCCCACCAACCACCTCGACACCGACGCCAAGGCGTGGCTCATGGGCTTCCTGGCGTCCTACCGAGGCGCCCTGCTGGTGGTGAGCCACGACCTCCACCTGCTCGACAAGGCCATCACCCGCATCCTCCACCTGGACGAGGGCACCCTGGTCGAGTACCGGGGGACGTACTCGCAGTACCGGGAGGCCAGGGCCCACGACGAGGCGCGGGCGGCCAAGGTGGCCGGTCGCCAGCAGGCCGAGATCCGGCGCCTGGCCGACCAGGCGGACAGCATGCGCCACCAGACCGCCCGGCGGGCCCGGGTCGCCAAGTCGCTGGACCGCCGGGCCGAGGCGCTGCGGGCCACCGCGGTGGGCGGACCGGCGCGCGAGCGGCGCTACGCGGTCCGCCTGCCCGACCCGCCCCGCTCGGGGCGCATCGTGCTGGAGGCCCACGGCCTGGCCAAGGCCTACGGCGCCGGTGCGGCGCCCGTGTTCGAAGGGGTCGACCTCACCCTGGAGCGAGGCCGGCGCCTCCTGGTCATGGGCCTCAACGGGGCGGGCAAGACCAGCCTGCTCAGGGTGCTGGCGGGGACCACCGAGGCCACCGCCGGCACCGTGCGCACCGGGCTCGACGTGTCGGTGGGCTACTACGCCCAGGAGCACGAGGGCATCCGGGCCGGGGTCAGCGTCCTCGACCACATGCGCGAGCACGCCAACGCCCCCGACACCGAGCTGCGGGGCCTGCTCGGCATGTTCGGCTTGGTCGGTGACGTTGCCTTCCAGGACGCGGCCACCCTCTCGGGCGGGGAGAAGACCAAGTTGGCGGTGGCCCAGCTGGTGGCCGGCCGCCACAACCTCCTGCTCCTGGACGAGCCCACCAACAACCTGGACCCGCCGTCCCGCCAGGCCATCGGCTCGGCCCTGGCCGGATGGCCGGGGACCATGGTGGTGGTGAGCCACGACCCCACTTTCGTCAGCGAGATCGCGGCCGACGACGCCCTCCTCCTCCCCGAGGGCACCTTCCAGCGCTGGTCGGACGAGCTGCTCGACCTGGTGTCGCTGGCCTGAGCCGCCCGGCGGGGTCAGTCCCGGGCCAGGACGGTGATGCAGGAGGGAGCGGCGGGATCGCCCTCGGGGGTGCGGTGCAGCACCGCCCGGGTGGGCGTCACCGCCAGGGACGGCTCCGAGGCGCCGGGCCGGGGCCGAGCTGTGCCGTCGACGATGAGGCTGTAGCCCTGGCCCGGGGGCGCAGCCCACACCAGGCTGACGTCCGGGTGGTCGACGGCGTTGGCCGAGGTGTGGCGCCCGGCGGCCACCACCAGCTCGTCGCCGTCCCAGGCGGCCCGCACCGCCACCACGTGGGGGCGGCCGGTGCTCGCCACCGTGACGAGGTGGGCGACGGGCCCGAGCTCGTCGATTCGCTCGGCCAGCGCGTCGCGGCCCACCGGGGTGTCCATCCCCCGAGCGTAGGGCCGGCGACCGTGTAACACATCGTTCACACTCCCGTTCCCTGGGGGAAACGAGGCGTCTTTACGGTTTCTGACGCCGGCGCCGACGGGGCGCCAGGGGGAGGCTGACGTGGTCGCCAATCGGAACCGCCCGTTGCGGGGCGCGGCATGAGCGCCCGGCCGATCCTCATGTCGACGTTCACCCTGGCCCTCCTGCTGCCGGGGATGTACCGGCGCCACCTGCGGCGCACGGGCTCGCCGGCGGCACCGATGCGCAGCCGCGGAGGCCGCCTGGCGGTGGCGGCCATGGCCGCTCTCCTCTTCGCCGGTGTGATCGGCGGCGCCGCCTTCGCCCAGGGCGGCGATCGCGACGGCTCCAAGACGGGCACCCAGGTCTCCAACCTGATGACCGCCGACAAGCAGGCCGGTCGCGATGCCCCCACGCCGGGGGAGGTGGCCACCGCCACCGAGAAGAACCGGGTGGCCATCAACCTGACTTGGCTGATGCTCGGCGGCATCCTCGTGCTGTTCATGCAGGCCGGCTTCGCGCTGGTGGAGACGGGCTTCACCCGGGCCAAGAACGCGGCCCACACGATGATGATGAACATGGTCATCTTCGCCCTGGGCGTGGTGGGGTGGTTCGTCTGCGGCTATGCCCTGATGTTCGGGTCCACCGACTACCACGGCATCATCGGGCTCAGCGCCCTGGGCAGCCCGGTGCACCTCGGCAGCTGGAACGTCCTGGCCAAGTCGGGCTTCTTCCTGTCCGGCCACGCCTACGACGTGTCGGTGATGGCCTTCTTCTTCTTCCAGCTCGTCTTCATGGACGCCACCGCCACCATCCCCACCGGCGCCATGGCCGAGCGCTGGAAGTTCAGCTCGTTCTGCGTGTGGGGGCTGTTCGCCTCCACGCTGCTCTACCCCATCTTCGGCAACTGGGTGTGGGGCGGCGGCTTCCTGTCCCAGCTCGGGACCCTCGGCCCCAAGTGGGGCCACGGGGCGGTGGACTTCGCGGGCTCGGGCGTGGTCCACGCCATGGGCGGGGTGGCCGCCTTCTGGGGGGCCAAGATCCTCGGCCCCCGCATCGGCAAGTTCGACAGGGACGGCAACCCCCGGGCCATCCCCGGCCACCACCTGCCCATGGCCATCCTGGGCACGTTCATCCTCCTCGTGGGCTGGATGGGGTTCAACGGCGGGTCCACGTTCGCCGGCACCGACTTCCGCCTGGCCGTCGTCATCACCAACACCATCCTCTCGTCGGCCACCGGCTGCCTGGCCGCCATGCTGCTGATGTGGAGGCGCTTCGGGAAGCCCGACCCGTCGATGACCGCCAACGGCCTCCTGGCCGGGCTGGTGGCCATCACCGCCCCGTGCGCCTTCGTGGCCCCGTGGGCGGCGGCGGTGATCGGCGTGGTGGCCGGTCTCCTCGTCGTGGAGGCGGTGCTGGTCGTGGAGCGCCGCTTCAAGGTGGACGACCCGGTGGGAGCGGTGGCCGTGCATGGCGCCAACGGGCTGTGGGGAGTGATCGCCGTGGGCCTGTTCGCCGACGGTTCCTACGGCAGCGGGCTCAACGGCGTGGCCGGCGGCGTCAAGGGCCTGTTCTACGGCGGCGGCGGGCAGTTCCTGGCCCAGCTCACCGATGCCGTCGTGCTCGTGGCGTTCTGCTCGGCCATGACCATCACGTTCTTCACGGTGATGAAGCGGACCATGGGTATCCGCAGCGACGCGGAGGCCGAGGTCGCCGGCCTGGACATGTCCGAGGTGGGCGCCCTGGCCTACCCCGACTTCCTGGAGGCCCAGGGCCCGGTGTTCCTCCCCTCCGTCGACGGCCCGACGGCGGGCGGCGCCGGGGACGGCCCCCGCCGGCCGGCGGTCACCGGCGCCGAGCTCCGGGAGGAGATGGTCCGATGAAGCGGGTGGAAGCAGTCTTCCGTCCCGAGCGCCTGGAGCACGTGGCCGCCGCGCTCGACGGCGCCGGGTTCCACGGCTTCACCATCACCGACGCCCGGGGCCACGGCCGGTCGGCCGAGCGCACCGGCGAGTGGCGGGGGGTCCCCTTCGACATGCTCGTCACCCACAAGCTGGCCATCGCCGTCATCACCGAGGACGGCGAGGTCGACGCGGTGGTCGGCGCCATCGCCCGGGGCGCCAGCACCGGCGAGGTGGGCGACGGCCTCATCACCGTCTCCGACCTGGTCGGCGTCTACTCCATCCGGGCCCACAGCCCGGTCGCCACCCGCACCGTCACCGCCGACGGCCCCACCACCGCCACCACCACCGCCACCCCCAGCCGCGGTCACCGGACCGCCGGCCGCACCGCCGG